>JBNKVZ010000109.1:0-15423 GCA_050299455.1 Thalassospira sp.
CGTTACCAGCGACCATATGCCGCCCGCTGTTTACGGTGGGCACGGTCATAGATTTGACAATTTTTGCAGGTTCCGCAATCGCCTATTGGGGTGGGTTTATCGTTTAATCAACTTGCAAAAGAATAGTTTTCTTTAGTGTTTCTAAACACCCATCAACATCCCGACGATACGTGCCGTTTTGGTGATGTCGCTTGCGGGGAAGGATGTCGTGCGGTCTGGTGCGGCATAGGTGGTGCCGATAAAGCCGCCATCCGGGGTGTATTCAACGCAGCGCAAAATATGAATCGTGCCACCTTCAAGGTGTACGGCGCAATCGTCACCTGCGCCTGGTGTTGTTGTTGGTTCGCATAGCAAAACTTCAAACTGGCGAAAACGCGGTTCCATATTGCTGTTTGGGCATCGCAGTGCATAAACCGTGCCGGACAGAGCCATGCCTGGTGGTGATTCGACATACGTGGCGGGGCGCGTGGTTTCCCGCAATTGGCCGTTTTCAATTCGCGCCATTACCGGGACGGTCATCGGCATTGCGGGCGGTATTGGCGTTGGCGCGCTCTGGATTTCGCCGATTCCTGCGGCGTCGCCAAAAATATCGATCACGGTTGTATCGAAGGCTTTGGCGATTCTTATTTTGTTTTCATGCCGCAAATCGCGCGTTTTTCCAGATTTGTAAAATCTCAGAGGTGTTTCCGTCATGCCTGCGGCGGTCGCCACTGCGCGCACACTTAGTTTTTTGCGCTTTAGCCAAGCGGTAAAATTCTGGCGCTGGTCTTCAATCGGGTCTGACGGGTTTTGCATTTCTGCCTGTGTTTCTGCGGTATCTGGCGCGTTCTTTATCGCGATTGCCTGCATTTTGCGTCAAAGCCCCGTCATTTAATATGGATATAAATATCGAATTCCTGTTGACTTGCGATATTATTAACGCATAAATAACCCATCAATAACGCAACACGAGTTCGATTCATGCTCTCTCTCAAACTGATTAACGGTATTCGCCGGTATCGGCGTGAACAGGGCCTTTCTATTCGCAGCTTTGCCCGCATGGCAGGCGTGAGTGAATTTCCAATTCGTGGCATCGATGGCGCGGACTGGAACCCCACCTTTAAAACGCTCACGAAATTTGAGGCGGTTATCCCGCCGGAATTCATGGCTGCCGCTAATGAAAATGATGGCGGCGGCGGGGGCGGCGGTTGCTGCGCCCGTTCTAGCGAAAAAACGGGCGCAGCGGCTTAGGTCGTTTCGCTTCACTTCTATACAATCTCACATATCAAGGTTGTTTTTTATGGTAAAAACACACCCAATTGCCCATGAGACGTTGCAGGCGGTTTTTACCACTGCGTTTCGTCGCGTTGTTGGCACCTATCAGAACCAGAACAAGGCGATTACACTTGCCGATCTGGCGCGTCGTACCGGCATTAAAAGCCGCACGCTGGAAGCCTATCGCGATGGGGAAACCCTGCCATTGGCGATTAATCTGGTGCGCATTCAGGCCGCGCTGCCCGCCAGCTTTACCAACGAAATCATTGCCCTTGCTGGCTTTGGCAATGCCAAACGCATGACCGGGCGCGAAATTGATTTGCACGGCATCAACGCGCAGGTGTCCGAGTTTGTGGCTACCCATGCGCAGCATATGGCCGATGGCCGGCTTGACCACATGGAAATCGCTGCGGAAATGGATTTGCTTGCGGCGGTGCATAGCCTGCTTGGTGATTTTCTGGCGTCTGCGGGTAAAGGGCAGGTTAATCAGTCTGCTGCCTTGTCTGTTGTTGGTGCCTGCAAGGCAGGTGCAGCATGACGCGGAGCCTCAATAAAAAGCCAAGTCATCCGCCGTTTACGCGCAAGACCCATGCGGAACGTAATGACGATTTGATTGCTGCCTGCAAGGCGCATATCGGCTGGATGATTTCAAAATCTGACAGTTCGCTTTTGCCGCGCGACACAACCCCCGATGAATACATTAAAATGTGCATGGCGATGACACGCGGGCAGCGCCGCGCGCTGGATGCCGATGCAAGGGGCGTTGTTGATTTCGCGCGTGCTGTTCATGCCGCACAAACCGGGGAGGTCGAGGAATGAAGCCTTTTACCCGGCCCGATGATGACGGTTTTAATCCTTATGGGTCCGGCCCTGTGCCGATTGGCCCGCGCAAGGTGGCACCATGAAAACCGCGCTTAAATATGGCACGCCGCTGGCGTCCCCGGCGCGGTTTCCGGTTGCCGGGGTGATGCGCCGGGGTCTGCGGGAGGTTTCGCGGGAAGTGGTTTCGCGCCGCAAGTTTGACCTTTTCTTTGCGGTCGAGCGCGCCTTTTTCCCGCGCTACTTTTGGACGGTCGCCTGCGGAATGCTGGATTATGACGAGGCCGATGGCCGTGCGGTGATTAATGCTCTCCTGGATGACCAGCAGGAATGGGCGGATTTGATGTTGCCCAGCCAGCAGGTGGACTTTACCCGAGAACTGGCCCGCCTGGTCGATGATGTGATGCCAGTCATGCTTGACCGTCAGATTGGCGGCGGGGGCGGCTGGAAAACATCCCGTCTTTTAATGGTCGGATTTGGCCTTTGCCTGCTGGCCGATGATTATGCCTCTGATGCGGTTTTCACCACCCGGTTTAAGGCCATGTTGAATTGCATGGCCAGCCAGTATCACTTTCTTGCCGGTGATGAAATGAAGGCAATGGAGCCCGCCGCGCATAGATCTTTGCGCAAGGTGATTGCGCTGTTGAAATCAAAAAACCGTTTCCTTTGGCTGCCTGATTATCACGAGGCGCGGTTTTACGATGATGCGCAGGAAGGGGGTGAATGATGCGTGTTGCAAAGCGCACCACCAAAACCGGGCTGGGTGCCGCGATGGTGGGCGGTAAAATGGGCAGTGGCAAGCAAAGCGAGCGGCATGAGCACGATTTTTACCCAACGCCGCCGGAAGTATTTGAGGCGTTGTTTCGCCGGATGCCACATTTGCGGGGGCGTAAAGTTTGGGACCCATGTTGTGGCGACGGCGTGACAGATCGGGTCATGGAATTCCACGGCTGCAAGGTTGTTGGCACTGATCTGGTTTACCGTGGCTATGGCACGGGCGGGGTTAATTTCCTGTCGCAGGTTAAGCCGCGTGCGGGCCTTCTCATTACCAATCCGCCCTTTGATGATGATTTTCCCGCCGCCTTTGTTGAGCACGCGATGCGGATGCACGTTGATGAAATCTGGTTGCTGTTGAAATCAACCTGGCAGCATGCCAGCACGCGGCTGGGGTTGCGCCGCCGTCATTGCCCGGCGTGGAAACTGGAACTGGCCTGGCGGCCGGATTTTAACGGCAAGGGTAATCCGACAATGGAATGTGCGTGGTTTGGCTGGTCGCGTGATTGGTCGCAAAGCTTCACAAAGTTGGATGTGATCGAGCGCCCCAACATGAACAGCCTTGATCTGTTGATGATTCCCGCCGTTGCCAATGATGAATCTGTGCAAAAGCGGGCCGGGTGACGCCTTAGCGGCAACCTGTAACGAGTGTTTACAGGTTGCCGGTGCGGCGGCCTCGAAGCCGAGATCAGGCCGGTTCGTGACGGTGTGATCAAGTTGCTTAATTTGCCGTGAAAGCCCGCGTAGGCGGCAACCCGCAAGGGGCAACTACGGCCCGCACTGCATTTTTTTTAAGGGAGTTCAGGACGATGGATATTAAAGAAAAAGTTCGCGATGAAGTGAAGGCGGTAACTGCGGTTGCGAACGAAATCAAGTGGTGCATTCACATCACCGGTGTGGATGAGGCCTTTGCAATGCCTGATTATTCGTCAGCGCGGATCACGGCTTTTTCGCTCAACAAGGGCTCTATGGATGCGCGAACGCGGTTGATCGTCGAGGGGCTTTTGGGTCGTAGCGGCTTTGCTGTGGCGGTGCCCTTTGAATTGGCGGGTGGCAAGGATGCAGACCATGCCGCGGCCCTTGATAACGATGTAGCGAAATTGTGGGCTTCCGAGATTCAGCGCCCCGAGTTCGATGCGCTTTTGTTTATCTGAATGCGCTGCCCGCCGGGCTGTATTCCGCAATAACCGTTTTCCACCTTAAACCCGAACAAGGGAGGCCCGCCATGTAACCGGCATCACAGGGCATAAACCGGCGAAAATGCCCCTTTTTTCTTTGACCTGCCGGTTTAGCGGCCCCTTACCCCTCTTGATTGCGGGGTGGGGCCTGTGCCCATAGGGGGTGGTTCCCCGGCTTCACAATACAGGCGGTGTAAAATGAAACAGGAAAACGCGGCAGAAATGCCGGATGTTGATATGAATTTAAGCCTGCGCCTGGCGGTGCAAAACGTGTTGCGTGAGCCTTCGGTTGATGGGCCGATTGGGCGCGCTGTAAATGTGCTGCGATGCGTCTACGGGCGTGAAAAGGCATACTATCAGGGCCGCTATTCGGGCCATTCGGTGGTGGTCAACGGGGTGCCGCACAAGGTGCCCGATGCGGTTGATCTGGCAAATGGGCAGCTTGAGCGCCTGGGCCTGATCGGCTGTTATATCGCTTATCCCGGTGCGAAATCGGACCCGCGTTCGGGCATGACCGGCAAGCGCGATTTGAACGCCAATGACAATTTGCCGCCGTTTGAATGGGGGGCAGCGAAATGAAAAGCGGATATCAAATTTTAGAAACGTCATTGTCCGAGGCCGCAAACGATAATTTGGACGCCGCTGCCACGTTGAAACTGGTGGTCAATGATCTTCATTTTGCCGGTATGGCGATTGCCCCGACCTGGGCTGTTGTTGATTATTCAAAACCTTTGATGGTGATTGATGACGATGTGGACGGCAGCTTTGCCGGGGCCTCGGTTTTTCATGGCGATTCCGTTACCGACCTGCGGGGCGACCCGGGCGACCTGGTGGCGTGGTGGGAAAACGGGCAGGCCCGCGCTGAATGGTTTGATGCCATCGGCAAAAGCAGCCACGGCCTTAACCTTCGGGTGGTAAATGTTCCCGCGCCTGCGCCGGTTGCGGCTTGTGCCGGGAATTGTGGTGCCTGTGGTGCTGATCGGCGGGCGTCATGACCGAAAACCAGTTTCATATTTTCATGTTCGCCATGGGCTGCGTAGTTGGTGCCCTGATTGGGGGAGCGCTATGACCTGTGCAGTGGACCGGGTGAGAGGCTTTCTGGGCCGGGTTGATGCAAAGCAGCCTTTAACCGATGCGGCAGTGGTGAATTTTGATGCCGGTGGCTGGGAAATGGTCCGGCTGGATGATTTGCGCGATCTGGTGAGCGAGACGGGTGGCCCAGCCATCAAAGACGTGATCGCCGAACGTCGGCGCCAAGCCGACATCGAAGGGTTTGGCGTGACCCATGATGATGCCAACACCAAATGCGAGTTGGCCCGCGCAGCGGCGTGTTATGCGGCGAAGGCGGCGTTCCCCGCCGTCGGCGAGCGGCATTTTCTGGATGTATTCATGCGCGCCTGGCCGTGGGATGAACGGTGGTGGAAGCCCGCCGGGCATCGCCGGAACCTTGTTAAGGCTGGCGGCCTGATTTTAGCTGAAATTGAGCGGCTGGACAGGCTGGAAGCACAAGAGGCAAAGCCATGAAAAACCAACCCGATAAATACAATGCCGTGCCATCCGATGCCCCTGATATTGCGGCATGGGTGCTGGCGGGGCTGATGTTTTGCTGTGTCGTTATCTTGCTGGCTGGCGCGGTTGGTGTGATTTGGCGCTGGGTATCTTAACCAAATTTGAAAGGAGGGCAGGGCGATGCAACAGGGTGGAATTGCGGCAGATCAGCTTGCCAGCTTTGTCGAGCGTATCGAGCGCCTGGAGGAAGAAAAGGCCAATCTTATGGCCGATATCAAGGCCGTGAAGAATGAGGCCAAGGCGCTGGGTTTTGATGTGAAAACAATCAACGCCATTTTGAAGCTGCGCAAAATGGCGGATCACGAGCGCGAAGAGTATGAGGCGTTGCTAGACATTTACAAAGCGGCCCTTGGCATGTTGTACGATACGCCGCTGGGCGAGGCGGCACGGCGTCGCCTGGGCAAGTCGCCCGCCGGTGATGGCGATGGTGATGGGCAGACCGATCTGGAAGATTTCACGCAGCGCAAGCCAGCCCCGGAACCTGTCGGGGCCGATGGTGCTGCACCGGCCGAGGTGATCCCCGATGATGCGGACCCCGATGCGATGGGGGCGGATGCGGCCAAGGGTGGCAAGCCGGTGACGTCCAACCCGTTTTTGGCGGGCGACAAGCGCCGGGCGATCTGGGATCAGGCGTGGTGCCGCGCCAAGGGCAGCGATGGTATGGAGATTCCCGAGGCGTGGCGGCGGGTAAAAGAAAAACCTGCGGGCCGGGAACAGAAAGGAGCGGCTGAATAATGCAACGTTTCGAGATAGGGCAGGATGTGCGCAAGTTTGCCGATATTCATATGCCATCCGATGCCGAGGAACCGATTTTAGCCGGGCCGGTGCGCGCCGCTGTGCATGAGTGGATGACCGAAATTTGGGCGGCGGGTGATTTGGAAGATGTGGGGATTGCACCCCGGCGCAGCGCCATTTTATACGGCCCGCCGGGCTGTGGCAAAACCACACTGGCGCACCATTTTGCCGCCCGGCTGGGTTTGCCGCTGGTGTCGATCAATATGGACAGCCTTGTTTCAGGCCATCTTGGCGGTACGGGCAATAATATTGCCAAGCTGTTTAAGGCCCTTGAGGGGCGGGAACGCGAATATGTGCTGTTTATGGATGAATTTGACGCGGTTGCGACCAAGCGCACATCGGATAATCAGGCGTCGGCGCGTGAAATGAATGCGACCGTCAATTCGCTGTTGCGTCGGATCGAAGCGTTTAAGGGAACGGCAATTGCCGCGACCAACCGGAACGAAGCCATAGACCCGGCCATGTGGCGGCGCTTTGGGTTGCATCTTGATGTAAAATTGCCCGGCTGGAATGAGCGCTTTGCCATTGCCCGGCGCTATTTGCACCCTTTTACCTTGCCCGATGATGACCTGGACGTGATTGCCGATGTGACGGAATACGCATCGCCCGCCTTGATTAAACAGGTGATGGAAGGGTTGAAACGCGCCCTTGTTCTGAATGCGCGGCTGGGCCGGGATGTGGATTTGCCGGGTATTCTGGACGGGATCGTTGCGTCGGTCAAACCGCAGGAAGGCTATAACAAGCCGCCCTTGTGGGAGGGCAAGGAAGCTGTGGCGCGGTTTTCGGCCATTGGCTGGCCGCCGGAACGGGTGGCGGCGTGATGCTGGACCTGTTTGGTATCGGATTGCTGGTTATCGTTGCAGGCGTGGCCGGGTTTTGCCTGGGCCACGCCATTGCGGCGATGGTCAAGGTGTGGGGGTGACGATGCGCCTCTTATCTACCCAAATTCAAGGTATTCAAATAATTCTGGATGCTTTCCGGCATGTCAATGATGTTTTCAATCTGCTCGAGGTCTTTAATGTGCGCCGAGGTGATGTATTCGAAAACCTTGCGCGGGCGCTGGGTTATTCACGAGCGGACGTAATTGGCCGGCTGTACCGCGCCAATCGGTCCGAGTTTACCGATGAAATGGCCCATACCATCGAAATGATGTTAAGGGGGCAAGTGGCGGCGCGGCCTGTTCGCATTTTCTCGCCGCGCGGGTGCCACCTGATTGCGATGTTTGCCCGCACGGATCGCGCCAAGGAATTTCGCCGCTGGGTGCTGGATGTGCTGGAAGGGTTGGAAAAGCCTGCGCCAGCCCCGGCCCCGGTGGTTCGGTCGCGGGTTTTGACGCGCACCGATCAGCGTTTGATCAATCAGCGCGCACAACAGATTTTAAGCCAGCATTTCCCCGATATTCGCGCCGATCTGGCAAAGCAGGCGCAAGCCGCGCTGGATGCCGGGCAGGTGCCCGATATTGCCGCCCTTGATGTGGTTGACCCGCATTATTTTTCGCGCGCCCCGCATTATGCGCCGTTTCAAAACGGCATGGGGATTGTGCGGGTGGAGGGCCGGTTTGTGGTGTTTGATGCCAGCGATTGGCGCGGGTGTGCCGGGGCAAAGGTGGTAGCGGTTGCGGTCGAGGATGGCCGGTTGATGCTGGCCGATATTGCCGACCCTTTGGCCGGGCAAAGCTGGTTTGACCGCTGCATGAGGGCTGCACCCCGGCCGGGCAGCCTTTTGCATCCGGTCGTGGTGGTTATCGGTCGGGTGGTTTGGGAGGAAGGGGTGTGAAATCAACTGATCCGGTTGTTTTGCCCTGTGATGTGAAGGGCTGCGGCAAGGCAGGCAGCCACATCATGACCGGGCATGGGCGCTGGTGCCGCGCTCACATTCCGAAGGAATTTTATCATCACAAGCGGGTGGAGGCCGGGCTTGAGCCCGACATTGCACCGCTGGAGCCGGTTGCCGCCGGGCAGCGCAAGCCGAAACAGGAAAGATTGTTTTAGGGAGGGTTTGGCATGGATATGGCTGAACAGTTGGCAAAGCGGTTTTTTGAACTGTATTGCGAGGAGGAAGGCGGGCGTTCTGAAATATGGGCGGTGCTTTCGGATAATGCTCGTCAGCACTGGTTTGAAGATATTCGCCGGGCAATGGTGGCAATTGACGACGTTTTTGATGGGGCGGAATCGCGTCATTTCACCCGGCAAGTTCGTGCGGAATGCGGGGCGCATATCAGTCGGTTGTCGGGCGCAATAGCGCGGCGGGACGGGGTGGAATGATGGCCGATGCTTTTGAGAATTTTTATTATGATCGGGCGGTTGAAATTGTCAGAAAGCAAGGCGGCTGCCGCCGGGCGGAGCTGCGCGACCGCCTGGGGCTCAAGCGGGAGCCGGAAGAATTTGAGGCAGTGTGGCGCAGCCTGCTTGATCGCGGTGTGATTGTGAAAAAGGGGCGTTCCTATGTGGCGGGTCTTTTGCCGCCGCCGCCCCGGCCAAAGCGGCCTTTGCGCGAGGTTGTACGGGATGAATTTGCCGCGAAATCAACGGCAGAAAAGGCGGCTATTGCGGCCTCTATGGCTATGACGCGGCAGCGTAATGGTGCGGCGGAGCGGCGGCGGGCAGCGTTGGCCGCGCGGCGGGTTAAGGGGCTGTAATGTCGAGTATTGATGATATTTTTGGGGCTGCGCCGGTTGACCCGCATCATGCGGAGGCGGAGGCCGCGCTTTTGGCAAGCCTGATGGCGAATAATGACGGGTTTGATGATGTGTCCGGCGTGTTGCGCCCGGATCATTTTTATGACCCGGCGTTAGGGCGGATTTATGAGGCTATAGGCGCGTTGATCGGGCGGGGGCACAAGGCCAACCCGGTGACGTTAAAGCGTGCCGTGCCCGATGATATGGACGCTGTGGTGGGTATTTTCGACAGCGCCTTTATCAGCACGGCGAATAATGAAGAATATGCCCGCATCATTGTGAATTGCTGGCAGCGGCGGCAAATGATTCTGATCGGTCAATCGCTTGTTGATGATGCGAGGGATGGGTCCGTGCTGGATGATGTCGATCCCATGCGCGAAATGGCCGAGGCAGGGCTTCTTGACCTGGCGAGCGGTGTGCAGGGTGGGGGTGGTGCTGTTTCCATTCATGACCTGATGGCGGCTAATCTTGATATTATCAACGATGGGATCACGGCGCAGCGGGCCGGGAAAGTGACGGGCACGCCGGTGGGGATAACGGACCTTGACCGGGATTTGTCCGGCTTTCAGGCAGGTAATCTGATTATCCTTGCTGGTCGCCCAAGTATGGGGAAAACCGCGCTGGCCCTTACGATGGCCCTGAATGCGGCGCGAAGCGATGCCCAGCCGGGCGGTGTGGCGTTTTTCAGCCTTGAAATGAGCGAGGGCGAGCTGGTCGAGCGGCTTTTGAGCAATGCGGCCAATCTGGATTATACCGCGATTATTAAGCGTGTGCTGTCAAACGGGGATTATCACAAGCTTTGCGATGCTGGCGAGGGCCTGCGCAAGGGCAGGCTTTATATTGATGATCGGCCATCGGCGACGGTGGCGCGGATGCGCACGGAATGCCGCAAGATCGCGCGGGCAGCAGGCGGGCTTAAGCTGGTGGTGGTGGATTATTTACAGCTTATGTCGGGGGCCAAGGAAAATAGTGGCAG
The DNA here is from genome assembly GCA_050299455.1 of Thalassospira sp. GTDB lineage: Bacteria > Pseudomonadota > Alphaproteobacteria > Rhodospirillales > Thalassospiraceae > Thalassospira. Next base: position 10,043 of record JBNKVZ010000109.1, read on the forward strand.
CCGGTACGAACAAATTACGGAAATATCCATGCACCTTAAGCGGCTTGCCAAGGAATTGCGGGTGCCGGTGATTGCGCTATCGCAGCTTTCGCGCGCGGTTGAACAGCGCGACGATAAACGGCCGCAGCTTTCGGATTTGCGCGAGAGCGGATCGATTGAGCAGGATGCCGATGTGGTGATGTTTGTTTACCGCGAACAATATTATTTAGAGCGGGCCGAGCCGGTGCAAAAGGCCGGCGAGAGTGCCGACAAATTCAGCGAACGCTATATGCAGTGGCAGGACCGCTTAAACGCCTGTCAGGGCACGGCGGACATTATTATTGCCAAGGCCCGGCGCGGCAAAGTTGGCACGGTTCGGTGCGCCTTTTTGGGGCACCGGCAACGCTTTGCCGACCTGGATAAAGCAGCGTAGGGGGATGTGATGGAGGAACAGAATTTAGGCTGGATCAAGCTGCACCGCAGGATGCTGGATTGGGAATGGTATGATGATCCGAACGTGTTTCGGGTGTGGGTGCATATCCTGCTTTCGGTGTCACATTCACCGCGTCGCTATCGGGGGCGGGACATTGCTGCGGGATCGATGATTGCCGGGCGAAATGACCTGGCCGAACAGGTTGGACTTTCGGTGCAAAAACTGCGCACCGCACTGGAAAAGCTGGCATCAACGGGCGAAATAACCATCACGCCAACGGCAAAATATTCAATTATTTCAGTGGTTAAGTGGGATGAATATCAGGCGAATAACCAGCAAGTAACCAGCTATCAACCAGCTTCTAACCATCAACCAACCAGCAACCAACCAGCAACTAACCAGCAAGTAACCACTATACAAGAATGTAAGAAGGAAAGAAGGGAAGAAGATTCCGGGGCCGGGATTGTTCGCTTTCCGGGTGGGCATTCGATGGTTTCAGGTTCGGCATCCCTATCGCCAGCGCAGATCGCTTCGGCGCAGGCCGAACGTGGCAAGCAGGTGGATGCGTGCCGGGATATTCTGGTCGAATTCGGTTATGACTGGAACGCATTTGAGACCAATGGCGGGCATTATGCGCCAATGGTGGATTTGCTAGAGGCCGGGGTGAGCCTTGACGCGCTGCGCAAGGCGGCTGGCCGGTGCGGGTCGCCGCAAAAGATCGCGGGTCCGCCTGCCTATATCGCCAAGGTTTACAGGCAGAACGCGGCAATGATTGCAGATGAGTTGAAGGTGGACCCGCAAAAGCAGGCGCTGGGGCAGGCCATCACGGCCTGGCAAAAGGCTGGCAAGGTGGGGGCGGTGCCCCGGCTGGAAGATTTCGACAAGGCGGGCAATGCGATTAGAAGGGTAGCGAACGATGCGTAAGATGGATGTTTGGGCGGCACTGGTGTGGGCATTACGTGATCAACGGGTTGATCTGGTCTGGTCTGCTAATGATGATGGCTGGGTGGAGGCGCTGGGTCCGCGCCATAGCGTGACGGGTGTGGTGCTGGATATGGCCGCACCTGGTGGGCGCATTGATGGTGGCGGGGCGCGTGGCGGGCATGATGTAGATTTTGATGCCGAGATTATCTGGCTGGCGGCTTTGGCGATGTTGCGAGAAGAGCGCACGCATATGGTGATTGATGGGATGTTCGAGGATGTGCCGATGCGGATGCAACGCTATCTGCGCAAGGCAACGCCGGTGATGGATATGATCACGGCGGCGCGGCTGGGGGAGTTGCCGGACTGGATGCCGGATGGGTGGCGTGACGGGGTGAGCCGACGCCAGCTTGAAGAGTCGCGGCTTAAATACCTTGGTGTTTATGATGCTTTGGCCGTTTTGGCCAAGAGGTTGCAAGGCAGCACAAGGCTGGGCAAAGTTGTCGAATTGCCCGCTTTTCCGCGCCTTCCGTGGCATGGCCGAAAAAAGGCTGTTGACAGTTGACAGCTAAGGCGGTATTGACTTGTCCCTAGCGAATAAAATAACGCCCGTTGGAGAAATCCGGCGGGCGTTTTTGTTTTATCTTTTGCCTCCCTGTTGAACTCAAAGCCCGGCCATCGTGCCGGGCTTTGCTTTTTCGGGGTGATCGGATGATTGATGCCAAGTCTACCACGCAAGCCTTGTGCACATCCGCGATGCGGGCAATTGACAGTGCCTGGGCAGCGTTATTGCGAGAAGCACAAGCGCAATCATCGAGCCGCACAAGATAAGCAGCGCGGTAGTGCTGCCAGTCGTGGTTATGGCTATCGTTGGCAAAAGGCCAGCAAGGGATTTTTAAAACAGCATCCGTTGTGCTGTCGATGTGAGGTGTCCGGGTTTGTGGTTGCGGCAACGGTTGTTGACCACATTAAGCCGCATCGTGGTGACATGGGTTTGTTTTGGGACCGGGCGAACTGGCAGCCCCTATGTAAGCCTTGCCATGACCGGAAGACGGCGGTCGAGGATGGCGGGTTTGGCGGGTTCGGTTGAAAACGCCCTATATCTGGGAGGTTCGGCGCTATAGGGGGTGGGGAGGGTTCAATCTCTAGCCCTTAACCCGTCAAGACCGCTCTGGTGGTCACGTGTTTGCGGGTGGGAAATTGAAAAGAAAAAACCCACTTGGGAAAACCGTTGGGGTTGGGTTTCTGGTGTTGGCTGTTTGACCTGATGGCAGGTTGGCGGGCCGGGTTTTGGTGTTTCCGGGCGCTTTGGTTGGGCGCGGGCGGGTCGGGGTTATGCCCCGGCCCATTTTTTTAGGGTGGCGGTGATGGCAAAGGGGCGCAAACCAGACTTGCACAATGTTGTGCCTTTGACCGTTGATGGCCGCAATGTTGGCCCAGAAGCACGGTTTGAGGAAGCGCGCGAAAAGGCAGCGGACCTTAAACCGGATGGCCTGCCGGATGATGTTGCTGCGATCTGGGATCAGGTCGCCCCGGTGTTGGCCGAGAAAAACCGCCTTGAAGCAATTTTCACCTGGTCGGTTGTCGAGTTGTGTCATTGCCTGGCGAAGATGGCGGAATATCGGGCGGGATTTCGTGAAAACGGTGAAAGTTACACGGTTAAGGGGCGTAACGGTGCCCAGCTTAAATCGCGGCCCGAGGTGGCGCAATTCAACGAAACCCGGCGGACATTTTTGCGGTTATCTGGCGAATTTGGCATGACGCCGAGCGCATCGCGGTCGCTTGCCGGTGCCGTGGGGCAGGGTGATTTGTTCGATGACTTTGACGAGTTCGCAAACAGCCGGGGAACGTAAGCGTAAACCCCGGAAGATCACCCGTGCGGCCTTGAAACGCAAAGTTCCGGCTGATGTGTTTGAGCATGTCAGCACGGTTTATGCACTGGATGTTGTTGAGGGGAAAATACCGGCCTGCAGGCTGCGCATTGCGGCCTGCCAGCGCCAGTTGAATGATCTGGTTTACGGGCCGGGCCGGGGGTTGGTGTTTTCGCTGCCCCGTGCGGACCATGTAATTGATTTTTTCCCGCGCTTTTTGCGGCACTCCAAGGGAGAGTTTGGCAACCATCCTTTTGAGCTGTCGGACTGGCAGAAATTTTGCCTGTCCGTTCTGTTTGGCTGGCTTTATGCCGATACCCTGCTGCGAAGGTTTATTTATGCCTATTGGGAGGTGCCGCGCAAAAACGGAAAGTCCACATTCCTGTCGGGGATCGGGCTTTATATGTTTTGCATGGATCAGGAACCGGGCGCCGAAGTTTATAGTGCTGCTACAAAGTCAGATCAGGCGAAAATCATCTTTTCCGAAGCGCAAAACATGGTGCGCAAAAGCCCGAAATTGCGCAGACATATCAAATTGATGGGGCACCATTTAGAACATCCGCGCAGCTCGTCGATTTTCAAATATATTTCTTCGGATGCGAAAACGCAGGACGGGTTAAACAGCCATTGCAACCTGGTTGACGAGGTGCATGCGCACAAGGATCGCAGCTTGATCGAGGTTCTTGAAACCGGGATCGGGGCGCGTCGCCAGCCATTGCATGCGGAAATCACCACGGCAGGAACGGACCCTTATTCGGTCTGCCGGGAACATCATGATTATTCCGTCAAGGTGATGACGGGTGTGTTTGATGATGACACATGGTTTGCCTTTATTTGTTCGATTGATAAGGGCGATGACCCGTTTAGTGAAATCGCCTGGCGCAAGGCAAACCCGAATTGGGGCGTTTCGGTTCGAGCCGATACCTTTGAAAAGATCGTGTCAAAGGCCAGAAATAACCCGGCCTCGCTGGCATCGTTCAAACGTTTGCGCCTGAATGTTTGGGGGCAAACGGCTGAAATCTGGCTAGACAAAGACCAATGGGATGCCTGCGAAATCGTTTATGACCGTGAATCACTTCGCGGGCGTAAATGCTTTGTCGGCATGGACCTTTCGTCAGTTAGCGATATTACCGCGCTGGTCTTGGTGTTTCCGGCTGAATATCCCGGCGATACGGCAAAGATTTTGCCGTTTTTCTGGGTGCCTTCCGGCACGATTGACAAACGGGCCGAGGACCGTGCCGTACCATATGATCAGTGGGAAGAATTGGGCCTGATACGTCGGACCGAAGGCGGTGCGACGGATTACGATGCAATTGAAACCTTTATTCTGGGTGATGACGATGCCGGAATTGAAGGGCTACGCCATGAATTCGAGATTGTTGAAATCGCCTATGACCGGATGTTTGCCGGGCAGATTATCCAGCATCTTGAAGCTCATGAATTAACCTGCGTTTCAATGGGGCAGGGCATGTACGGGATGGCCGCACCCTGCCGGGAACTGGAACGGCTGGTACTGAAACAGGAAATCGCGCACGAGGGCAACCCCGTGATGACCTGGATGATTTCCAACACGTCGGTCAAAACCGACGAGCACGACAACAAAAAGCCCATCAAACCGGATAGCCGCAAGGATATGCGCAAAATTGACGGCGTTGTTGCCATGCTTATGGCAATTGGCCGCATGATTTCAAACGAGCCGGAAGATGATTTATCAGCCGGGTCTATTTTTGGCGGGGTGGTATGAAGCTGCGAAATCCGTTCGGGCTGCTGCGGCGGAGCCAGCCCACCGAACAGACGATTAATACTATGCGCTGGCAAAATGTGCCAACGCTGGGCCTTTTGGGGGGAAGCAATGGCGGACCGATCAGCCATCATACCGTGTATTCGTGCATCAATGTGATTGCCGAGGGCTGCGCAATGCTGCCTTTTCTGCTGTATGAAAAGGAGGGCGATGGCAAGGTGGAGGCGGAACACCACCCGTTGCATGCCATTTTGAAAAGCAGCCCAAACCCGCACATGACCGCTTTTCAGTATTTGCAGTTGATGATGTTTGAAAAACTGCATTTTGGCGATCATTTCGCTCTGAAAGTGCGCGATGTTTCCGGGCGCATTAAGGAACTTTACCCTATCGAATATTCGCGGGTCATGCCGTTCTGGTATCTGGACCGCGAAGCTGG
>JBNKVZ010000110.1:0-15415 GCA_050299455.1 Thalassospira sp.
AAAATGAAAAAAGAAAACCGCCAAAATCAATACCGGTGATCTGTTCCAGATAACCACGCGGTTGCAACGCCATGATCCAGCCCAGGGCCGCAATATAGGGTGGGATGGTAAAGGGGACCAAAAACACCACATCCCACAGCCCGGCAAACGGCACCCGGAACAAGCCACGCAAAATGCCCAGCGGCACCGCCACCAGAGCAGAAACCAGCACCACACTGCCGCCCAGCATCAGGGTATTCAATGTCCAGTGCAGCAGGTGTTTGTCAAAAAGGGTTTCCACAAACCGCGAGAACGGATTGGCAAAAATACCCCGCGCAATATCGGGGAAAACCGCCTGCAACACCACAAACAGCAGCGGAAACGCCACCAAAACGGTCAAAACAGGGGCAACGACGGCAAAAATCATGCCGTCATTGCCAAATACCCGCGATTTTAAATATGTCAGGCGCACGATCGGCCTATTATTCCATGCCAAAGGTCTTGGCGAAGCGATCCAGAACCGCCTTGCGGTCGGTTTTCGGGTCAACTTCCAGAATTTTCAGATCGGCAATCAACGGTCGATCCGCTTTGACATCGGCGCGCGCCGGCATCAATTTGGTTTTCGCGACCATTGCCTGCCCGGCATCGGACAGCACGTAATCGATGAATTTCTTGGCTTCGTCCTGATGGGCCGATGTTTTCAAAATCATCATCGGGCGCGGGGCAATCACGGTGCCACTTTTCGGGAAAATCACCTCAATCGATTCACCTTTGGCCGCCTGCGACAGGCCAATATAATCCACCGCGCCAAAAACAACAGCCTTAGCCCCCTGCAATACCGGGTTAAGGGCCTGGGCATTGGCACCGGGCACAATCATTTTATTGGCAGCCAGGCCTTCAAACAATTTCCAGCCCAGATCCTTCTTTGCGGTTAAGGCTGCCACCAGTTCAAAGGCAGAACCGGAACGTGCCGGATCGGGCATCGTGATCAGGTCTTTATAAGCCGGTTTGGTCAAATCGGTCCAATCGGCCGGTTTTGGCGTGCCGCTTTTGGGGTTCCAGGCAATAGCAAGGGCGGAAATCCCCTGGGCCACATATCCCGGACCTTTCAGAAAATCAGGCACGGTTTTGGCATTGGCACTGGTGTAATCAAGCAGCATGCCCTTTTTGGCAAAGCTGGTGGCGGTTTTCCACGATGCGGAAATCACCACATCGGCCATCGGGTTGGATGATTCCGCTTCCAGGCGGGCCATTACCTTGCCGGTGGTTGCCTGAAACACATTCACATCAATCCCGGTTTCATCCTGGAAACCAGCGGCCAACTTTTCAATCAGGCTCCCCGGGCCCGCCGTATAAACCGTGACGCTTTGCGCCATGGCATTTCCCGTCAGTGCAAGGCAGGCAAAACCTGCAAGCAGAACCGTTTTCAGGCTTTTCATCTTAGTCATCCCCTTTTACGCGTTATGTGTGCGTTCGGTATGTGAAGTGTCGTGCGGATACCAAAAGGCCCGATCCCACGAGATATCAAGGTCGTGAATCGTGCCGTCCCCCAGGCGCGTGGCACTGAACATTTCAATCGCGATATCCTGGTCAAAGCGCATCTGCACCGCATAACCATCGCCGCGAAACATGCTGTGAATCACCGTGCCGCTAATCGCATTGCCCTGTTGCGCGCCGTCATAGGCCGATGTCGCCCGCAAGGCCGCACGCGGCAAAAACAAATCGCCCGATCGGCTGCCATTAATCAGCCCGGCCGGGGGCGACAGGCGATGCCTGCCACCGCGAATGACCAGATCGCCATTTTGCACCTCGGCAGGGAGCACCAGCCCCAGCTTGAGAAAATCAACCACCTGCGGAGATACCGGCCTGCCAACCAGTTGTTCGGGCGCATCAATTTGTAAAATATGGCCGCTATGCAAAATGGCGACACGATCGGCAATGGCAAAGGCCTCGCCATGATCATGGGTGACATAAACCGCCGTCATGCCCAGTTTGCGCAACAGGGCGGCAATATCGACGACCAGGCTTTCGCGCAATTCGCGGTCCAGGTTGGACAATGGTTCATCAAACAAAACCAGGCGGGGCCGCGAAACAATGGCGCGGGCCAATGCCACGCGCTGCTGTTGCCCGCCCGAAAGGGTGCCAGGCTGGCGGTCCGCCACATGGCCCAGCCCCACCATCGCAAGGGCCTCAGCAATGCGGCGATCACGTTCCGCCCGACCAATATTTTGCATTTCCAGTGGAAAGCCGACATTTTGCGCCACGGTCATATGCGGCCACAGGGCATAATCCTGAAACACCATGCCAATGGAACGGCGTTCCGGCGGCACAAATGCCCCGGATGACGCATCGGCCACCAATTGATCACCAATATGAATACGGCCCGTGCTGGGCCGCGATAGGCCCGCCAATAACCGCAACAAGGTGGTTTTACCACAGCCCGACGGGCCAAGCAGCGCCACAACCTCGCCCGGTGCAACGGCAAGGTCAATCGCTTCAAGCACGGTATTACGGCCAAAACGCTGTGACGTTTGGGTCACAACCACCGGCGAACCGGTTTGCCCGGCAGAATTGTCAGCGGAAATCATCGGATGAACGATCTGATATTGAGAATTTATCGTTCAAGGATTTAACACGCCAAAATTACTTCAATTTTTAATGTTCGATTGCAGTTTGATTGCGGTTTTGTGGCATCGCCTGTGAAATTGGCAGTTCGCCGCGAATGGCCCCCTCACATCCCGATTCCCCGAGCCAACACAACCCTTCCCCATTTGCCCGCAGCTGATAAAGTAACACCCCGTTTCGTCCTTTATGATAGGCAGTTACCCAATGACCGCCCCCAAACACGCCGCCAAATCCAGTTCGCAATCTGATGTGCCGGCGCAAAATGCCGAACCCGCCCCCACACGCTGCCAATGGGCGCTCACCCATATCGACAAGCCGTTTTACGTTGCCTATCACGACGATGAATGGGGCGTTCCGGTCCATGATGACCGACATTTTTTTGAAATGCTGATCCTGGAAGGTGCACAGGCGGGGTTAAGCTGGCTGACGGTGTTATCGCGGCGCGCACAATACCGTGCGGCCTATGACAATTTTGATGTGCAAAAAGTCGCATCCTATGACGATGCCAAACAGGCATCGCTGCTGACCGATAGCGGTATTATTCGCAACCGCCTGAAAGTTGCCAGCAGTGTACGCAACGCCCAGATATTTCTCGATATTGCCGGGGAATTTGGCAGTTTTGATGCCTATATCTGGCGGTTTGTTGATGGCAGCCCCATCATCAATCACTGGCAAAAACAGAGCGATGTTCCCGTCACCACCGCAATCAGCGATGCCCTGTCCAAAGACCTGCACAAACGCGGCATGCGCTTTGTCGGATCAACGATCATTTATTCATATATGCAGGCAACCGGCCTGGTGATGGATCACACAACCGATTGTTTCCGCTATCATGACCTGACGGGCCGCTAACCGGGGCAAGCAAGCAAAAGGTCCAATCTCAGCCCTGATCAAGGGGCTTGCTGCTCGCCCGCACCAAAAGGCGGGTTTTTAGCAAAACCGGTTCGGCAATATCATCCCCCGCCAGGGCCAGTTCGGCAGCGATGCGGCCCTTTTCAACCGAATTTTGCGCAACGCTGGTTAGTGGTGGCGTGGTTCGTGCGCCGCGCGCCACCCCGTCAATGCCAATGACCTTTACCTTGCCGGGCACGTCATGGCCGGTTTTGACCAGGGCTTCCAACGCGCCAATCGCAATCACGTCGGACATGGCAAGGATGCCGTCAATATCGGGGAATTGCGCCATCAAATCTATCACCTGGCCGCGCACATTTTCCGACAGGTTTTCGCATTCAACATGCACAATATCGGCAATATCAATACCCGCATCCTTTAACACGGCATGATAGCCCGCCAGCCGTTCACGCACGACACGATGGCTTACCGCACCGCGCCGACGCGCATCCATCAGGCCCAGTTGCCCGTCTTTATCCACCTGAAGCGATAAAATGGCAAATTTGCGCGCCCCGCACTCCAAAAGATGGCGGGCCGCACTTGCCGCGCCTTCATAATCATCCAGCACCACAGTGGCGGTTGCCCCCGAAATATCGGTATCAATGCCCACCATAGGCAGGTTACGGCGGCGAATGGCGGCAATGACCGCGTTATTTTCGGAATAACAATGCACCAAAAAGGCATCAACAGCCGCGTTATTCACCGCGGCGGCCGCCTGTTCCTGGTTTTCAGCAGAAATGATCATCATATTGACCGACTGGTGGGCACATTCGCGGCCAATGCCGCGCAGCAATTCAATCGCCACCGGGTCGCTAAAGGCATATTCAAGGTTATCGGGAAACACCACGCCCAGCGCCCCGGCCTTGCCCGTGCGTAACATGCGCGCCATCACATGTGGCCCGCGATAACCCATTTCGGCAGCAACAGCCAAAATCTTTTCGCGTAATTCATCACGCACCAGATGCGGCTTGCCAAACGCATTGGATGCCGTTCCCTGGGAAACCCCCGCAGCCCTGGCCACATCCACCAGACGAACCCGATTGCCCATATGCCAAAATTCTCCCGGTTTCTGCCATCGCGTGCTGATACATTAGCATATGCGATAACATTTTATTGAATCGGTTCATCATATTATTGACAAATGCCCGTCGGCATTGCCACTATCGTATTATTGAATCGATTCATTCCGGTTCAATGCGGCAGATCCTCCCTTTTCAATCTGTCGCAACCGCAGATGCCTGATGTTTGTGGTTTTCCCGGCAATTTCGTATTGCACTTCGATCTTTTGCCGCCCCGATTATTCAGGGGCGGTTTTTTTATCCGCTTTTGTCCTTGAGAACCCGTCACGTTTAATCTGCACGACGGGCTCTAGCCATTGCGATCCGCCACGGTTTTACGGAAGGTCAGGTTAATGCGCGGTTCCACCGGACGGGCGGTTTTGGGAATTTGATGCTGCCAGTGATGCTGCATCGCCCCGCCCATGATCAGCAGGGAATTGTGGGGCAAATCAATGCTGACCCGTTCACCCGTTTGGTTATGACGCATATGAAACCGCCGTTCACCCCCAAAGGACAGGCTGGCAATGACCGGGTTTTCGCCCAAAACATCCTCGTCATCGGCATGCCAGGAAACACTGTCGCGGCCATCGCGGTACAAATTTAACAACACGGTGTTAAAGCCTTGCCCGGCGTACTGTTCAGCCAATAAGCGTAATGGCAGCAATATTTTGGGAAAGGGGGCGGCGGGGTGATACACGCCGCTATAACGATACGCCACCTCGCCATACCAGCATGTCAGGCGCGGCACCGCAATATCGCGCCCCATGATATGGGCTGTTTCCTGCTGCCAGTTCAGCGCCATATGCAGCCGCTCAAAAATGCGGTCGGCCTCGTCGGTGGGCAAAATATCGCGGTAAAGCCGGGCATCACCATCACCGGGCAACATATTTTGCGGGGGCTGATCAGCAAACAGGTCGCGCATTCGTCCGTTCTTTCCCAAATGGAATGGATGAATTTCTTATCAATGGTTTAGGCGTTTTTGCGACAAATTTGAAGTACCCAGCATTCCCCGCCACATCGCGCGGTGATGCGGTTCATATTGCAGTGCATCAACCCCGCCCCCAAACAATGTCCTTCATATGCGACGATACAACATTGTCCCATTTCCCCCCAAACAAATGCCTCACGGCCCGCAGCTTAAAATGCCCCAAAATCAAAAAGCTGGCGAAGCCTGAAACCGCTTTCCTGGCCCAGCGCACATGCGGCACCCACAGGTGAAAATGAAAATCGCGCACCGACTCGTTATATCGCAGTGCATCAAACACACGACATTCTGTGTAATTCCAGTCAGTTCATCACAACACCCACCGCAACCCCCATACACAAGGATAATTACCCCTGCCTATTCATTACTCCACGCGCTTCTGGTTGGATGCCCCCGCTCCGGCATTTTTCTTTTCCAATTGATATCGCCGGAAAAATCCCGCGACATAGGAAAGGGTTAAACGACAATTTCCAAATACAAAGCCGGGCAAACTGGCAGATTTCGGAAGAAAAACACGACCAAATTGCACCGCATCACGCATTGCAGGCACCGTACCATCAAGGGGAGTATCCATGTTTCTGTCGAAACGACATCAGGTCAGCGAAAACCAGGCCGCCCTATCGCGGGCACAGGCCCAACAGCAGGAAGAAGCCCTGCTTTACAAACATATCCTTAACGCCATTCCCAGCCGCCTGCTGGCCTGTAACCTTGATGGCAATGTGCGCTACATGTCTTATGGTTTTGGGGAACTGATCTATGCGGGACGGGGGGAGAATGCCGCATCTGCCAAAGGCAAAAACATCAATGATTTGCACCGCGTTCTGGGGCAGGACAAATTTCGCAATCTGGGACGGTCGTTAAACCGCCTGCCGCTGGAATATCGCATTCGCATCGATGAAGACACCATTCTGGTCGCCATTACCGTGATGAAAAATGATGATGGCACCCCCAACGGTTTTACCCTGTCTGCCGATATCATCACCGACGAAGTGACCATGGGCAAAAGCTGCGTTGAATTGTCTGGCGATGTCAGCAATTCCGCCATTGCGCTTAAAAAACTTTCGGGGGAACTGACCCAGTCTTCCGGCACGAGCGCGGATCTGGCCGGGGCGGTGCGCACCGCATCCGATACCACCGCCGAAACCGCCCAGCGTGTTGCCTCCGCATCTGAGGAAATGACACAATCGATCAATGAAATTTCCCAACAGATCGAACGGCTGACCGAAATTGCCAATCGCGCGGTAAAGGACATGGATCATACCGGGTCGGTGATGAACGAGCTGAGCAATGCGGTAGACGAAATTGGCACGGTGGTTAAAATCATTCAGGACATTGCCAGCCAAACCAACCTTTTGGCCCTGAACGCCACCATCGAGGCCGCCCGTGCCGGCGATGCGGGCAAAGGCTTTGCCGTGGTCGCCAACGAGGTCAAAACCCTGGCAACCCAAACCGCCCGCTCCACCCAGGAAATTACCGACCGCATCAGCGCCATTCGCGATAATACCAGCCGCGTTGTCAACGAAATCGGCGATACCCGCAACGTGATCGGCGAAAACGAGGAAATCGCAGGCAACCTTGGCGCCGTTGTTGAACAGCAGCGCGCGGCTGCACAGGAAATTACCGACAATATTCAGCAGGTTGCCAGCGGGGTTAAAACCATTTCCGGCGATCTTGGCAAACTTGATGCCCTGGCCGACCAGACATCGGACCAGGCCAACCGCCTTACCCGCTTCTCAAGCGACCTTTCCGGGCATTCCGAGACACTTTATCGCCAGGTTAAGGATTTGCTAAAGAACGCCGACTAAACTCTGCCCATCAAACTCGCCCCAAAATGAACCCCGACCTTACGCGTAAGGTTGGGGTTTGTTGTTTCTGGCCGCTTTTTATGACGCCTCCAAAGCCATCTTCACAAAAATTCCTGTTGCCTTTTCTTAAACGTGTCCATATTCTTGGACATATGGACACAAATGAAATCATCGATGCCTTTACGGCCCTGTCGCAAATCACCCGGCTGGACGCCTTTCGCCTGCTGGTCCGCCACGAACCCGAGGGGTTACCAGCGGGCGAACTGGCCCGTTTGTTAGAGGTGCCGCACAACACCATGTCGGCCCATTTGGGGATATTGTCGCGCTCCGGCCTGATCACCTCGAAACGGCAGGGGCGGTCCATTATCTACCGCGCCAGCCTGGCACGCATGAATGACGTGCTAGGCTTCATGGTTAATGACTGCTGTGCCGGCCATCCCGAGCTGTGCCCGCCCCTGCAACGGCCCGGCCGCGCAAAGGCATCGTGCGAAAAGGACGAGAAGGACCCCGTTAAATGATCTCGGTGATTTATCACAACCCGGAATGCGGCACATCGCGCAATACCCTTGCAATCATGCGCCAGTCCGGCGAGGACCCCCATGTCATTGAATATTTAAAAACGCCGCCCACCCGCGCCAAACTGTGCGAACTGATCGCGGCGATGAACATCCCCCCGCGGGACCTGCTGCGGCGCAAGGGCACGCCTTATGATGCGCTAGGCCTGGATGATGAAACCCTGGATGATGATGCCCTGATCGATGCGATGATCGCCCATCCCATCCTGATCAACCGACCCATTGTCGTGACCGAAATGGGAACAAGGCTGTGCCGCCCGTCCGAGCAAGTGTTGGCCCTGTTACCCCACCCGATCACGTCTTTCACCAAGGAAGACGGCGAAATCATCACCCTTACGCCGGCAGACAAATCATGACCGAAAAAGACCTTTCAACCCTGCCCAATATTGATAGCAACAGCCTTCAACCGATTGATTTTGCCAGCCTGACCGGCCCCGATGCCCCCAAACACGCTCCGCGCATCCTGGTTCTGTATGGATCGGTACGGGAACGGTCCTATTCCCGCCTGTTATCGGAGGAAGCCACCCGACTGCTGGAATGGTATGGCTGCGAGGTTAAAACCTTTAACCCGTCTGGCCTGCCCTTGCCCGATGATGCCGCCGCCGAACACCCCAAAATCCATGAATTGCGCGGCCTGGCCGAATGGTCCGAAGGCATGGTTTGGGTAACACCCGAACGCCACGGCGCCATCACAGCGGTGATGAAGGCCCAAATCGACTGGATTCCCCTGTCATTGGGTGGGGTACGCCCAACACAGGGCAAAACCCTTGCCATCATGCAGGTTTGTGGCGGCAGCCAAAGCTTCAATGCGGTTAATCAGCTTCGCATTCTTGGCCGCTGGATGCGGATGGTCACCATTCCCAACCAGTCATCGGTTGCCAAGGCCTTTAACGAATTTGACGATGACGGCCGCATGAAACCGTCGCCCTATTACAACCGGGTTGTGGATGTATGCGAGGAATTGGTGAAATTCACACTGCTGACACGCCCCCATGCCAGCTATCTGACATCGCGTTATTCCGAACGCGTTGAAACCGCCGAGGAACTTTCCCGGCGGGTTAATCAGCCCTCCCTTTGATCAGGACCCATACATGCTTGCATTGCTGATTTTTGTGGTCACGCTTGTTTTCGTGATCTGGCAACCTCGTGGACTGGGCATTGGCTGGAGTGCGATGGCTGGTGCCATCATTGCCCTGCTGGCCGGGGTGGTGGGCTGGGGCGATGTTGCCATCGTCTGGGATATTGTGTGGGATGCGACCTTCACCTTTGTCGCGCTGATCATTATTTCGCTGATTTTGGATGATGCCGGGTTCTTTGCCTGGGCGGCCTTGCATATTGCGCGCTGGGGCAAGGGCAGCGGGCGGCGTTTATTCCCGCTCATCATTATTTTGGGGGCGGTTATTTCGGCCTTTTTTGCCAATGATGGCGCTGCCCTTTTGTTAACGCCCATCATGCTGGCAATTTTGATGCGGCTGAAATTTAGCGAAAAATCCGCCCTGGCCTTTATCATTGCCACCGGCTTTGTCGCCGATTCAACCAGCTTGCCGCTGGTCATTTCCAATCTGGTCAATATCGTCAGTGCCAATTATTTCGGCGTCAGCTTTGCGCGCTATGCCCTGGTGATGGTCCCAGTCAATATTGTGTCCCTGCTGGCAACGCTGCTGGTCCTTTGGCTGTATTTTCGCCGTGATATCCCGCGCAGCTACCCGCTTGAAAGCCTGGAATCCCCGCATCACGCCATTCGCGACCGGCAGGTTTTTTATGCGGCCTTTCCCATCATCGCTGTGTTGCTGGTCGCCCTGTTTGTGACCGCCCATCTGGCCATTCCCATTTGTCTGTTCATGGGGGCTGCGGCCCTGGCCCTGATGGCAATTGCCGGGCGCTGGTTTGGCGGGCGCAAAAATCGCGTTATTTCGCTTTCACATGTTCTTAAAAACGCCCCCTGGCAAATCGTGCTGTTTTCCATTGGCATGTATCTAGTGGTGTATGGCCTGGGTCAGGCTTGGCTTACCGGGGCAGCGGCCCATTTGCTGGCCATTATCGGCAATCAGGGCATTTATATTGCCACCATCGGGTCGGGTTTTGCGGCGGCCATTCTTGCCTCCATCATGAATAACCTGCCCGCAACCCTGATTGGGGCCCTTGCCGTGGATCATGTTGGCGGGCATGTCTCGCCCGTCATTCAACACCTGATGATTTACGCCAATGTCATTGGCAATGACCTTGGCCCCAAATTCACCCCGATTGGTAGTCTCGCCACCCTGTTGTGGCTGCATGTGCTCGCAGGCAAAGGTCATAAAATAAGCTGGGGCCAATATATGAAGGTCGGCATCGTTATCACCACACCGGTGCTGTTTTTAACCCTGCTGGCCCTGGCCCTTTGGTATCCGCTTTTGCCCCCGGCGGTGGTCACACCTTAGTCCCACCATAATCCCAACTTAATCCCACCATCAAACCCGGGAAACTCCCGCCCGAAACAAACAAAACGGGCGATGCACCGAAAAACGCATCGCCCGTTTGGTATTTAAAGGCGGCCTGCCTATCCTAATCCTACCCGGCGGGCTGGACATAAAACGGGTCAAACCCGGCCTCACGCCCGGTCCTATCGCGGTTCATGTTTTCCGCCAGCCGGTCCACTTCATCGGCATTCAGCCCGACGGCGGAATAAAGATTAATGGTCTCAAGCTCCAGGCTGGTTTGCGCATCGGCCAAATCCTGTTCCGACCGGGTTAAGGTGCGTTGCGCATCAAGCACATCCAGGAAGTTTGACAGCCCCTGGGTATAGCGCACCCGGGATTGCTCAAACGCCTGGCGATGATGCGATACCGCCAATATCAGGCTGTCGCGCTGCGAGACCGCGCCGACATAACCAAATATTGCCGATTCAACATCGCTAATCGAGGCCAAAAGCGTTTTACGATAGGTGTAAAAGGCCTGCCGGGCGCGTTCTTCGGCCACCGTAATATTCGCCTTGCGTACACCACCATCATAAATCGTGGCATCAATCACCGCACTGATCGCGGCCAACGCGGTGCGCACAATCGGCCCGCTGCCATAGCCCGTTGCGGCAAGCGACAGGCTGCCATCCAGCGAGAGTTCCGGATAAAGTTCCGCCGTGCGCACGCCAATTTCCGCTGTTGCCGAAATCAGGCCCAGTTCGGCGGCGCGCACATCGGGGCGACGGCGCAGCAAATCGGCGGGCACGCCAATTGGCGGGGCGCTGTTAAATTCCGGCAGGGGGGCCGAACGGCTTAACAAATCACGATAAGTTCCCGGTTGCGCCCCGGTCAAAATGGCAATGGCATT
Source organism: Thalassospira sp. (assembly GCA_050299455.1). GTDB lineage: Bacteria > Pseudomonadota > Alphaproteobacteria > Rhodospirillales > Thalassospiraceae > Thalassospira. The sequence goes on from JBNKVZ010000110.1 coordinate 11,225, forward strand.
AATCGAACGGTCAATGCTGGTTTGCAAAACCGGCAAAGTGGCCTCGATATCGGAAACCTCGGCCTGGGCGCGTGAAAAATCCAGCTCGGATGCCAAACCGGACTGGGCGCGCAAATCGACGATATCGCGGGTCTGGCGTTGTAAATCCAGCGAATTGCGCAACAATTTCTGGCGTTGCTGGGTCCCGCGCAGGGTAATGTAATTGCGGATAATATCGGCAATTACCACGCGATAAACATCTTCGCGCAAATACACCTGCTGTAATATATCGGCCTCGGCCACCTGGCCTTCGCGCGCCTGCCCACCCCAAATATCCGGCGTCCAGGAAAAATCAATCCCGGCATTGCCACCCATATCATCCTGATAATTGCCTTTCTCGCGGGTGGACCATTGCCGTTCCGCCCGCCCCCCTGCCGTGGCCCCGATTTGCGGGCCGTTATCACCGCGCACACCCCGGGCAACAGCACGGGCCTCGGCAATGCGGCTGGCGGCAATTTTAAGGTCAAGATTGCTTTTGAGACCATCATCGACAAGCTGGGATAAAACCGGGTCGGTCGTGCTTTCCCACCAGCGGGCTTGATCGGGCTTATGGTCGGCAATTTGCGGCACCTGCGGGCTATAGGTGGCTTTTAAGTCAAATTGCGGCGCCTGATATTCCGGCCCGGCGGTGACACAACCTGCCAAAACCAGCATCGACACGCCCAAAACCGCGCCATGTTTAAACAGGGTTTGAAACCGCATCACCCGGCACTCCCTTCATATTCATCCGTATCGGGAATGTCCTGGGCCTGTCGTAACTGGTCTTCCAGTTTCTGGCTGCCATCGGCACGGGCAGCAACCAGCGGGGCGAGCAGCAAATATAAAACCGGCGTTAAAAACAAGGTAAAGATGGTGGCAAAGCCCAAGCCGCCAAAAATGACCCAGCCGATTGCGGCCCGTGCCTCGGCCCCGGCCCCCGTGCCCAGCACCAGCGGCAAGCCGCCCAACACGGTTGAAATCATCGTCATCATAATCGGGCGCAGGCGGATCATGGCGGCATCATGGATGGCATCGCGCACCGATTTGCCCTGATCGCGCAACTGGTCGGCAAATTCAACAACCAGAATGCCGTTTTTCGCCATCAAACCCACCAGCATGACAAGGCCGATCTGGCTGTAAATATTGATCGAAGTATGACTGATCACCAACGCAAATATCGCCGCCGCCAGGCCGAACGGCACGGTTAACACCACAACGGATGCCGACATGAAACTTTCAAATTGCGCGGCCAGCACCAGCAACACCACCAGTACCGCAATCACAAATGTAATCATCACATCATGCGATGTTTCACCAAGGGCAGCGGCATCGCCCATAAACAATAATCCGGTTCCGGTGGGGACCACGGCCTGGGCTGCCTGTTCCACATCCACAACCGCCTGTTGCAGGGTATAACCCGGTGCCATATTGGCCGACACCGTGACTGCACGTTGCTGCCCTTCCCGGTCCAGTTCGGAGGCCACGGCCTCCTCATCAAGATGGATCATCGACGATAAGGGCAAAAGCCGACCGTCTTTTCCCGGTACAAACAGATTATCCAGATCGGTCGGGTTGCGGATCGACCCGGCTGCACTGCGCAATTTTACCGGGACCGTCGTATCATCCACCGAAAGGTCGGTTACTTCATACCCGTCAATCATCGCGCGCAAGGTGGTATCAAGGCTTTCAATCGACACCCCCAAATCAAAGGCGCGCTGCCGGTCGATATTGACCAGAAGCTGGGGCTGGGTTGTCTGATAGCCAACACGGATGCTGGTAATATTAGGGTAATTTGCCTCCAGTTCCTTTTGCAGGGCCCGGGCATTGGCGGCCAATTTGCGATAATTGGTGCCGGTCAGGGCAAATTCCAGGCTTTCGCCCGAACTGCTGCCGCGTAACCCCAGCGAATTGGGCTGATAAACAAAGGCCTGCACACCGGGCAGCGCATTCAACTGCCCGCGAATGGAGGCGGTAATTTCCTGCTGGCTGCGGTGGCGGTCCTCCCACGGGGCGAGGCTGGCAATCACCAGGGCGCGGTTATTATCGCGAAAACCAACAATGGTATAAATGTTTTGCGCCTCCCCCCGAGTGACAATCGGGCGCAAAATATTCTCCACCGCTTCAACCTGGCGGTCCATATAATCCAGGCCCACGCCATCCGGCCCGCGCAACGACACCAGCAAACGCCCCCGGTCCTCGTCGGGCAGCAATTCCTGTTTGACCAGATGAAAGGCCCCAACCGCCAGCAAGGCCACCATGATCGAGGCGATCACCGTCATGACCGGGAAACGCAACACCAGTTCCAGAATGGCCTTGTAAAGCCCACCAAAGAAGGCCCCGGTACGATCCAGCAAATGAAATTTGCCATCGCCCTTTTTCGGGGCCTTGGGGTCAATATTTTTTAACCGCGAGGCCAGCAACGGGCAAAGTGACAGGGCAACAAAGGACGAAATCGCCACCGACACCGCCAGCACAAAGCCAAATTCGCGAAACAGCCGCCCCGCCGTGCTGGGCAAAAACGAAATGGGTACAAAGACCGACATCAGGGTCAAAGTGGTGGCAATCACGGCAAAAAACACCTGCCGCGTTCCCAAAACCGCCGCCGCAAGCGACCCCATCCCCTGATGACGGCGGCGCTGAATATTTTCCAGCACCACAATCGCATCATCAACAATCATGCCTGTGGACAGCACCAGCGCCAGCAATGTCAGGATATTGATCGAAAAGCCCAGCATCCAGATCGCCGCGACCGTGCCAATAAGCGCGATGGGAATGGTCACCGTAGGAATCAGCGTGGCACTCAGAGAGCGTAAAAACAAATACAGCACGCCAATCACGATCACCACCGCCAGCGCCAGACTGCGGACCACTTCCCACAATGCGCCTTCGATAAAAACCGCATCGTCGGAATTAACCAGGACGCGCACACCATCAAGCTGTTTGTTCAGTTTTTCGGCGGTGGCATGCACACCCTTGGAAATCGAAATTGTGTTGGACTGCGCCTGGCGGACAATACCAAGGCCAATCACCGCCCGGCCATCCAGGCGGACATAGGATGTGGCATCATCCGGGCCATAATACACATCAGCAACATCGCCCAGCCGCACGCCATCGCGCACGAAAATCGCCTTTATATCCTTGGTCTTCCAGACAGAGGCATCGGCCCGGACAAACAGGTTCTGGTCATGGGAATCAAAGCTGCCGGCAGGAATATCGAATTTTGCCGTTTTCAGCACATCGGCAATATCGTCTATCGACAGGCCGTAACTGGCAATTCGCAGCGGGTCCACCCGCACATGCAAAACCTTTTCCCGGTCGCCATATTCATTGACCTCGGCCACACCGGGTACTGACAAAAAGGCGGGAATAATCTGGTCTTCCACCAAATTTGCCAGTTCATCTTCGGTCAGGCGGCTGCTGACAACACCCAGCCGCAAGATCGGGCTGGCATCGGAATCCGCCTTGACCACGCGAATATTGTCCACTTCATCAGGCAGGCTGCGCTGTGCGCGGCTGACGGCCTCGCGAATATCATTGGCCGCATCATTGATTTCCACATCCGGCGAAAATTCAATCCGGACGCGGGAATAGCCCTCCTCACTGCTGGAGCTGATATCCTCCACCCCGCTAACGCGCGATGCCGCCCCTTCAATGATGCTGGTGACTTCGGTATCAACCGTTTCGGGGGATGCCCCGTCATAACTTGCCGAAATGGTAACAACAGGCCGGTCAACATCGGGCAATTCGCGAATTTCAACGCCCATCATCGCGGCCAGCCCGGCCAGAATGATCAGCAGGGAAATCACAATAATCAGGATCGGCCGGCGAACACTTAATGACGCAAGATCATTATGGTGCGACATTTTACGATCCCCCGTCCGACGGCCCGTTTTGCTGCGCAATGCCCTGGTCATCATCGCGGATGGTGGCGGCCACATCACGACCGGGGCGCAGGCGTTGCACGCCTTCAACCACAATCAAATCCCCCGCCGCAACCGGCCCGTCCAGCAATATGCGCCCGGCCACCCGCTTTACAACACGCACAGCAACCCGGCTGACTTTGTTATCCTGGATCCGCCAGATATAGGTGCCTTTATCGCCCCACAGCACGGATATTTCCGGCACCGAGGGATAGGACTTCCCGGCAATATCAATATAAACCGCAAAGGACAT
>JBNKVZ010000111.1:0-15276 GCA_050299455.1 Thalassospira sp.
CCGGCGCACGCCTGCACCACGCCTATGAACCCGAAGCCGGCTTTGCCGTGGCGGCATGGGCTGCATGGTCAGAAATGGATGATGACGGCTGGCACAGTCTAACGTTTGACTGGGCCTTCATCGAAACCGCCTTCCGCGATACGGTACGCTGCAAATTGCGCAATGGTATCGTGCGGATGTCCCGGCAAGTGAATGTGAATTCGTCCATTCTATCGCTGCCCGAAATAAAAGGGCATCTGAGCCAAAACGCCCGGCAAAAAGAAACCGCATCATGACAAAGCACCGCATCGCAGACATGACGGCGGCCGAATTTGCCGCGCGGACACAGGAACCAACCGTCATTCTACTTCCGCTTGGATCGCAGGAAGTGCAAGGCCCCCATTGCCTGATGGGCGATTACCAACTGGCCGAACGCCTTGCCGTTATGGCAGCACAGGATGCAGGCCCGTGCGCGCTGGTGGCACCGGGCCTCCCCTTTGGCTATGCCGACTTTTTCCGGGATGTTGCCGGTGGCATGCAATTGCGTCCCGAAACCTTCAAGGCGGTCCTGCGCGATATGCTCGACAGCCTGCTGGACCACGACCTTAACCGTCTGCTGATTTTTAACGGCCATACCACAAATGCCTCGCTGATTTCGCAGGTCGTGCGCGATATTCGCCGTGATCGGGGCATTATGGTGCCATCGCTTGATATTTGGAAAACCATCCCCGACAGCCTGTTCGAAACCCTGTTTGGTGATGCCACCGTGCGCGGGCATGGCGGTGAACCGATAAGTTCGGTTGCCTTACATTTATACCCCGAACAATGCCGTCTTGACCTTCGCACCGCAAAAACACCGCGCAAAACCGTCCTTGGTTTCCCGGTGCGTGGTGTGTCTGGCGCCACGTTTGAGGGTATTTCGCTTAACCTGCCGCTAAATGCCACCGACATTGACGAGAACGGATTGCTTTCCGGCTTGGCAGCGTCAGCCTCTGCGCAGCATGGCAAAAAACTGGCACAGCATATCGTCAGCATCACAGCCCGCCTGATCCGTTCCTTACTTACTGCTGACCCTGAAAACCCGTTTATGTCGGAGGCATCGCATCTTGACCCGCTATCGTATTGATCCTTTACCGGCACCGCTTGCCCCGGCCTTGCTGGCAAAGCTGGAGCAGGTTGAAACAGCCACCCTGGGCCATGTGCGCCTGACCGGATTTGCCAATCGGGCCATTCAAGCACTCGATAACAAACAAACGATACGGGCCGGTGTCGCCGTCACCCTGGCTCTGCCGCCGATGTGTTCAACGCTGATGCACTATGCCGTTAGCAAAATCCGCCCCGGCGACATGCTGGTCGTGGACCGCTTGGGCGATGACCGCCATGCCTGCCTTGGCGGGGCGGTGGCGCGTGCGGCAAAACAGGCGGGGGCTGTTGGTGTCATCATTGACGGACCGGTCACCGACATTAACGAAATTCTCGAAGAAGGCCTGCCGGTTTGGTGCCGGGGGGCATCGTCCTTAACAACACGAAGGCTCAATTTGGGCGGCACATTTAACCGCCCCATCGCCTGTGGCAATGTCCCCGTATTGCCCGGTGATGTCGTGTTGGCGGACGCATCCGGCGTGGTCTTTCTGCCCGCCGACGAGGCAGAAGACGAAGCCGATGCCGGCATTGCCCGCCAGGGCCGTGTCGCCCGCACCATGGAACGCCTGCAAAACGGCGAACGCCTGGGCGACATTACCGACGTTGTCAAACAGATCAATGACGCCATCGCTGCAAACGCAGATACAGAGACAAAAACATCATGACATCCCCCGAATTTACCCTGCCCTTGCTGCCCGTCCCGGAAGATATTCCCGGTGTTTTAAGCATTGACGCGCCCAAAGCCCCGCTGGTTCCCCTGGTTTTTGACAGCCCGCATAGCGGCCTTGACCTTCCGGCCGATTTTCATCCTGCTGTCGATGCAGATGCGGTGCGCGTTTCCGCCGACACCCATGTTGATGATTTGTTTGCCGCTGCCCCCGATTATGGCGCCCCCTTGTTGCGCGCCCTGTTCCCGCGCAGCTTCCTTGATGTAAACCGGTCGCTATCTGATATGGATGTCAGCATGGTTGACGGGGACTGGCCCTATCCCACACGTTCCAGCAACACCGCCAAACGCGGCATGGGCCTTATCTGGCGCAAGGCATGGGACGATACCGCCATGTATGACCGGCCACTTACCATTGCCCAAGCGCGCGAGCGCATCCTCACCTATTGGCTGCCTTATCACAGCGCCCTTCGCCGGTTGCTTGATGCGTCATACGGCCAGTTTCGCACCGTCTATCATATCAATTGTCATTCCATGACCAATATCGGCCATACCATGTCGTCCGACGGAAAAGGTGCGACACGCCCTGATATCTGTATTGGCGATCTTTATGGGCGTTCCGCAGGAAACGAATTTACCGCCCTATTGTGCGAGATTTTGCGCGATGAAGGCTTTGTCGTTGAAATGAACAAACCCTTCCGGGGGGCCGAATTGACGGAGGCCTATGCCAACCCGGCAATTGGCCGCCACTCCGTGCAATTTGAAATCAATCGCCGCATGTATATGGACGAAACCACCCGCGAAAAAACGGCTGACTTCCCGGCATTCAAAGCCGCAATGACCCGACTGAGCGAAAAACTGGCGGCCTATGCAAAGGACAAAGCAAGCTGATGGCAAAACTGAATTTTTACCGCCTGGACCGCAGTGCCATGTTTTCATTGCAAAGCGATCCACGGTTTTCCTACTGCACTTACATACCCAAAAATTATGATCCCGCCGGCGACAAAGCCTATCCGCTGGTGGTGCTCATTCATGGCAGCATGCGCAACGCCTATGAATTGCGCGATCAGTTTGTCGATTTCGCCGAAGAACAACAATGCGCGTTACTCGCCCCGCTCTTTCCCTGCGGGATCGAAGGCCTGAACGATTTTAACAATTACAAGCATCTTCGCTATGGCGATGTGGCCTATGATACGGTTCTTCTCGATATGATCGACGAGGTATCTGGCATTTTTCGCCTCAACAGCGAAAAAGTCATGATGCACGGATTTTCCGGTGGCGGCCAATTTGCCCATCGCTTTTTATTGCGTCACCCTGACCGTTTATCGGCCATTTCTATCGCTGCACCAGGAACCGTCACCCTTGCCGATAACAACGCCCCCTGGTGGGTCGGCACCGCCGACATGGAACAACAATTGGGCGCGCCCCTGCGACCCGAAATGATGCAAAATGTTGCCGTCCAGCTGGTGATTGGCACGAATGATACCTCGCCCGAGGGCACCAAAGTTGGCGAAAAATCAACCTTCTGGATGGACGGCATTAACAATTCCGGTCATACGCGCATGGAACGGATAAACAGCCTGGCAAAAAGCCTGGCCGCAATTGGCGTGGCCTCGGAAATGGCCATTGTCCCCGATGCCGGGCATGAGGGTGATAAAATCCAGGGGGCGGTCAAAGACTTTCTGACACGTTTTCTGGCGCGTTAATCGGCAAAAGGATCATTGCCGTCAGAAGACGTCCGACTAAGGTGGCGATAGAGAATATCAACAGCCTGTTTTCTATCGCCACGTTCCAGCGCATCAATAATCGCCAAATGATCCCGTGCCGACTTTTTCACACGATCTTCGCTCAGGCGGGTGAACTCGGCAAATTCGGTCATGCGGCGCAAATTGTTCTGACGTTCGATGCTCTCGGTAAGGAAACGGTTATTCGCCCAGGAAACAATTGTGGAATGAAAATTGGCATTGGCTTCAAACCAGGCGCTGCCAGACGTTTCTGATAACGGGCGCTGCAAAATTGCCATTTGTTCAGCCCGCAAATCCTGCAATTGCGACATAACCGGTTCAAAGCTGCTTTCGCGAATGGCACCGCATTCTATGATAATGCGATAGGCATAACTTTCGTTAATCGCATCCTGATGGTCCAGCGTTTCCGTAAAGCGCCAACCATGACCGGTCCGGCGTTCTGCCAAACCGGAATTGGCAAACCGCATCATCACCCGCCGGACAATCCCGCGCGACCGACCAAATTGCTCTGCCAGCTCGGCCTCTGAAACCTCTACGCCGATATCTCCATTCGCACGCGAGATCATCATTTTTTCATATAGATCTTCCAGTTCCGAACGCGGCAAACGTGCTTCTATATCCAAATGTTTCGCTGGTGCACCGACAAACCGGAAACCAACATTAGGGACTTTGGAAAAAACACCAAACTGTTCGAGCAATTGCAACACACTGCGCACGGGCGACCGCGATGTGCCAAGTTCCTTGGCCAGTTTAATTTCCGAAACATGCTCCGCCGGTTCCCAATGACCGTTCTGCGCGAGATTAAAAACTTTGCGCGCCAGTTCTGCCTGAAGGTCACTCAATGGCTTTTCAAGAATGTCGTCAGGCAAAACAAATCTCCTATATTCATCGTGCGCGTCAGTCCCCTGATCATTACCCGAAAACGAGCCCCGATGCGCCAATGAAATTGATCAAAAGGCAAAGCGATCTGGCAGTCCTGGCATAAGGGCACCTGCCCCCTAATCATGCCCTCCGCCACGAAGGACCTCGCGCAGCAACTTGATCCGCAATCTTTGTGCGTTGCGGATATGCAGGCGGGCAGCGGCATCGGCACCGTCGCCATTTCCGGCCCGGATATTTTCAACAATATCGCGGTGCTCGTCATAGGCACTTTGGGGCCGGCCATCATATTGCAGGGTCGTTCCGCCCAGAAGCGCCATCGCATTCGATAACGCATTTAGCGCATCAATCAGATAACGATTGTTGCCCATGCGATACAGGGCCTGATGAAACAGCCGGTTGATCTCGGCTACCTTGATCGGGTCGTCCCCGCTTTTCAGCATCAGCTCGTTTAAATCTTCCAGCTCGGCAATTTCCAGTTCCGAGGCATGGCGCGCGGCATAACGCGCTGCCGTTCCCTCCAAAACCTCGCGAATCTCGTAAAGCTCGATCACTTCACGATGGTCCAGTTCCTTGACCACCGCCCCCTGGCGCGGAACATGGATCAACAGCCCGTCACTTTCCAGCCGCCGGATCGCATCACGCACCGGGGTGCGGCTGATATCGAATTTTTCGGCAAGCTCCACTTCGCGAAGGCGGGTGCCTGGCTTGAGTTCTCCATGTTGTATCGCCGTTAACAGCTTTCGGTACGCAACCTCGCCACGGGGTTGCCGGTCATCGGAATCAGAACTCATCAACAGATACCTTGCGCGTTTTTATTGGATTTGAACTTGACACATTCCGTTCTTGGTTACAACCTTGCACACTCTTGTATACAATAGTATCCAATAAAATACCGGGAAGGTGATGTCCTCGTGAACACTCTTGATACCCATTACGACATTCTTGTCGCGGGCGGCGGGCAAGCCGGGCTGATTGCCGCCATCGTCGCGGCGGAAAAAGGGGCTAAAGTTTGCCTGCTGGAAGGCGCACCCCGAACCCATCGTGGCGGCAATACGCGCCATACCCGCAATTTGCGCCCGCTGCATGTCGGCCCCCTCTCGGTGCTCAGCGGCACCTATGACGAGGCGGAATATTGGGACGACTTGATGCGCGTTACCAAAGGCAAAACCAACGAACATCTGGCCCGCATGACGCTGCGCCAGTCCGCTGGCGCGGTGGAATGGCTCGAATCCCGCGGGGTGCAGTTTCAACCGCCGCTGGGTGGCACCTTGCATCTGGGACGGACAAACGCGTTTTTCATGGGCGGCGGCAAACAGCTTTTGAACGCCCTTTATCGCCACGCGCAAAAGCTCGGCATCGACATTCATTACGATGCCATGGTCACGGCGGTGGAAATGGAAAACGGTACCTTCAAAAGCCTGAAGGTTGGCGATCAACGCCTTTACGCCAAGGCCTTTGTCGCGGCTGCAGGCGGGTTTGAGGCCAATATCGACTGGCTGAAAGAAGGATGGGGCGAAATTGCCGAGAACTTCCTGATCCGTGGCACCCCCTATAACCGGGGGACTCTTTTGCGCATCCTGCTTGATCAGGGCGCGCAACAAATCGGTGAAGCCAACCAGTGCCACGCGGTTGCCATTGATGGCCGGGCGCCCAAATTCGATGGCGGCATTTGCACCCGGGTTGATTGCGTTTCACTGGGCATTGTCGTCAATGAAAATGCCGAACGCTTTTATGACGAGGGCGAGGATTTCTGGCCCAAACGTTATGCCATCTGGGGCCGTCTGGTCGCCGATCAGCCCAACCAGGTCGCCCATGTCATTATCGACCAAAAGGCCAAAGGTGGCTTTATGCCCCCCGTCTTTCCTGCCACCACGGCCGATACGATTGAAGAATTGGCCGACAAAATCGGCCTTGATCGAGAAACACTGCAAAAAACCGTGTCAGACTACAATGCCGCCATGCAGCCGGGGGATTTTGACCATACCAGCCTGGATGGCCTGCATACTGACGGCCTTGATGTCAACAAAACCAACTGGGCCCGCCCCATCGACCAGCCACCCTATAGCGCCTATTCCCTGCGCCCGGGCATCACATTTACCTATCTTGGTGTTGAAGTAACGGATCGGGCCGCCATGAAAATGGCCGACGGCACCACCTGCCCCAACATCTTTGCTGCCGGTGAAATCATGGCCGGCAATGTGCTGGGCCAGGGTTATCTCGCCGGGATCGGCATGACGATTGGCAATGTATTTGGACGAATTGCAGGAAACGAGGCCGCCGATTATGCGCTCAACCGATAAGACAACCGAAGCTGCACGGGTGATGTCGATTTGTAACGCCTGTCGTTACTGTGAAGGACACTGCGCTGTATTTCAGGCCATGGAATTGCGGCTTGAATTCAATGCCGACACGCTCGATTACCTTGCCAATCTGTGCCACAATTGCGGGTCATGTTACCATAATTGCCAATATGCCCCGCCCCATGAATTCAACCTTAATGTGCCGGCTGCAATGGCCGAATTGCGCCAGGAAAATTATGGCGTTTATGCCTGGCCGGGCTTTATGGGCAAGCTGTTTGCCCGTAACGGGCTTTGGGTCAGCCTGCTATCCATTGTGGTGATCACCCTGTTCTCGATCATTACCGCCAGCCTGACGGGCGATAATTTCTTTGCCCGGCATGACAATGCCTTTTATGGCGTCATACCCCATAATGTTCTGGCCGGTCTTTTTGGCGCGGTCGGTCTTTTTGTTGCGCTGGCACTTGTGCTTTCCTGCGTCAAATTCTGGCGCACAATGCAGCTGCCCGCCCCGCACCGGCTGAATTACCGGCAGGTTTTTCAGGGCATAAAGGACGCTTTGTCGCTTAAATATCTTGATGGCGGCAATGGGCAGGGGTGTTCCTATCCCGATGAAACACCGTCAATGGCGCGCCGCTGGTTTCATCAATTAACCTTTTGGGGCTTCATGCTGTGTTTTGCTGCCACATCATCAGGCACAATCATGCATTACGGCCTTGATTTACCCGCCCCTTACGGGTTTCTCAGCCTGCCCAAACTGTTTGGCATCACTGGCGGGCTGGGTCTTATCATCGGCCCGCTGGGTTTGCTGGCTCTGAAGGCCAAGGCCGACCCGATGCCGAAAGGCAAAACCAATAAGGGTATGGATGTCGGTTTTCTGGTTCTTTTGCTTCTCAGCGCCCTCACCGGCCTGGCCCTGATGCTGGTGCGTGATACACCCTATATTGGTGTGGTGCTTTGCCTGCATCTTGGTGTGGTGCTAACACTATTTTTATCCATGCCTTATGGCAAATTCGTTCACGGTTTTTACCGGCTGATCGCCCTTGTGGTATTTGCTGTTGAAAAGAACGACCACAAACCGATCGTGGGCACCTGCAAAACCAAAACGGTTTAATCGCCTGCCTTTGCCCGCTTTTGGCATGATAACGCGGTTTCGCATTGTTCTTACCCCTGTGCCCCCTCAGGGGAAAGCAATGCGAACCCGCAGTCCTGTGCCATTTTCACCGTCTTCCAGGCTTAGTTGCGCCTCGTGCGCATCGGCCACTTCCTTGACAATGGCAAGGCCCAGCCCGCAGCCCTGTTTATTATCATTATCAAGGCGTACAAAGCGGCCCAATACCCGTTCGCGGTCTTCGGGTGCAATACCCGGCCCGTTATCTTCGACCTCGATGATCGGCCCGGTAACCGCACCACTGCCAATCACGCGCACCGTCACTGTCGAACCGGACGGGCTATAAATCATGGCATTATCAATCAGGTTACACAGGGCTTCGTGCAGCAAAACCTGATTGCCGGTTTCGATCTCGCAATTCATGCCCTCACTTTGGTCATCGAACCCCAAATCAACCTGAAAATGCAGGGCGGACCGCACTTTCTCTGCCGTAACGGCCGAGGCAAAATCCAGCAGATTGATTTTTTTCAACGACCCCGCCTTGCGTCCTTCGGGCGATACGCGGGCCAGATTTAACAATTGCGATGTCAACCGGGATGTTTCGCGCGTTTGTTGAACAATGCGTTCCAGCGCCTGTCTGTCCTCGTCGCTGTGAATATTACGAAGCGCCCATTCCGCCTCCGCCTGCACGGTTGCCAAAGGGGTTCGTAACTGATGCGAGGCATCGGCAATAAAACGCTGATTGGCGGTAATCGAACTTTCCAGGCGCGCCAACAGCCCGTTAATCGACATGACAACCTCGGTGACTTCCTTGGGCATGACATGGCGAATGGGGCGCAAATCATCGGTTGAGCGACGGCGAATGGCCTGTTGCAAACGCTGTAACGGGGCCAAACCGTGTGACACCCCAATCCAGGCGAAAATACCGCTTAGAAACATCAATACCAGATAGTCGGTCAGCGATCCCATAAGTTCATCATGGATCAAACTATCGCGCTGGCGGCGTGTCTGGCTTACATCAATCGTCACCCAACCATGAATATTCGACGACGGGTCCGAAACCAGATATTTCATGGTAACGGCGCGAACGTCTTCATTGCGGTAATACGCATTGTAAAAATGCGGAACACCCGGGGTTAAAACCACGTCCGACGGAAGACGCGGCAAGCCGGTATCCCCTGTAACAAAGGCACCATCTGGCCCCTGCACCCGGTAATAGGTATTTTCGCGGGTAAATTCCTCGAGCAGCAATTCAATATCGCGCGACAGCAAATCGCCGCGCGATTTAATGGCATGTTCGGAAATTGTCACGGCAAGGGCGACCAGCAAACGATCCTGAATATGGTTCGCGACTTCGCTCACCGACAGATAGTTTTTGGCCAGCAAGCCGGAAGCCATGATCAAGCCGGGCAATAACAGCCATAATAACAGCCGGGCCCGTAGCGAAGTGGTTTTAGGGTTTTCCGTCATTCGTCAATCATATAACCGAGCCCGCGAATGGTCCGCACATCAACACCGCTATTGGCGATCTTTTTGCGCAACCGGCTGATATAGAGCTCTATGGATTTCACACTGGCCTCGTCATCGAAGCCAAACAAATGCAGCGCGATTTTTTCCTTGCTGATCACCTGGCTGATATTCAGCAATAGTATTTCCAATACCCCGCGTTCGCGCGGGGTCAGGGCAACAGGCTGGCCTGCCACCGTGACGGATCGGTCAATGGAATTAAAGACCAGTTGTCCAACCGAAATATCGGGGTTGCGCACGCCAACATTGCGCCGCAAAAGGGCACGCGCGCGGGCTTCCAGCTCGGATAATTCAAACGGCTTTACCATATAATCATCCGCCCCGGCATCCAGGCCCGCCACCCGTTCATCCAGGTTGCCCCGCGCGGTCAAGATCAGAACCGGCAGGTTGATTTTACGGATGCGCACGGTTTTCAAAATATCAAGGCCATCCATGCCCGGCAGGGACAAATCCAGAATCAGAAGATCAAATGTTTCCTGAAGCACAAGGCTCAAGGCATCTTCGCCGTCATGAACCAGATCAACGGCATGTTCCATCTGGCGCATGGCAGCCGCAATTTTGTCGGCCAAAACAAGGTTGTCTTCAACGATCAGTATGCGCATGTATCTTCTAGTTGCCCCAAGAAATGACCCTTAAACTATAAAATTAAAATATCGACAGCAAATTGACAGCATTTATCAACTAGAGTGCGTTTGCAGGCGAACGGCAGCCCGGCAATGACCGGACCAACAATAACAGCCGAATGCCTGATCGGGAGGAAATCGTTTGTTGATACACAATACTGATTTAATTGTGGCATTCGCATCCTTCCGGTTGAGAGACAACAACATTATCGGAGGGAATACAAGATGTCGTGGGGACAATCTTTCAAACACTCATTGACAGCCGTATGTGCAGCCGCCGCCCTAACCTGTGGTTTTGCGGCCAGTGCAAGCGCCCAGGAACCGGACTTTTCGGGCGAACGCGTCGAACTGATTATTCCATTTAGCGAAGGCGGCGGTACAGATACGTGGGGACGTTTCTGGGCCCCCTATTTCAGCGTTTTGCTGCCGGGCGAACCCACCGTCGTTGTCAAAAATGTTCCGGGTGGGGGCTCAACCTCTGGTGCGAACCAGTTTGAAGCCCGCGCAAAACCCGATGGCATGACCCTGATTGGTACGTCTGGTTCCACCCAGTTCCCCTATCTGCTGCAAGACAAACGGGTTCAGTATGAAATGCGCGACTGGCGCGTCATTCTGGCCTCACCGACCGGCGGTGTGGTTTATGTCAATTCCGACCTTGGTGTTAAATCGGCCGCCGATTTGAACGCCCTTCAGAAAATCAATCTGCGGTATGGCAGCCAGGGCGCAACCTCGCTTGATCTGGTGCCGTTGCTGGCATTTGAATTGCTGGGCCTTGATGTGGATGCCGTTTTTGGCATGAAAGGCCGTGGGGCCGGTCGCCTTGCCTTTGAACGGGGCGAAGTCAATATCGACTATCAGACCTCGTCGGCCTTCATCAATAACGTCACTCCGCTGGTCAATATCGGCAGCGCCGTCCCGCTGTTTTCGTGGGGCGCACTTGATGATGATGGCAACATTATCCGCGATCCGTCCTTCCCCGATCTGCCCAGCTTCCCCGAAGCCTATGAAATGATGAAGGGCGAAAAACCGTCCGGTCCGGCCTGGGAAGCCTATAAGGCCTTCTTTATTGCTGGCTTCCCGGCACAGAAGATGATTTTCCTGCCCAAGGATACGCCGGAAAACATCGTCGAAGCCTATCGCAAAGCAGCCATTGCAGCGACCGAGGAAGAAAGCTTCGTTGCAGACCGCGAAGCCACCCTGGGTTCCTATAAACAGATTGTTGGCGAACCGGCAGAACGCATCTTCCGTCAGGCGGTGAATGTGCCCGAAGATGCCCGCAAATGGGTGCAAAAATGGCTGACCGAAAAATACTCGGTCCAGTTCTAAAACTTAATACCTGAAGTCTCCCTTTTCCTGAACGGGGTGGGCCTTGTCCACCCCCTCTTTTTCTCCCCTGCGACCTTTGGGTCGTTTTCAGGGAACGGGCGAACTTTGCCTTTTGCCGGAGTTTTAAAATGCTTGATGCAATGATGACAGCTTTGTCTCATTTCACGCAGCCCCAGCATCTGATGTATCTGGTGCTGGGCGTGGGAATGGGAATGATTGTCGGTATTTTGCCAGGACTGGGCGGCATTGTGGGGCTATCCCTGCTCTTGCCTTTCATCTATGGCATGGATCAGATTTCCGCCCTGGCAATGCTGATCGGCCTTGTCGCCGTGATCCCGACATCCGACACCTTCACATCCGTCCTGATGGGCATTCCCGGGTCCAGTGCATCACAAGCCACCGTGCTTGACGGCTTCCCGCTTGCCAAAAAGGGCCACGGTGCGCGCGCACTTGGTGCGGCATTTTCGGCATCTCTGGTGGGCGGACTGATCGGCGCGGTTATCCTGACAGGGTTTGTCGTCATTGCCCGGCCGCTTATTCTGGCATTCGGTTCGGCCGAATTGTTCATGCTGGCGGTTCTCGGGCTTTCAATGGTTGGCGTTCTTGCCGGGAAAAGCCTGCCCAAGGGCATTGTTGCCTCCGGCCTTGGTTTGTTGCTGGGCGCATTAGGCGCGGCACCCGCCACGGGCGAGCTGCGCATGAGCTTTGATTCGGTTTATCTGATGGATGGCCTGCCGCTGGTGATTGTCGGCCTTGGCATGTTTGCCTTCCCCGAAATCATCGATCTGTGCCGCCAAAACCGTGCCATCGCCGACAATGGCACGCTGGGTTCAGGCTGGAAAGACGGCGTTCGCGACATGATCCGCCATAAATGGTTGTGCCTGCGCTGTGCCGGCCTTGGCAGCATCGTTGGCGCCCTGCCCGGCCTTGGCGGCAGTGTGGTGGACTGGATCGCCTATGGTCATGTCGTGCAAACGGCAAAGGACAAATCCCAGTTCGGCAAAGGCGACATTCGCGGTGTTCTTGCCCCCGAAAGCGCCAATAACGCCAAGGAAGGCGGCGGGCTGGTTCCGACCTTGCTTTTTGGTATTCCCGGTTCGGGCAGCATGGCGGTTTTCCTGGGCGGCATGGTGCTGATCGGCCTTGAAGCCGGCCCGGCCATGGTCGGCCGTGACCTTGACATCACCTATACCATCATCTGGTCCCTCGCGATTGCCAACGTCGTCGGTGCTGGCGGTGCGTTGTTGCTTTCGCCTTTTGTTTCAAAGCTGACCACCATCAAATACGGCTATCTTGCGCCGTTTATGATCACCGTTATCTGTTTTGCCGCCTTTCAGGCAACGCGCTCGCTTTCGGATATGATTGCCCTTCTCGCACTCGGTGTTCTGGGCGTGTTGATGAAACGCTTTGGCTGGCCGCGTCCGGCCTTCCTGATCGGCTTTGTTCTGGCCTCCAATACCGAAACCTATCTTTATCAGGCGCTGCAATTTTATGACTGGGGCTTCCTGATGCGCCCGGGTGTCATGATCATCCTGGCCCTGACGATTATTTCCGTTGTCATGGGCATGCGCAAACACCCCGTCAACCCGGTTGAAGAAGAAGAAATCAGCCATTCCCATTCGCCCAACCGCACCCCGCAACTTCTGTTTGCCGGTTTGATCCTGGCGATTTTCGCCCTCGGCATTTGGGATGCAACCCAGCATACCTTCCTGGGCAGTGTTTTCACCGGCGCGGTATCGGTGGTGATGTTTGTCGTGACCGCTGTGCTGATTTGGCAATTGGCCGTCAGCCCGCCCTCACACGGGGCCAATTTTGACCACGAATTTGACCTTGCCCATCACGAAGACAAACCGAATGCCGGCCTGTGGCACTACGTTCTGTGGGTTGGCGGGTTGGTGGCCGGCACGGCACTGTTTGGCTTCCTGATCGCGATTACCGTGTTTTTCATCGCCTTCCTGCGCTTAAAGGCGGGCGCGTCCTGGGTGCGGACATTGCTTCTTACCATATTGGCTGTTGGTGGCATGTCGTTCCTGGCCTGGACCCTGGTTCTTGATTTCCCGGGTGGGCTGCTTCAGGACCTTGTTGATCTTCCCTGGCCATTGGGGTGAACATCATGAAAAATACAATGATACTTAATGACCAACATGCCGTGCCCTGTGTCATGATGCGGGGCGGCACCTCCAAAGGGCCGATTTTCCTTGAAAGCGACCTTCCCGAGGATGTCACCCTGCGGGACCGCATCCTGCTTGCGGCCATGGGCTCGCCCGACAAACGCCAGATCGATGGTATTGGCGGCGCCGACACCCTGACCAGCAAAAGCTGCATTGTCTCGCCGTCCGACAGGCCCGATGCCGATGTCGAATTTCTGTTTGCCCAGGTCGCCATTGACCGGGCGGAAGTCGATGTGAATCCCAATTGCGGCAATATGACTGCCGCCGTTGCGCCCTTCGCCATCGAGGCCGGCCTGGTGCCCATCACCGGCGATCAAACGCTGGTCCGCATTCATAATCGCAATGTCGGGGCCCTGGTGGATGCCGTGGTGCCGACACCGGGCGGAACCGTGACATATAGCGGGGATGCCGCCATTGATGGCGTTCCCGGCACCGCCGCCCCGATCATCCTGCGGTTCAAGGAAATCATGGGCAGCAAAACCGGCCGCTTGCTGCCCACTGGCAAACCCATCAACTATATTGATGGTCTGGAAGTCACCTGCATTGACGTTGCCGTACCAATGGTGATGTTTCGCGCCCGTGATCTGGGCCTGACCGGCCAGGAAAGCAAGGCGGAACTGGACGCGAATGCCGACCTGCTTGCGCGCCTTGAAGCTGTCCGTCGCAAGGCATCCGAACTGATGGGGCTGGGCGATTGTACGGGCAAGGTCGTGCCCAAAATGGCCATTCTTTCCGAACCGGCAAAGGGCGGGCATTTAACGTCACGCTATTTTGTGCCGCATAATTGCCACGCCACCCACGCCGTCACCGGGGCCATTTGTGTTGCCAGTTGCGCCTCTCTTTCCGGCAGCATCGCCGATGGCATGATCGACCTTGCGGTAAAACCCCAACAATGGATCAAAATCGAACATCCCAGCGGCATAATTGAGGTGGAACTGACCATTGACGGGTCGGGCCCCAACCTTTCAATCATCTCGGGCGGGGTTATTCGCACCGCACGCCGTTTGTTTGAAGGCAAGGTTCTGGTGCCAAACCAGATCCTGAGCAAAGGTAACGCCTGATGGAGGTATTATTTTTACCCGGCGATGGCATTGGCCCGGAAATTAGCGATGTCACCCGGTCGGTCCTTCAGGAACTTGATGGTGTGTTTTCCCTTGGCCTTGAATTTTCCCAGGACGATGTTGGTTTTTCATCCCTGGAAAAACATGGCAAAACCATTACACCCGCCCTGATCGAACGGGTTCGCACCGCCGATATGACCATCCTTGGCCCGGTGGATACCGCCCATTATCCGCCAGCCGAACAGGGGGGTATTAACCCATCCGCAGCATTGCGCATCAATCTTGATCTTTATGCCAATGTCCGCCCGTCGCGCGCCATTGCCGGGCTTCCTGCATTAACACCGGCAATGGACCTGGTGATTGTGCGTGAAAATACCGAAGGCTTTTATGCCGACCGCACCATGTTTGCCGGCAGTGGCGAAGTTATGCCCACCGCAGACCTCGCCCTTGCCATGCGCAAAGTCACCCGTCAGGGCAGTTATCGTATTGCGGCCTATGCCGCCAGTTTGGCCGCACAGCGCCGCAAACATCTGACCATCGTGCATAAGGCCAATGTCCTGAAACTCAGCGACGGGCTGTTTCTGGGCGAGGCTGAAAAAGCCGCCGCAAATCACGGGGAACTGACCGTTCGCGACGAACATGTCGATGCAATGGCCTCGCTTCTTGTCCGAACACCCGATGCCTTTGACGTCATCGTCACGACAAATATGTTTGGCGATATTCTGTCAAATCAGGCGGCGGAAC
>JBNKVZ010000112.1:0-15235 GCA_050299455.1 Thalassospira sp.
GAAACGCACTCTTGACCGTATTCCTGATCAGTCCGAACGACAACGAATTCAGGAACTTATTTTTCAGTGACCCTATTTCGAGTTTAAATTCAGACACAAACGATAGCTCTCGGTCAGCCCCTCAGCAAACGCCCCCAGGAACGTCTCTGGACCATTAATTAAACCAGCTAAACTGTCTTTTTTGGGATATGCCAACGTCAGCAAAATTGGATTTCTATGCTTGAAACCCTCCTGCAGGAGGCAACGCCCCGCTGGCTTTTGGGGCAACTTGCCGGGTTTATCGCACTGGGCCTGTTCATTGCCGGTTTTGCCAACAAGGATGACCGCAAACTTTTACGGATCCTGATTGCCGCCAACTTCGCCATCGTTTTACAATTCGCCCTGCTGGGAAGCTGGGTCGCCAGTGCCATGACCGGCATTGTCATTGTCCGCATCCTGCTGGCGCGCAAATATCACCGCAACCTTGCCATCATGGCAGGCTTGCTGGCCCTGACCGTGATCACAGCCCTTCTTACCTGGCAAAACTGGGGCGATGCCCCGGCCCTGATGGCCGGGATAATCGGCACCATCGCCATGTTCGCCTTTCACGGCATTGTGCTGCGCTGGTGGCTATTCTGTGCGGCCTTTTTCTGGGTCCTAAGCAATATCATCGCCGGTTCCCTGGGGGGGCATCATCGCCGAAAGCCTGGTCATGATTATGAATGTGATCACGATCTGGCGCCTCAAACGCGATCAAGCATAATCACCGTCATCACATATCAAACCGTAATGAAAGCAGACGAATCCTAACGTAAGGTCGTTGCACACAATCGGGGCACACACCCACACCGGCAACATATGCCCACCCAAAGCCCCCTCGGCAAAACGAGGGAGCTTTTTGGATATGGCCTAATTCATATCCTGTTCAGGCACCATCGGTGCACTTTGCCCGGCCTGATAGGGGTAATTGGCGAAAATCGCGGCAATTGCTTCGGAAATAACCGATTCCGGGTAATAATCGCCATTCGTTCCCAGCCAGTTGCCGGTCTTACCTTCCCACACGGTTTTACTGGAGCGGCGATCAATCAGGTCAATCACCACCTCACCGCGCACATAGGTTTGAACCTCGCCGGTATCACCAAATAACGGCACACCAACGCCGATGCCACTGCGCCCGTGGGTTCCGTAATAGCCGCCATAAGACGGGCCGGGTCGCACCACCTGCTGGTCATGTGTGGCAACGTGATAATCCACCAACAGGTCCGGGTGGTGAATGTCCAGCTTATACCCATGTGCCTGCATTTGGGCGGCAATCTGGTCTTCCATCCGCTGCCCGGTCAGGGTGGTATATTGTCCATCCTTGTCCTTGCCTGCCGATTCAACAAAGGCATAACTGTGATAGGCGCCAAAATCGGTTGCCGGGTTCTGGTCAACATGCACAAGCGGCCCGCTTGCACAGCCTGCCATCAGCAAACCGGCAACAACAACCAGCCATTTAGGGCGTTTAAATGCCATCTCGTTACTTTCCGTTTTGTTTTCCTGGACCAAAACTGCCAGCACGACCTGACACAATCATGAAACTACGGCATTTTTTTGCCAGTCAGATTTGTTCGCATATTAGAAACAAAAAAAGGCCCGCCTTTGTTCCGGCGGACCTTCTTTATCATATGACCGTGGAGGAAAATCAGGTGCCTTAGGCGCCCAAATCCTCGCCCGCCAGGGCACGATCAATCAAAGCGACACTTTCATCAATGCCATACAGCGCAATGAAGGACCCCATGCGCGGCCCCTGTTCCTGGCCGAGCAGAATTTCATAAAGGGCTTTGAACCAGGCACGCAAATCGGCAAAGCATTCGTGTTTTTTGCCAATTTCGTAAACCGCATTCTGAATCTCGCTGCCACTGGTCGATTTATCGAGCCCCACCAGCACATCGCGCAATTCCGCCAGCGCAACCCGTTCTTCTTCGGTTGCGTCACGGTATTTTTTGGTTGGCTTCACAAAATCGCGGTAATAATTCACCGCATAGCCCACCAGCTTGTCCAGGTACGGCGCATTTTCCGGCGTTGCGCCACTGGCATAACGCGAAATAAAGCCCCACAGAACATCCTTGTCTTCGGTATTACACACCGAAACCAGGTTCAGCAAAATACCAAACGAAATCGGAATATCGCGGTTCGGTGCCGTACCGGCATGAATATGCCAGGCCGGGTTTTGCAGCAACTTCACCGGGTCGGTTTCGGTTTTCAGCTTTTCGGCAAAGGTCAGATATTCATCCACCGTTTTCGGGATGACATCAAAATACAACCGCTTTGCCGCCTTGGGCTTCTGGAACATAAACAGCGACAGGCTGTCTTCCGGCGCATAGGTCAGCCATTCTTCCACCGACAGACCATTGCCCTTGGATTTGGAAATCTTCTGGCCGTTTTCATCCAGGAAAAGTTCATAGTTAAAGCCTTCCGGCGGGGTGCCACCCATCGCCTTGACGATCTTGTTGCCAAGCTCGACCGACGGGATCAAATCCTTACCGGCCATTTCGTAATCCACACCCAGCGCGTACCAGCGCATTGCCCAGTCCGGCTTCCACTGCAATTTGCAATGCCCGCCGGTTACCGGGGTTTCCACCAGCTTGCCGGTTTCCGGGTGTTCATAAACAATGGTGCCTTCGGATGCCTTGATTTCCACAATCTTGGCCATCAGCACTTTTTGGGTGTCCTGCTCAACCGGCATGAACGGGCTATAGGTTGAACGGCGCTCTTCGCCCAAAGTCGGCAGCATGATTTTCTGGATCTTGTCGTAAACTTCCAGAACGCGCAGCAAAGCCGCATCAAACATGCCCGAACGATAACAATCGGTCGATGACTTGAATTCATATTCAAAGCCAAAGCTGTCAAGAAACTCGCGCAGGCGGGCATTATTGTGATGAGCAAAGCTTTCATGCTTGCCAAACGGGTCCGGCACGCTGGTCAATGCCTTGCCCAGATGCTCGGCTACCATTTCCCGGTTGGGAATATTATCGGGTACCTTGCGCAGGCCATCCATATCATCGGAAAAGCAAAACAGCTTGGTCGGAATATCGGACATGGTTTCAAAGGCGCGGCGAACATAGGTCGTGCGCGCCACTTCGCCAAAGGTGCCGATATGCGGCAGGCCCGACGGGCCATAACCGGTTTCAAACAGGACATAGCCTTTTTCCGGTTTCTTGTCTTTGTAACGCTGCACCAGCTTTTGAGCTTCAGCAAAAGCCCAGACATTGCTGTTTAACGCGGCATCACGAAGATCGGCTGTCATTTTTGAAACCTTGAACAAGTGTTTTACAGAAAAATCGGATTTTAGCCCGAACAGTTTATAATGATTCGGTGCCGCCAGAAGCTAGCCTCGCTTGCGCCCAAGATCAAGCATAGAGCGCACATAGCCCCATGCTCGCCCGAACATGGCTCAAATTGCGTAGAAAACCAGCAAAAATGCTAGATTTCATCATTCTTTTCCGGCGTCACCTTTATGGCTGCCATTCTTGTCGCCACAGCTTTTTTTGCCGCCATCTTGCGCTTGCGCGTCCGCGCGGCATTGATACCGGCATCTTTCATATAGATCGAATGATCAGCGACCGCTCCATTCGCATGCCATTGCTGCCAGTGATCCTGCAGCATTTTGATGCCACCCACGGGATATAATCCGCAATCAAACATTCGATGATGCGTCTTGCATAACCACGCCAAATTATCAGGATTATTATTCGACGGGTTCTGATCCAGATGCGCAACATCAAGAACGGCTTCCATCGATAGTCCGCAAACAGAGCAGCACATATACGGATAATGCGCTTTGCACGTCTTGCGGGCTCCCGGTGCGCGGGTCATGAAACCTCCAAATCATTGGCCACTTCGCCTGTGTACCCGACCCTCATCAAACCAGCGCACATAGCGAAGTGTAGGCGCAACAAGCTGGAGGGGCATTCAGGTAGAACAGATAATTTCCTTTCTTACCCTATTTTTACCCTATCCCCGGTTCTGGCAAAATCACAATAGCACTTACGATGCCTGGCGAATTTCTTCCAAAAAGCCATTCACAGCATCGCCCAGACTGGCCGCTTCGCGCAAAAGCCCTTCGGCAATATGCAACACATCGCCCACATCCTGGCGCACAGTCGCCGCCGCCTCCGACAGAACCTGAACATCTTCATTCGCCCGCTGGGTGCCAATCGCCACTTCCTGGGAACGATCGACAATCGATTGTGTCAGCCGCGCCTGTTCGCCCACCGCTTGCGCAATCGCCGATGAATTACCCTGGATCTTCTGCACACCATCGGTCATCAGCGCCACCACCGACGCCGTCTCGCGCGAGGCATCCTGGGTCGCGGCAATCTGGCGCGAAATATCACCAGTTGAGCGTGCCGTTTCCCCGGCCAGATGTTTCACCTCATTGGCAACCACGGCAAACCCCTTGCCGGCATCGCCCGCACGGCTGGCCTCGATATGGGCATTCAGGGCCAAAAGGTTGGTTTGCCCGGCCAGCCCTTCAATCAGCCCCACAACCGTGCCAATTTCGGTTGTTGCCTCTGCCAGCCCGGCAATGGTGGTTTTCACCTGTTCGGCCCCGGCGGCGGTATCGCCAATCACCTTGGCCGTTTCGCCAGTGCGCTGGTTGATGTCTGAAATCGAGGTCGAAATTTCACTGGCCGCCGTTGCCACCTGCTGGATGCCTGCCGCCATCTGCGTTGAAACTTCCAAGGCAGCATTGGCCCGCACACTAACCTGATCGGCGATATTGTTCAGGGCACGGGCCCGTTCCGTCATTGTCTGTGCTGCGCCAACCAGGGCCTGCACGATGCTTAACACATCGCGCTCAAATTGTTCGGCCACGGCAATACGGCCCAGCTTGCGCTGTTCGGAGGCTTCACGTCGCGAGATTTCCATTTGTTCGCGGGCTTCATCCATTGCCCTTGCATTGCCGATAAACACCTCCAGCGCCGTCACCATTTCGCTGATTTCATCGCTGCCATCATTGCGCAAGGCCACCTGCCGGTCGCCATCGGCGGCCCGGCGCATGGCCTGGGCCAGGGTTTCCAGCCGTTTGACAATCCGCCGCCCCACATACAGCCACACGATCAGAATGGAGAACACCACCCCGGCGGCGGCCAGTGATATTTGCAAAATATTGGTCTGATCCAAGGCTTCCTGGGTTTCGCCAGCCCCGGTCGCGGCGGATTGTTCAGCCGCCGTCACAATCGTTGCCACGTCATCGGCCAATTGCGTTGCCGCCTTGCGGTTTTCCCGCATCAAGGCATCATTAGCCGCCAGTGTCTCAAGCTCCTGCCCGCGCAGGGCCAAAATACCATCATTGCCAAAGCCGGTTGCCAGCAATTTGTCAATCTGGTCTGAAATGGCCTTTTCCTCCGGCCCCAACTGCCCGGCTTCGGCGTTAATCTGGTTGGCAACCTGGTTCAGGCTATCGCGCAATTTCGCCAATTGTGGCGCATCGGCGGCATTACCCGCTTCGGCCAAACGCCCCACCAGCAAATTGACATCGGCCAACAGGGTACTCAGGCGAATATAGCTTTCCTGGGCTGCAGGCACCTGTTGCCCGGCCAGTTCCTGGGTTTGCGTGGCAATCTGCTGGCCCGCCCCGGCAATATGGGTGCGGAAATTCATCATCATCGGCAGTAGAAAATTACTGATATCCCCATCCAGCGCGACAATTTCATCAACATATTGGGCCAGTTCCCCTGCCAGTTGCGCCTGCTTTTCCGATCCGGGGGCTGCCCGCAACTGGTTAATGCGCAACATGTAAATGTTTTTATCATCGCCGCCAAAGGCCGCCAGCTTGTCAATGGCGTCCAGCACCATTTTCGCCGCCGGGTCCTTGGCCAAGGGGCGCAGCGCCCCCTGAATATTCGCCAGGGCCGAGTCAAAATCGGTCGAGCGCGACATCACCTTGGAAGGTTCGGTTTCATAGGCCCCCAATAATAGCGATTTGGTCAATGCCGCCGTCGCCCCGCGCAACTGAAACATCGGTACGATCCGTTGTGACAGGTCCGTACTGATCGAACTTGATGCCGTTGTTGTCGCTTGCGTTAAGCCTTCAATGCTGGATGCCAGCGCCTTTTGCGATTTTTCCATGGCCGGTTTTAACTGGGCCAACAGGGCGTCATGCTGTTGTTCCAGTTCTCGCAACCGGGCAACGCGCTGCGCTTTTTGCGCCAGCCGCGTATCTGTCGCCTGGACCAGCCGGTTCAGGCTGGCATTCAGGGCTTTGACCTTTTGCGCCATATCATGCGCGGTCACATCGTCCAGGTGATTCTGCGACAATGTCGCGACCGCCTGTGTCATTAACTTTTGTTCGGTTACACTTTCTTTTTCCAATTTCGCCAGTTCGGCGGCGTCATTGGCAACATCAATACGCGGCCCCAGCGCCAAAATACCCGCTGCCGTCGTTGCCAGCCCATGTGCCGTTTCAAGCAATGGCACCTGCGACTGGGTGATATCGGTCACATGGCCGCGCACCGCCCGGTAGGATAACCACCCGATCGAGGCTGCAATACAGGGGACCAACGCAATCACCCCGAATGCCAACAACATCTTGGCCTTAATCCCCGTTTTGCTTTTGCCCGGTTTGGACCGCATTTTTACCTATCCTTATGCAGTACGTAATTGGCACGAAACTAGTCCCGGACAGACAAAAACGCAGCAACGCTTCAGTTAAGTTTTGATGACCCCATAAACCATTTATTATCAATGCCTTAAAATGCTATTTCCACCACCCTAAACCAGGACTTAGCCCTCAATACAGACCATTGGATAGAGCGCGAATTTAACGCATCGTCCCACAAGGAGTCACCGCGCGCCCCTGTTGCAGGCCAGCAGAACTTGAAACAAAAAATACACGTCAAAATACATCCATCAGCCGGAAATGGTGGGATGTGTTAAATGACAATAGAGCGCGAAAAATAAAATAATTTGGCCGAGATAGTCTCTTAAAAATCAAATACTAATCCTGTTTTTTATGATAACTATACATAAGAGAGGGATTAAATTAAGACCCATGAACATCAGATATATCCAATAGGGCCGGATGACGGCCATCTCCCCATAATCGGGGAGGATATCACGGGGATATAATGACAAAAGCGGATCAAGCCACCTTACGATCGACAACCTCGACATTGTTTCCAAGCGAGGAAAATGACCGCTTTGGCCGCGTTGTGGAACATGCGCCCAACGCGATGATCCTGACGGACCCGAACGGCATCATCACAATGGTCAATGCCGAAACCGAAAAGGTTTTTGGCTATCTGCGCGAAGAATTGCTTGGCCAGGCCGTCGAAATGCTCGTCCCGCAACGGTTTTGCCATCACCATTCCAGCCTGCGCGACAGCTTTGTCCAAAATCCGGGCCCACGCCCGATGGGGCCAGGCCGCGATCTCTATGCGCTGCGCAAAGATGGCAGCGAATTCGCCGTTGAAATCGGCCTTAACCCCATCCCCATGGGCGAGGAGATGCACATTCTGGCGGCCATTGTTGATATTTCTGATCGTAAAACACGTCAGGAACATCTCGAACGATCCCTGCGCGAAAAGGAACTTCTGCTCGCCGAAGTCCATCATCGTGTCAAAAACAACCTGCAAATCGTTTACAGCCTGCTCGATATGCAAAGTGCCCAAATCAACGATCAAAGCATTCGCGACATGCTGCGCGACAGTTGCAACCGGGTGCGTTCGATGGCCCAGATCCATCAAACCCTGTATCAAAGCGAGGATGTCTCCCAGGTTGATCTGGGGCATTTCTTTGATGATCTTCTTAAATCGCTCTATGCGTCTTATGTCGTCAATAGTGATCGCATTGCCATCAATACCGATATCTCCCAGGTTTTCCTGCCCATCAGCAGTGCCGTGCCCTGCGGGCTGATCGCCAATGAATTGCTGTCCAACGCCTTAAAACACGCCTTTCCCGACGGGCGCGAAGGCAAAATCGACATCTTTGTTGGTAAAACCGCCGAGAACCGCGTGAAAATCACCGTGCATGATAACGGTGTCGGTTTGCCCGAAAATCTCGATATTGAGAATTCAGCCAGCCTCGGGTTGCAACTTGTTTATATGCTGGTCGATCAGCTTCACGGCACAATCAACATCAGCCGTACCAACCCGACCGCCCTTTCGGTCGAATTCCCGCTGGCGGAGGCATCATGAGCGACACGTCCCTTAAAACCGGCACGGCGCCCGCCCCGTCGACAAAGTCGGGCACGCACATCATGATTGTCGAGGATGAACGCATTGTTGCCCTGCATTTACGCCAGCAACTGACCCGCCTGGGCTATGCGCATGTCTCAACCTTTAGCTCCGGCGCATCTGTCCTGAGCGCCATCATGTCCGACACCCCCGACCTGATCTTGATGGATATTCACATTGATGGCGAAATTGACGGCATCGAAACGGCCGCAAGCATTCCGCGCCACCTTCATATTCCGGTCATTTATCTGTCCGCCTATTCCGAAGATCAAACCCTGGAACGCGCCAAACGCACCCATCCGTATGGTTATCTGATCAAACCCTTTGCCGAACGCGAATTGCACGCCACCATCCAGATGGCATTGCAACGCCGCGAGGTGGAGCTGGCACTCAAACGCAGCGAAGAACGCCTTTATCTGGCCATGAAGGCGGCCAACATGACCTGCTGGGAAATCGACCTGCAAACCCGCAAAATCGAAACCACCGGCCCAACCGGCATTCTGTATCCCGATCATAACGGCAATGGCATTGCCATCGATCTCGATACATTTCTCGAACGTATCGTTCCCGAAGACCATAATGCTGTCAAAAATGCCTTTGATGACGGCATTTCCAAGGGCGACTTTTTCGATGTGGTTTTTCGCGAAAAGGACCCTGCAAACTCTGTCTGCTGGTACCGGGCACAAGGCAAAACATTCGCCGAAACCGCCCAAAACCCGCGCCGTATCGTCGGTGTCATCCAGGATGTCACCGATCAGCAGGTGACCAGCACCCGCCTGCGTCAGGCCTCGACGGTTTACGAAACCTCCCATGACGGCATCCTGATCCTTGATACGGATTTACGTATTACCAGTGCCAATCGCAGTTATGCCGCCATTACCGGCATGTCGATCGAGGAATCGCTGGGAAAACGCCCGGACATTCTCACACGCAAGACATTTCCGCTATCTTTTTACCGCGACATGTTCAAATCGCTGGAAAACCGCAAGCACTGGCACCGGGAAATCAATACCCACAATTCCGATGGCGACCATATCATCCTGATGGTCCAGATCATCGCGGTCGACAGCGAAGATGGCGACATCTCGCACTATGTTGCCATCATTTCGGATCGCACAGCCATTCGCCGTGCCGAAGAAGAATTGCAATATCTTGCCCATTATGATGGGTTAACGGGGCTGCCCAATCGCATGCTGGCCACCGACCGGATGGAAAACGCCCTGGAACGTGCCAACGCCCAAGGCAACCGTGTGGCCTGCATGTTTATCGATATCGACAATTTCAAAAACATCAACGACACCCTGGGTCACAGTGCCGGTGACGAATTGCTGGTGATTGTATCGCGCCGCCTGAAATCTCTTGTTAATACAGGCGATACAATCGCGCGGCTGGGCGGAGACGAATTTCTGCTCACCGCCGAAGCCATCCAGGACCGGGGGACTGCCAGCGATCTTGCCAACCACCTGCTCAGGGGATTGCGCGTTCCCGTCAAAATCGCTGATTCCGACATCTCGATCTCGGCCAGTATCGGCATCAGTTTTTTCCCCGATGATGCGAAAACACCGCAGGATCTGGTCCGTCAGGCCGACACGGCGATGTATGCCGCCAAAAATAACGGCCGTAACGGGTTTTCCTTTTATAAATCCACCATGACCGACGATGCCACCCACTTCATGACCCGCAATCAGCAATTGCAACGCGGGTTGGAAAATGGCGAACTCGTTCTGTTCTACCAGCCGCAATATGCCAGCCGCACCGGCAAAATGTCGGGTCTCGAAGCCTTGATCCGCTGGAACCACCCCACCGAGGGGCTGCTTGGCCCGGGCGAAATCATCCCCGTTGCCGAACAAAGCGGCCTGATCAATGAAATCGGCCAATGGGTCGTCGAAGAAGCCTGTGCCCAGGCAATGCGCTGGCGCGATCAGGGGCACCCGGCCCTTAAAATTGCGGTCAATGTCTCGGTACGGCAGTTACGCTCCGATAACTTCGTCAAAATCGTCGAGCACGCCCTCGCCATGACCCAAATCCCGCCCTGCCAGCTGGAGCTTGAAATCACCGAAAGCACAATTCAGAACGATGCCCTCATCATTTCACGGCTTCACGCCCTGCGTCACCTTGGCATATCCCTGGCCATCGACGATTTTGGCACCGGCTTTTCCTGTTTGGGGATCGATCAAAAGCCTGCCGATCGAACGCATCAAAATTGACCAGTCCTTTGTCCGCGGCATCCCCGAGGATCAGGACAACGCGGCCCTGACCGAGGCCATCACCGCCCTTGCGGCAAAACTTGGCCTGGCTGTTACGGTTGAAGGCATTGAGGAAAAACCGCAACTCGATTTTTTCAACAATCTCGACTGCACGGATTTTCAGGGGTTTTATTTTTCAAGGCCGATCCCTGCCGAGCAAGTTTTTAACCTACCGGAAATCGCATTCCAATAACCATAAATTGCACATTGATATTGCAATATTAGCAAAGTGGCACAATACTAAAGGTTAGAGTGATCAATACCAAAAAACCGAACAATACATACCTAAAAGAGAATTCGATCTTGGACAACACTCTAGACCCACCGCCCAAAGTATAGGCCCTTGATCAGGAAAACTGGGATGCGATTTTCCAATATGTCTCTTGGTACCAAACTCACCTGTGTCAGTGCCCTGGCAATTGCCATCTGCCTGATCGTGGGTATTTTCCTTCAGACAGCGCAAACGAATGCCACAACCGGGAAGCTCACCCTTGGCGAGGCCGAAGCTGTCGCCCAATACGAAGCTTCGCAGGCCGGACGTTTCCTCAATAGCGGAATGCTGGTCGCCAAAAATCTGGCCGGTACGTTTCGCGCCGCGCGCGAGCA
This sequence comes from Thalassospira sp., assembly GCA_050299455.1. Lineage (GTDB taxonomy): Bacteria > Pseudomonadota > Alphaproteobacteria > Rhodospirillales > Thalassospiraceae > Thalassospira. Next base: position 11,054 of record JBNKVZ010000112.1, read on the forward strand.
GGGCGTTGTCGAGCGCAAGGCTTATAACGAAATCCTCAATCGCACATTGATGGATAACCCGCAACTTGGCGGCACATGGGCAGCGTTTGAGCCAAACGCGCTGGACGGAAGGGATGCCGATTATAAAAATGAAGGCGACCCTTTCGGCGATGGCAGCGGTAAGTTCATTACCTATTATTATAATTTCGGTAACGGCATTGTCCCCTATCACCTGACCGGCCTCGATAATTCCGAGGTGAATGAATATTATACCGAACCAAAACGCACGAAAAAAATCTATGTCACGGATGCCATCACTTATGACATTCAGGGACGCGATGTCGTGCTCACGTCTTTTGTCGTGCCCGTGCTCGACAAAGCCGGCAAATTCCTGGGGGTCCTGGGGGCGGATCTCGAGCTTAATGCCCTGTCTGAACGCTTTGCAAAACTTTCTCCGTTCGGCACGGGTACTGTCGATCTGGTTTCGGCCCAGGGCACATGGGTTGCCCATGAAGACCCCACCATACGCGGCACCAAACTGGACCCGTCAGACAAAACCCAGGCCGCCATTCTGGCAGCCATGAAATCCGACAAGCCCACCCAGCTTGATGATGACAAATTCATGCGCATTGTTGTTCCCATCGCGATCGAGGGATATCCCGATCAATGGGGCGTTGTGGTTTCTGTACCTCTGTCAACCGTCTATGAACCGGCCAATGCCCTGCGCAATGCAACACTGATCGGCGGCGTGGTTTTGCTGCTGGTGGTGATCGGCGTCATCCTGATTTCGACCAGCCGCCTGGTCACACGCCCCATGACCCGCGTTGCCGATGTGATTTCTCATTTGCAAAAGGGCAATTTCGATATTGCCATTCCCTATCTGAACCGTTCTGACGAAATCGGCGCCATTGCCAAGGCGCTTGAATCCTTTAAGGAAGCCTCGGAGGGGATGCAAAAGGCGGAACGTGAAAAACGCGAAGCCGAACAACATGCCAGCGAAACCCGTAACCGCACCCGCATGCAAATGGCCGACCAGTTTGAAAAATCGGTCGGGTCCATCGTGGTCCATGTAACCGGCAGTGCCGAAAACATGGAAAAAGTCTCGCACCGGATGCGCAATGCGGCCGATGAAAGCTCCCGCCAGGCTGCTGTTGTCGCCGCCGCCGCAACCGAGGCCAGCACCAATGTGCAAACCGTTGCGTCGGCCAGTGAAGAACTCTCCGCCTCGATCCAGGAAATCAGCGCACAGGTCTCGCGCTCCTCTCAGATTGCCGGGAACGCGGTGGACGAAGCCTCGCGGGCCAATACAATGGTCACGGGCCTTGCCGAGGCGGCCGAACGGATTGGCGAAGTTGTCAGCCTGATCAATGACATCGCCGCACAAACCAACCTTCTGGCGCTGAATGCCACCATCGAAGCCGCCCGCGCGGGCGAGGCTGGCAAGGGCTTTGCCGTTGTCGCCCAGGAGGTGAAGAACCTTGCCAATCAAACGGCCAAGGCCACCGATGAAATCGCCCAGCAAATCGGCTCCATTCAGTCTGAAACCCACAATACCGTTGGCGCGATTGAAAAGGTGACACAAACCATCTCTGGCATTAACGAAATCACTGCCGCCATTGCCGCCGCGGTCGAGGAACAAGGTGCCGCCACCGCCGAAATTTCTGGCAATGTCCAGCAGGCCGCGGCAGGCACCAACGAGGTCTCCTCCTCCATCGGTATCGTTCGCAATACGGCAGATGAAACCGGCGACGCCGCCGTCAATGTCCAGGATGATGCAACCGAACTGGCCAAACAGGCCCGCAATCTCGATCAAGAGGTCAAAAACTTCCTTAATCAGTTGCGCAATATCTAAATCCTGTTTGCCCCATCACCACTTCCCCCAAAACGGCGATGATCTTTCATCGCCGTTTTTGCTGTTCGGACAGGTCATTAGGGCGTGATAGCTGTTTGCGAAAATCTGTTTTCGCTCTACTCTCGGGGCGGGAAAACAACTTGGCATTCAGGAGGTCCTCCATGCTGTATATTCCGGCAACCGCCTTTCTTACCGGCATTTTCACCCTGATGCTGGTTATCCTCAGCCTGAATGTTTCCTTAAGACGGCGCGACCTGCGGACGGCATATGGCGATGCCGATGACAGCCTCCTGCGCCGTCGCATGCGCGCTCATGGCAATTTCATTGAATATGCGCCGCTTATGGTGCTGCTGTGCGCCGTGCTGGAAATTACCAGCTACGCCACCTCTCCGGTTATATGGGGGCTTGCGGCTGCTTTTATCGTTGCCCGCCTTTTGCATGCTCTGGGTGTGCTCGGCCTGCCGGGCGGCTCCCAGCCCATCGGCATGGTGCTGCAACATATCGCAATGATCGTCGGTGCCGTCATGCTGCTGGTCGGATTGCTCTAAACCGGGTTATAGCACCCGCCTTTTGCATTATGCCTCGTGCGCCACGCAGCTTCAATCATCGCGATTTGATCGTGTTAATGTCGCGATATGATATCAGGTATCCCGAGGACGACGGCGAGTATCATCATGTGTCATCCCGCTGCCTTCTCCAGTGAATGGCGCAACATGATCAGCTTTTGATTAAGGTCTTTTAACGCGTCCAGATCAAGGCCGCAGGCTTCAAACACGCAGTCGGGCACCTCTTGTGCTGCATCCTGCAAGTCACGGCCTTTTTGCGTTAACTTCACCCGCACCTGGCGTTCATCTTCCTGGTCGCGCGCGCGTTTTAACAAACCGGCATTTTCCAGCCGCTTGATTAACGGGGTCAGGGTATTGCTTTCCAAAAACAGTTTGCTGCCAATGCCGCGTACCGTTTGCCCGTCTTCCTGCCACAACACCACCATCACCAGATATTGCGGATATGTCAGCCCGATCCGGTCCAGCAACGGCTTGTAAATACGGTTAAAGGCATGCCCGGTCGAATAGACCGAGAAACACAATAACTGATCAAGCGTCAATTGCTGTTGGTCTGGCATTCTGGCCTCCTTGGCGCATCAAACCCGGTAAATTAAATCGCGCACGATTGAATATCAAGTGACTTTATCGCATCGCTGATATCTTCAAATTTAAATCGCACACGATTTAATCGTGCGATATATTCATCGCAACACCAAAACCCAAACACCGCCTCCCTGGCCGCAAAGCATTTGGCCTCAAAATGATCAAGGAACGCCGGGCGGTGCGAAAACGTTATGGATACATAACCGAGTTTTGGCCGTGCTGCTGCCCTAGCAACCGCAACAGCGGTGCCGCGGTCGGACGGCCCCCTCTCTAACGCATCATGTGCGTCATGCGCATCGATCTTGAAACGAAGGATGATGAAAATGTCTGTTAAAGTTTTATACCGCACCTCAGGCTCTGCAACCGGTGGCCGCGACGGCAATGCCAAAACCGAAGACGGCGCGCTTGAAGTCAAACTGACCACACCAAAAGAACTCGGTGGGGCCGGTGGTGACGGCAACAATCCCGAACAGCTTTTTGCAATGGGCTATTCCGCCTGCTTTATCGGCGCGATGAAGGCCGCCTCCTCGCAAGGCGGGCCCAAAACCCCCAAGGATGCCTCGGTCAAGGCAACTGTTGGCATTGGCCCGCGCGATGATGGTGGCTTTGGCCTTGATGTCGACCTGCACGTCTCTCTGCCGGGGCTGGAGCGTGCGGACGCCGAAAAGCTCATCGAACAGGCCGACAAAATCTGCCCCTATTCCAATGCGCTGCGCGGAAATGTCGATGTTCGTCTTCACATTGCCTGATGTGAAACGTCATCTTTTCGGCGGGTCACCACCCCAAAACTGATCCGTCTATTCCCAGCCCGGTACATTCCCCATGTGCCGGGCTTCTTTTTGCGACAAAATAGCGCAAAGTGGCCCCCCAAAAAATGAATATCCCCAGGCAAAAACCGTCTAAGCTGGTTTCATCCACCCTCTGCATTATGCCACCGGCGGAAAATACTGCGATGACGCCCAGCCTGACCACCCTGCTTGCCCGGGCCGACAGCGCCCAATCACGGCTTGCCGCCCATTTACCGCTTCCGCGCTACACGGCATCATCCCTGCGTGAAAAGCTACATCTCGACTGGATCTATCATTCCAACGCCCTTGCCGGAAACAGCCTTGCCCTGCGCGAAACCAAGGTCGTACTCGAAGATATTACCATTGGCGGCAAATCCATTGCCGAACATCTTGATGTCCTGCACCACCGCGATGC
>JBNKVZ010000113.1:0-15217 GCA_050299455.1 Thalassospira sp.
CTGGCCCCGGCAAGCATGACAGCACTGGCAAGCCAAACGGCATTCGGGGCCGCCGCAATCCCCGCCATGCCAATGGCTGCAACCCCCGCAGCCGCCACCGCAACCGCCCGTGCGCCAAACCGCTCCGTCGCGAATGCCGACACAATGATCGAAATGCAATAGCCAAAAAATGACCCGCCGGAAATAACCCCGGCAAGGGTGGAACCAAGAGACAAATCGGCATCAATTTGCGGCAGGAACAGACCAAAGGCAAAACGGGCAAAACCATAACATATGGCAATCAGGCCAAAGCCCACAGCGCCAAGACGTATCGCCGGGCTTATGGACAAGGTGACAGGCGGGGTCATGGCCGGGCCTGCGCAACAAGTATGGCCGCAGCCTTGCGCGCCGCCATCACCGCCTCCGGCCCCCGATAAACAGCCGCGGCAGTGGCCCCTTCGATAAGCACAACAATCTGTTCCGTTAACGTCGCGTTGGCTTCTTCATTGCTGCCAACTTCCTGCGCAACGATATCCGCAATTTTTGCCCGCATCGCAGCCTTGTGTGCCAGAACGACCCGGGAAATTTCCGGTATATCGCCGCCCGTTTCGCCATATGCACGCAAAAACAAGCAGCCGCGTGCACTTTCGTCGCGCACCCAACCTTCGAGAACCGCGAACACAGCATCAATGCTATCGACCTCAAGGCGCGCCATAAAACGCTTCTCGCGTTCGGACAATACCAGCCCCATCAGGGCTGCTTTGCTACCGACATGTTTGTAAAGGGTTCGGCTGGAAAGTCCTGCCGCCTGGGTTAACCGGTCCATCCCGGTTGCGGTAAAGCCGTTACGGTCAAAAAGCCGTTCAGCGGCTGTCATCAGATTTGTTTTGATATCCATGCCCGAAGTGTAAAACGAACGTTTTACACTGTCAACAAACGACAGCCATCACTGGTTGCACACCCCATAAAAAAACACCCCACACAAAGGGGTGCCGTTACTTTAACCAATTGAAATATCGAGCTTAATTAATGCCAGAGCTCCCCCGAAACATGCCAGACGGCCCCCTGTTACAATCAGAAAGCAGCCTCGCGATGTTCTTAGGGGAGATGTTCTTAAGGGCGAAAAGTTGCCAGCTTGATGCCGAAGGCAACAAATACGGTGCCGGTCACGGCCTTTAAGGCACGCTGAAAACGGCCATTGCGCACGGCACCGGTCAGGCGGGCCAACAGCAATACCATTGCGGTAAACCAGACCGCATTGATCAGGGCATGAAGGCAAACCAGCGTGAATGCCGCCGACACCGAACCGGCCCCAACCGGCACGAATTGCGGAAACGCCGCCAAATAAAAAATCGAAACCTTGGGATTCAGCGCATTGGTCAAAAACCCTTCGCCATAGGCCTTGGCAAGGGTGCGCTTGCGCTGGGCCGGAGTAGTGTCGGCAACGGTTTTAACCCCGCGCCAGGCATCGTACAGCGCCTTGATGCCGACCCAGCACAAATAGGCAGCCCCCAGCATTTTGACGATAAAAAATGCCTGCGCCGATTGCACCAGAATGACCGAGATGCCGAGAATGGATAGGATGCCATGCAGATAAAACGCCGTCACAAACCCGGCAACATTAGCAAAGCCCGCCGCACGGCCCGACATGGGCACGGTTTTGGCGATCAAAACGCCATTCGGACCGGGCGACATCACCAAAAGCGACGTTACCAACGTAAAAGTCAGTATTTGCGACCATTCCAAAACCATAATGCCCCCCTCCCTCAATCGCCAAATTGACCGGTATCTGCCCGCGCACCAGCCAATCATAATGCCATATGCTGCTTTGCGACACGCTCAAAACGGCATGTTAAATGCCCTGCCCCATAAGGTGCTTAAACGGCACTTAGCATATTCCCAAAGAATGCCAGATTAACGTATCAAATTTAAAACCGATACATCTTTGGCACCCCATAGCAAGTAACATGACACCGCCGAAATGACGGCATGGCATGAAGCGCCGGGCATGACCCATCAATGCACCTGCGCCAGGACAAGCCCTTGCTTTGCTTTGCTGTGCCTTGCTTTGGCCTGCCCGGCCCCTACGCCACGGACCAAGAACCCGCGCAAACCCGGATGCAATCAGGCAACACCCAGACGCTGCCCCTGATATTTACGATCCAGGATCGGTTGCCACCAGCCGGAATGGTTTAGATACCAAGCCACCGTATCGCGCAGGCCGGTTTCCAGGCTGTATTGCGCCTGCCAACCCAGCCGGTTTTCAAGTTTAGTGGCATTAATGGCATAGCGGCGGTCATGTCCGGGGCGGTCGGTAACAAATTCGATCAATTCATCGTCGGGGGGAAAGGTGCGATGCGGCGACAGGTCACGCACATGACGGATGATATGATGCACAATATCGATATTGCGGGCCTCGTTCCTGCCCCCGACATTATAGGTTTCGCCAATATCACCATGTTGCAAAATCAGGCGCAAGGCAGCGACATGGTCATTGACATGCAGCCAGTCACGAATATTTTGCCCGTCGCCATAAACCGGCAATTTCCGCCCCGCCATCGCATTCAGAATCATCAATGGAATGAATTTTTCGGGAAACTGGAACGGCCCGTAATTGTTTGAGCAATTCGACACCACCACCGGCAAGCCATAGGTATGATACCACGCCCGCACCAAATGGTCCGACGATGCCTTGCTGGCCGAATAAGGCGAGGTGGGTTGATAGGCGGTTGTTTCGGAAAACAGACCCTCCGCGCCTAATGATCCATAAACCTCGTCGGTTGAGACATGGTGAAACCGAAAGGTTTTTTGCCGGTCCGAGGGCAGATTGCGCCAATATTTAAGGGCGGCATCAAGCAGGCAATAGGTTCCGACAATGTTGGTTTGAATAAAATCCCCCGGCCCATCGATGGAGCGGTCCACATGGCTTTCAGCGGCCAGATGCAGAATGGCATCAGGCTGATAATCCTCCAGAATGCGGCTGATTTTATCGCCATCGGCAATGTCGGCCTGCATGAAACGATAGCCCGGCGCACCTTCGATCGCGGCCAAAGAACGTTGATCGGCGGCATAGGTAAGCTTGTCGATATTAAGGACCTGCCAACCGCATTCACCCACAAGATAGCGGCACAGGGCCGATCCGATAAAACCGGCACCGCCAGTTACAATCACACGCATGAATATCCCCGTTTTTGACACAAAAGGGCCTGTTACAGCCGGCAATGGAACCATTCAAACATGGCCCGTAAAAGGCAGAAAAAGGGTTTTACGATTGCAATGTTCTTATTTTGTTCTATATTGTTTTGCACAGCAAGAACGCCCCCAACTTGTCCCTGGATCATTGGAGTTCGGTGATGCGGACCAGCCCGCCTGGCAGCAATTCCATAAAGCGCATGAAGCCCGTGAAATCCATGTCGGACATGGGAGACATAGCAGAGATAGCAGACATACAGGGCATCACCGCCCCTGAAACCGCACTGGATTCTGCGTCCGAAAGCCCTGGCGCGGACCCCAGCCTGCTACCTGCCCGGGCGCAAAAGGGGCGTGGCGCCGTTTCCAATGCCAATGGCCGGTTTGAAAAATTTTCCCATCATGCCTGGGATGATGGCTGGCTGGTGCAAAGCGATGATGCCGCCAGCAATCGTACGAGCAATGACAGTGATAACAGCGATGACAATATATATGCCGCCCCGCGCCTGAAAACCACCTTGGGCATTGATGGCGCACGCAGCGTGATAACCCGCAATCAAAGCCCGGATGTGCCCTTTGACCGGTCCATCAACCCCTATCGCGGCTGTGAACATGGCTGCATTTATTGTTTTGCCCGGCCCACGCATGCCTATCTGGGCCTGTCGCCGGGGCTGGATTTTGAAACCAAACTGTTTTGGAAACCAGAGGCCCCGGTCCTGCTACGCAAACAGCTGGCAGCCAAAACCTATATGCCTGCCCCCATTGTGATTGGCACCGCAACCGACCCTTACCAACCCGTTGAACGTGAAAAACACCTGACCCGGCAATTGCTTCAGGTGCTGGTCGATTGCCGCCATCCCTTTTCGATCATTACCAAATCGGCACTTGTCTGCCGCGATATGGACGTGATCGCCCCGATGGCACGGCAAACCCGGGCATCGGTGGCGGTATCGGTCACGTCGTTGGATAACCGGTTGTCCAACCTGTTGGAACCCAGGGCCAGTGCACCGCATCGCCGGCTGGATGCCATTCGCAAACTCAGCGATGCGGGTATTCCGGTAACGGTTTTATGCGCGCCGATCATTCCCGGGTTAAATGACAGCGAAATTGAAAATCTGGTCGCCGCCTGCAAACAGGCCGGGGCACAATCGGTTTCGCATATTGTGTTGCGCCTGCCGCTGGAAATTGCCGATCTGTTTGAGGAATGGCTGCAAAACCATTACCCGGACCGGCGCGACAAGGTGATGTCGCTGGTGCGGCAAATGCGCGATGGCAAGGTTTATGATGCCACATTTGGCAGCCGCATGCGCGGCATCGGCCCAATTGCCGATTTAATTGCCAAACGGTTTGACCTCGCCCGGCGCAAACACAAAATGACCGGCCGCTCGCTGAACCTTGATTGCAGCGGTTTTATCCGCCCCAGCCGTGACGGACAATTATCCCTGTTTTAACGTAAGATCAGCCTCGGGCATTTGCGCCCCATATTGCCCCGGCGTGGTGCCAAACGTCTTTTTAAAGGCGGCAATAAAGGCGCTGATATTTTCATAACCCAAATCAAGGGCAATATTTGTGACCGCATGGCCCGAGGCCAGCATTTCCAACGCGGCAAGCAACCGGGCACGTTGCCGCCAGTCGCGAAAGGTCAGGCCGGTTTCGACAACAAAATGACGGCTTAGGGTGCGCGGTGCAATCCCGGCCCAGTCTGCCCATTGTGCCATGCCACGATTATCAGCCAAATCGGCGGTAAGGGCCTGGGCAATGCGCTGTAAACGCGGGTCCTGTGGGGCGGGCAGATTTAACCCGACAGGCGGGGCAGATGCAATTTCATCAAGGATCACCTGTGCCACACGATGCTGTGCCGGGCTTTGCGGGCCATTTTGCCACCCGGCGGCACGGTTGATGGCGGCATCAAGCAGCGCATTGCCCTGCAAAGTGACCGGGCTTTGCGGCAAAGGGGCACACAAGGCCGGCGGGATATAAATGCTCCATCCCTGAAAAGGGCCATTTGAACGCAAGGCATGATCATGACGGGGCGGCACCCAGGCAGCATGGCAGGCCGGGACCACCCACGTCCCGGCATCGGTTTCGATCCGGGCGGAACCCTTTACCGGGCCAATCAATTGCCCATAGGCATGAGCATGCCGTGCCGTATCACGCACTAGCGCACTACGCCGCACCACAACCCGGATGGCGTTTTTATCATCCGCACCCTCCGTCTCCTCCAGCAGGGCGGGGTCGATCAAATAATCTGCCATGATGGCCTTAATTCCGTATTGATTGGCTTTAATCCGTCAGACTTGCCAAGTTTATAGCGCTAATCTTCTGTGATCGGCAAAGACATTGGGCCTTTGCCAATGACAGAGGATGCAACATGACCCCACAAGATGCACAAAACCTGCTTGAAAAGATGTTTGAAACCCTGGCGGACAAAAAGGTCCCGATCCAGGATCTGGCGGCATTTTTCACGCCCGATTATGTCCAGATCGTTGATGGCAAGATGTTTGATTTAAACGCCTTTTTGCAGCATGCGGCCACCCTGCGCGACACATTGGTCAAAGCCGATATCCGCTTTGAAAAAATCGTGACCGATGGCAACACCATTGCCGATATTCATTTTGCGCACGCCCAAAAGAAAAATGGCGACAACGTCCATATAAAAGTCATTGCCTTTTATACCCTGCGCGACGGACGCATTTGCAAGGTGGAAGAACTGACCCACCTGGTGGAAGGCACAGCACAGGACCGCGACCTGGGCTCGCGGATTGACACGCAGCATTAAGCGCAACTTTGTGAAATCAATTCCCGTTCATTGCCGCTATATCACCCGACCCAACGGGCAAAAGTACATGGAAAACAGCAATTTTGTTCTCGACAGTGGCAACAACACCGCGCCACGATGGGCAAATTCATTCAAAAAAACGGTACTTTTGCAAAAGTATTCAAAGATCGGGAGTTTTCGATGACTGAGTTATTGTTTCGCCAGGATGCCTATCAGCAAAATTGTGTTGGCACCGTCACGGACCATGTGGAAAACGGCGTTATCCTTGACCAAACGGTGTTTTATGCCACCAGCGGCGGGCAGACGGGTGATAGCGGCACATTGACGCTGGAAGATGGAACGGAATTTCCCGTGGCCATCACGGTCAAAGACCGCGAATCGGGCAAGCCGGTGCACATCATTGCCGAAGGACACGACCTGCCCGCGATTGGCAGCACGGTAACGGCCACACTGGACTGGGAAACACGTTATCGCCATATGCGCTTTCACACCTGCCTGCATGTTTTATGTTCAATTGTCGATGGCGGCGTGACGGGTGGCAACATTGCCAGCCACAAGGCGCGGCTTGATTTTGACATGGAAGGCAGCCCCGACAAGGAAGAATTGACCATCGCGTTAAACGAGCGTCTGGCCCGCAATGCCAAGGTTTATGACGGGGAAATCACGGTTGAGGAATTAAAGGCAAACCCCGATCTGGTACGGACCATGTCGGTCCAGCCGCCCATGACGGGCGGCACGGTCCGCACCGTCACCATCGAGGGGATTGACTATCAGCCCTGCGGCGGCACGCATGTGCGCAATACATCGGAAATTGGCCGGGTCCGCGTTTCAAAAATAGAAAAGAAAGGCCGCCAGAACCGTAGAATTAATATTGTTTTTGACGAACAGGCATAAAGTTTTCAGAATTAACCCTGAAAATCGCCCGGTTGTGGCGTGTCGCAATTTATAAACGGGATGGAAATCGATCCAAAATACGGCAACAGGTGAAAAGCACCTGTTCTGCGCCAGCGTGGTCATGCAGGACAAAAGTCCTGTGGTAATTTTATGGCCCCGTCACTGCGCAAGGCTGGACACCGATTTCTGTCATGTTAATAAGTCGCGGCCCACAACCGGGCAGAGCCTTTTTTAAAAACAATGATCTTCGGAACCGACCGGGGACATGCAATACCCACCATTGCAAACCGGAGCTTGACCATGACAGAACCCAAATCCGACGCACTGGTTTCCACCCAGTGGCTGGCGGAGCATTTAGATGCCCCTGACGTCAGGGTGATTGACGCCAGCTGGTATATGCCGGGCAGCGACAAGGACGCGCGCGCCATTTTTGATGCAAAGCATATTCCTGGTGCCGTCTTTTTCGATATTGACGATTTTGCCGCAGATGACAGCGCCCCCCTGCCCCATATGATGCCCGACGCCATCAAATTTTCGGCCAAGGTGCGCAAGCTGGGCCTGGGGGATGGCGTGCGCATTGTCGTTTATGCACAAACCGGTGTTGCATCGGCGGCCTGCCGGGCATGGTGGATGCTGCGCCATTTCGGGCATAGCGATGTTGTGGTGCTTGATGGTGGCCTGCCAAAATGGGAGGCCGAAGGCCACCCCGTGACCGACGCGCCCACCCCGCCGCGCGAACGCCATTTCACCGCACGCGCCAACAGCTTTTTGCTGCGCGAATATGATCAGGTATTGGCAAATATCAAGACCGGGCGGGAACAACTTGTGGATGCGCGCTCGGCAGGGCGTTTTGCCGGCACGGCCGAGGAACGCTGGGGCGATGCAGGGCGCATTCCCGATTCCTATAATGTGCCCTTTGAAAAACTGTTAAATGCCAATGGCACCTTTAAGGAAGGCGACGAAATTCGCGGTATTTTCAAGGATGCAGACGTTAACCTGGACAAATCGGTGGTGGCCAGCTGTGGCTCGGGCGTAACGGCCTGTGTCCTGGCAATGGGGGCCTATATTGCCGGTAAAAAACATGTCGCGGTTTATGACGGCTCCTGGGCGGAATGGGCCTCGCACCCGGATAGCCCACGGGCATCGGACGCATCATAACCGGCACAACAGGCGTATTTGGCAGAATATACCAACCTGCACTGATCGAAACCGGTCAGTGCAGGTCTCAATGGGCGGGCGGGCTTCTTTGAAGCCCTTGCCTTACGCGGCATAGGCCGTGCGGTGCCGTCGTGCCTAAGCCGTTCTCAATGCGTTTTACGCATAAAAACGGCTATGATCCCCGGCCGGGATATGGCAATAGACCGGCATCCGACACCTTGCACCCTGCACATTATATGCAGGATGCAGCATGCGGGGTGCCGATGGCGCACAGCGCGGCTGATTTTAAACCTGGCCCATCAGGGCACATATCGCGCCGGGGCAATGCCTGGCAAGCGGATCAAGAAAATGGCTTATATATATGCCTGAGCATCACATCCATGCCGGGCCGGAAATACCCCGATACCAGATCCACAGCGCAACGCCCCCCACCCCGCCCGGTGCCCCGATACGGGATGTTGCCACAAATGATGGTGCCCCGCTTGTGACGGTAGAACCCGACCTTTTGATAGAGCGGCTGTTGATCACAAACCGCGATGATTGCGACGCGGTGATCAATTTATGGTATGATGCCGGATTGATTGACAAAAACAGCACGGCACAGGACGATTTGCGCAATTGTTATGATAGCGGCCGAGGTTCGGTTCTGATTGCCAGAAAGGCCCCCAACCACCCGGTCATTGCCACCGTTATGGTCGGCCATGATGGCAAAAGCGGCTGGGTGCATTATTTGGCAGTCGCCCCCTCATTGCGCGGGCGTGGTCATGGGGCGACAATGCTTGATATGGCCGAAAATATCCTGAGCCACGTCGGTTTGGAAAAATGCAGTGTTCATGCCGCATCCGAACGGGCGGCCAAATTCTATCGTCGTCAGGGATATCGCCTGACAAGCGCGCCTTCCCGGTCATCATCCGCACAGGACGACCGGTTTTATGAAAAAAGGTTATCTTCATGACTGCGAAAAAACCGGGAAAACTGGACGTCACCATTACCTATCTGGAAATGATGCAACAGCCCGACCGCCCGCCGGCAATTGTTCCGCCGGGGAAAGTGGCCATCGTCCGGGCCGAAGACCCGACAATTTCGTTTTATCGCTACCTTTATAATACAGTGGGCGAACCGTGGTTATGGTGGTATCGCCGCCAGTTGAAAGACAATGAACTGGGCGCGATTCTCTCCAGCCAGGAAAATCATGTTTATGTTCTTTATGTCGGCGGGGTTCCGGCCGGCTTTGCCGAGCTTAGCCTGATTCTTCTTGAAGATGACAGAACGATTGATCTGTCCTATATGGGGCTGATCCCGGAATTTATCGGCAAGGGCTATGGCAAATATCTGTTAAACTGGGCTGTTGATACCGCCTGGAGCTTCTCGCCACGCCGATTAACGGTAAATACCTGCTCGATGGACCATCCAAGTGCATTAGGGGCTTACCAACGGGCGGGCTTTACTGTATATGACCAACAAACAGAAATAATCGACGATCCGCGTGATATGGGGCTTATTCCCGCCAGTGTGACACAGGCGAACAAGACAGGCACCGTAAAAGCGCAAAAAGATGGTGAATTTGACAATTCCGATACTTTGATCGTTGACTTTCCCGACCGCGCAAGGTAACAAGCGCGCCTGAGTTTACCCAAGCCAGAGGATTATGACCCATGGCAGTGCCAAAAAGTAAAGTGACCAAGTCCCGTCAGGGCATGCGTCGCTCACATCACAAGCTCGCCGCGGGCGCGTACCGCGAAGACAAAGAAACCGGCGAACTGCATCGCCCGCACCACGTTGACCTGAAGACCGGTATGTACCGTGGTCGTCAGGTCACCGAACCGAAGATGTAATTTACGCGGGAAGGCTTTTTGCTTTCCCAAGTAAATGCTTCGCTGGTTTGCGACGCTGTTTTCCGCGTATCCCGTTTGGGCTACGGCTGGTTTAAAAAAGGACGAAACCGCAAGGTTTCGTTCTTTTTTATTGCGCGATTGCCAGATGACGGCCCAAGCCCACCCCCAACACACAATAATAATAACGGCCCGCACAGAAAGAATTCCCTGCAGGCCGTCAATGGGTTCTGATTGCACCGTTGGGCGATCACCCCGGGACCGGGACGGACTTTATTGCCCGTCTATGCCGGTGCCACACACGATGATCCCGGTTTTTCCCATATCCTCCTCGCCCAGCCGGTTTTGCATCACCGCCGCCATCCCTGCTGCGGCCGAAAGTTCAACCGACAGGCCAAGTTCCCGCCACATCCAGCTTGCCGCATGGCGCATGTCATCATCAGATACCAGAACAATGCGGTCGACATTCTTGCCGATCAAATCAACATTCAGGGCCGAGGACTGGCGCGGGGCCAGGCTAGTTGCCGCGGTATTAACGGCGGGCAGTGTCACCACCTCTTTTTGTTTGAGGCTTTCAAACAGGGTCGGTGCGCCCATAGGTTCCACGCCAATAATGCGAATGCCGGGGCGAATCAAACGTGCAGCCGTTGCCACACCGGAAATCAGCCCGCCCCCGCCAACGGCAATGACCAAAGTATCAAGATCCGCCTGTTGCTCTAGCAGTTCCAGGGCAATGGTGCCCTGCCCGGCAATAACATTAGGGTCGGCAAAAGGATGGATATAGGCCATGCCGGTTTCGCGGGCATGGGCAATGGCGGCATGGTTGGCTTCATCCCACACCGTTCCGGTCAGGGTGACATCCACACCGGATTTACGCAGCTTTGTCACCTTGGGTTTGGGCGTATTGGTGGGCAAAAAGATTTTAACCGGCACAGCAAGCACGCGTGCGGCATTAATAACCCCCATGCCATGATTGCCGCCCGATGCGGTCACAAGCCCTTTCTGACGCACGCTTTCATCAAGGTTCAAGGCGGCATTCATCGCGCCGCGCGCCTTAAAAGGCCCTGAAACCTGAAGGTTTTCCAGCTTTAGGAAAAGGTTTGGCGAGGTGCTCGCATCGGAAAACCCGGTGCCAAAATCGGGCTTGCCAATGGCAAAAACCGGCGTCACCCGCATATGCGGCGAAATCAAACGGCGCGCCGCGCGAAAATCCTGAAGCTGAATCACGAAACCTCCCTGGCCAAATATCGGATGCCTAGATCATTTAATCTTTGGGTAGCGCAGCGCAATAACATTTACAACAAATCATCAAACGACCGACAACGGGGCAGCCTTTTGGCGGCAACCTCGTATAACCAGCATAATCCACACCCGATTTCGGTAAAAAACCTTGATCCGCCGGGATCAAGATGCTTTGACTTGATCTATCTAAATGCCCCACGAACCGCATAGACGCGGCAAGGAGAAATGCTTTATGTCGACAAAAAAAGATTTTAAATCGTCAACACGGCTGGTCCATAGCGGGCGCCGGTCCCGCGAATATCACGGTGTGGTCAATCCGCCGGTCCTGCACGCATCCACCATCCTGTTTGAAAACCTGGAAGCCCTGGATAAAGCATCGCCCCTGCCGCATGGCAGCGATTTTTACGGCCGCCACGGCACCCCGACGCGCTTTTTGCTCGAAGAAGCCGTCGCCGAGCTTGAAGGTGGTTTTGGCACCTTATGCGTATCATCGGGCGTATCGGCGATTACCAATGCCATTGTTGCCTTTGTCAAACCGGGCGACCATGTGCTGATTACCGACAGCACCTATTTTCCGACCCGCAACCTTGCCAATACCTTTTTAAAGAAATTCGGTGTCGAGGTTGAATATTACGACCCCACCCTCGGGGCGGATATTGCCGCCCTGATCCGCGATAATACATCCGTGGTCTGGTGCGAAAGCCCCGGTTCGATTACCTTTGAAATGCAGGATGTTCCGGCCATTGCCAAGGCCGCCCATGCAAAAAATGCCAAGGTGTTGCTCGACAATACCTGGGCTGGTCCGACTCTGTGCCGTCCGTTCGAGATGGGGGTTGATGTCTCGGTCCAGGCCGGTACGAAATATATCGTCGGGCATTCCGATGTGATGATGGGCACCATCACCACCGCAACCGAGGAAGATTTTAATACCTGCATCAAACAGGTCATGATCTCGGGCGATTCGATTGGGCCGGACGATTGTTATCTGGCGCTGCGCGGCCTTCGCACCCTGAATGTGCGCCTGCGCCAACATCATGAATCGGGCCTTGCCGTTGCCAAATGGCTACAGGGCCGCCCGGAAGTCAGCCAGGTTCTGCATCCCGGCCTGCCCGATAATCCGGGCCATGACATTTGGAAACGGGACTTTATTGGCGCCAGCGGCCTGTTTTCCTTTGTCCTGCATCCGGTAGAACGCCCGCAACTGGCAAAAATGCTGGACCATATGGACCTGTTTGGCATGGGCTTTAGCTGGGGCGGCTTTGAAAGCCTGTTGCTCCCGTCTGATCCGAAAAACATCCGCACCGCCACCAAATGGGACAATGCCGGGCAATTGGTCCGCATCCATGTGGGCCTGGAAGATACCGATGACCTGATTGCCGATCTGGAAGCCGGGCTGGAACGGCTGAAATCGGCCTGATCAAAAGACCTAAAACCCTTAAAAAAACGGCGCGGGAAAAATCATCCCGCGCCGTTTTGAATTCATATAATCAACCGTTATATTATTTTGATAAATGCGCCAAACGGCGCAAGAGCGGGGCAATGGCACTGCTGACCAAAAACAGACCCGCTGCCGAAATAACAATGCTGGGGCCAGCCGGGCTATCCACATGCCAGGACAGGGTAATCCCGGCCAAAACCGCCGCCACGCCAAACAGGGCGGCACCGATTGCCATTTGCTCTGGCGTGCGCGAGAAAAAGCGCGCACTGGCGGCCGGCACAATCAACAGGGCGGTAATCAGCAAAACGCCAACAATCTTAATGGCAATGCCAATCACCAGCGCCATCAGCAGCATGAAAACAACGCGCAGCCGTTCCACCGGCACACCCTCGGCCAAGGCGATTTCAGGCGAGACCGTCAATGCCAGCAACGGCCGCCACATGGCCACAAGGGCCAAAACCGCCGCCCCGCCGCCAAGGCCCAGTAACCAAAGGTCCGTGGTATTGATCGCCAGGATATCACCAAACAGATAGGCCATAATATCGACTGCAACACCCTGCACAAAGGCCAGCGCGACCATGCCCAGGGCCAGGGTTGAATGGGCCAGCATGCCTAGCACCGTATCGCTGCCAAGTTTGCTTTGCCGCTGCCCGACGGCCAATAACAAGGCCGCCATTAGGCAGGTGATGATCATGCCCAAACGCACATCAACACCAAACAGCAAACCCACGGCAACGCCCAGCAGCGCCGAATGGGCCAGCGTATCGCCAAAAAAGGCCATCCGCCGCCACACAATAAAGGTGCCAAACGGCCCGCATACCAGGGCCAGCAACACGCCCCCGGTAACAGCGCGCAACAGGAAACTATCCATTCAAATGCTCCTTTGGGCGCGGGGATGAGGGGGCATGGTTATGGTTATGATTGTGATCGTCGGCATGCGCATGGGCGTGCTCTGGGCCATGGTCATGACTGTGGTCATGGTCGTGATCATGC
The DNA here is from genome assembly GCA_050299455.1 of Thalassospira sp. Taxonomy (GTDB): domain Bacteria; phylum Pseudomonadota; class Alphaproteobacteria; order Rhodospirillales; family Thalassospiraceae; genus Thalassospira. Next base: position 13,505 of record JBNKVZ010000113.1, read on the forward strand.
CCGCATCCGCCCACCACCTGGCCGGAAAGATCATGTTCATGGTCATGTTCGTGATGATAAATGCCAATCGCATCGGCAGCACGATAGCCAAACAACGAGCGATATTCCGGGTGCTGGCGCACGGTTTCAGGCAGGCCCGAACAACAAACATGACGATTAAAGCACACCACCCTGTCGGTTTTCGCCATCACCAGGTGCAAATCATGCGAAATCATCAAAACCGCACAGCCCTGATCCTTGCGGATGGTCTCAATCAGGCGATAAAGCTCTGCCTGGCCGGTCACATCCACACCCTGGGTTGGTTCATCGAGCACCAGCAAGTCCGGTTTACGCAAAAGCGCCCGCGCCAGCATCACCCGCTGGGTTTCGCCGCCCGACAGATCGCCAATCTGGCTGTTAAGCACATGGCTGGCCCCGACATGGTTTAACACCTCGGTCCGTTCAGCCAAGCTGCAATGATGGGTCAGGTTCAAAAAACGTTTGACCGTCATGGGCAAAACCCGGTCAATCGCCAGCTTTTGCGGCACATAGCCCACCCGCAAGCCCGGCTTGCGGATGACCCGGCCACCTTGCACCGGTTGAAGCCCCAGCAGCGCCTTGACCAGAGTGGATTTCCCGGCCCCGTTCGGGCCGATCAGGGTCATGATCTCGCCTTTGGCAATCGCCAGACTGACATGATCGAGGACCGCTTCCCCGCCAAAGGAAAGCGTCAGATCCTGCCCCTCAATGAGTGGCGCAGTCATGGCATAATCCTTGAATTTCAATGGTTGTCGCCTCGATACGGAACCCGACGGCACTGGCGGCAGCGCGCACGGCATTGCTCATATCGTCATTCACGGCTTCGGCAACGCGACCGCAATTGCGGCAAATAAAATACTGCCCCAAATGTTCGTGATGGGGCATGTCGCAGCCAAAATAGGCATTGAGCGATTCAATACGGTGAATCAGCCCCAAACCCACCAGAAATTCCAGCGCGCGATAAACCGTGGGCGGCTGGGCGCGCACCCCTTCGGCTTGCAGGGAATCGAGCAATTCATAGGCCGTAATCGCCTTGTGCGACTGCCAGATCAGGGTGAAAACGCGGCGACGCATGTCGGTAAAGCGGGCATTATTGGCCTCGGCAACGTCTTGTGCCTGCTGAAGGGCGCTTTCAATGCAGCGGCCGTGATCGTGCCCCTTTTCGGGGAAAAGGTCCGTCATTGCGTAATCCTGGTGACGTGTGTGCATTATATCGCGATTGGGGATCGCTTTTACCCAAGTGTTATATTATATCATTTCGTCAAGCGCCAACAAACAATTTAACCATTCTGCACCACCGGAGCCCGCGACCATGACCAACGCCTTTGCCGCCATCGCCGACCGTTTGAAATTCAACGAACAGGGGCTGATCCCGGCCATTGCCCAGCAGCATGACAGCGGCGAAATTTTGATGATGGCCTGGATGAACCGCGATGCCGTGATCGAAACGCTCAGCACCGGGCGCGTATGTTATTTTTCCCGCTCGCGCGGCAAATTATGGCGCAAGGGCGAAAGCTCTGGCCAGGAACAGCAATTGGTTGATTTTCGCTATGATTGTGACCAGGACACCGTGCTGGTGCAGGTAAACCAAAAAGGTGTTGCCTGCCACACCGGGCGGCGTAACTGTTTTTATTTTGCGGTGCGCGACGGGGCGGAAACCATTATCGCCGAACCGGAAATTTCGGCCGACGAGCT
>JBNKVZ010000114.1:0-2038 GCA_050299455.1 Thalassospira sp.
CGGGTTATGCCGGTGGCTGGTCAAAACCCGTGGTCAGGCGCACCGCCCGCCCGTCAGACAGATAAAACCGTTCCCATAAAATATAGCGGTCAATAATGCGCATGGGCGCACCTTCGCGGGCGGAATTGGCAAACAGGATATGATCAGCCTGGTCATCATGCCAGCCAATGCGATGTAATTTCTTTTCGGCCGCGGCAATTTCCCGGGTGGCAAAACGCCATAGGGATTCGCCTAATAATTCTGCCTCGTCACGTCGCCATTCCTGCTGGCGGGGCCGGGATGAACATAATAGCCGATGGCTGCGATCCTCGATCAGATGGACCCGCTGGCAAGATTGTGCCACCAACCGCTTTAACACATGATCCAGTCGGAAATTGCGGTTGCGGGTCATCATGTCGTGCAGCAATTTTTGCTGAAAGGGCGCTGGGGATTGTATGCCCTTTTCCCAACGCGAAACGGTGGCCTGTGTTACCCCCAATATATCGGCCAGCCGTTGTTGCTTCATGTCGGCCGTGCGCCGCCAGTGCCGCAGTTTTTGGCCAAAATCGGCGATGTTGGTGTGGGTGTCGGGCATATCGGTCATGGGCGGCTACCGTTATTGCAAGAACATCACCATAGCCTGCCGATAGGGGGCGTTCAAGATGGCAGGCCTGCCTTCAGCGTATCATCGGCATTTGTAAAATTTTAGCGGTGTTATATCGACCAGTGCCGCCCTCCATCAGCAGGCGGGCTTTTCTGAAGCCCTTGCCAATCGCGCTTAGGCTGCGCGGTGCGGTCGCGCCGAACCCGTTCGCAATGTATTTTACGCATGGAAAGCTGGTCTTACAGGCCGCTAAATACGCTGCTGCCCCGGCCATATGTTGGCAGCGGGGCAGGGCGTGTGTTGGTTAGGGGGATCGAGGATCGAGGCGGAATCAGGCGTATAAGCGCATGATGTCGATCTGGCAGCGGCCATATTTGCGGCTATCAAGCATGTCGATGCCGGGAATATCGGTTGTGGCATCACGCGGGTCGCGTTCCGCAATGATCAGGGTGTTGTCATCAATCCAGCCCGCATCGCGCAGGGCTAGAATGGAGGGCGTGATCAGATCCTGATGATAGGGCGGATCGAGGAAAATCAAACTGGCGGGCTGGCTGGCCCGGACCGGTTTGGTCGCATCGGCACGGCGGGCGCTGGCGCGGTCTTCCAGTTTCAGGGTTTTGATATTTTCCTCAATCGCGGCCAGCGCCTTGCTGTCGCGATCAAAAAACACTGCCTTTTGCGCCCCGCGCGACAGGGCCTCAAGCCCTAGCGCGCCAGAGCCGGCAAAGGCATCAAGCACAATGCCGTCATAAAGCGGGTTTTCATCGTCCTCGTACCAGCGGCTGGCATGGGACAGAATGTTAAAAAGGGCCTCGCGGACACGGTCCAGGGTCGGGCGTACATCCTTGCCCGCCGGGCAGGCAAGGTTACGGCCCCGCAGGCTACCACCAACAATGCGCATTAACGACCTCCCCGCCGGCCATTACCACCCCCGGAAGGGCGCGGTCCGCTGCGACCTGTCGGGCGATCATTCTGGCGGTCGCTCTGACGGTCACTTTGGCGGTTGTTCTGCGCATTGCCGCCGGCATACCGGCCACGTCCCTTGTTGGTCGGGCGGTTTGTCGTATCGCGGTTTTGGCTGTCGCCGTCGTCGCGGTCACGGCGGGCATCGGGTTTGCCCCGGCCTGCCGGGCGGCCCGAACGGGCTTCGGGGCCTGAGCCGCGTTTGGTATCGGCAAAATCATCGCTGCGATTTTGCTGGTCGCGGCGGCCACTGCGGCCTCCCCGTCCCCCCGGTTGTTCCGGGTTACGGAATCCGTCATTGCGGCTGTCGTCACGATTGCGGCTGTTGCCAGGGCCAAAGGAACGATTGCTATCTCTGCCGTCCCGGTTGTTATCCCGGCTATCCCGGTTATCGCGATTATTTCGGCTATCGCGATCATCCCGGCTGTTTCTGTCATCGCGGCGTCCGCGGAAGTTATCGCGCTGTTCTGCGCGGTCATCCGGGCGACCCTG
>JBNKVZ010000114.1:2137-15045 GCA_050299455.1 Thalassospira sp.
GTCATCCCGGCTGTTTCTGTCATCGCGGCGTCCGCGGAAGTTATCGCGCTGTTCTGCGCGGTCATCCGGGCGACCCTGCCCGCGCGGGGCGCCACTGCCCTGATTGTTGCGTCCGCGATAGCCGCCGTCCTGGCGTGCGTCGCCAGCATTACGGTCATCCCGGCTGTTTCTGTCATCGCGGCGTCCACGGAAGTTATCGCGCTGATCTGCGCGGTCATCCGGGCGGCCCTGCCCACGCGGGGCACCACTGCCCTGACTGTTGCGTCCGCGATAGCCACCTTCCGGGCGCGCATCGCCAGCATTGCGGTCATCGCGCTTGCGTTCATTGCGGAAATTGCGATTGGGATGGATGTTCTTGTCGCTACGAGCACTACGATCATTTCGATCGTTCCGGTCATTGCGGGAATCGCCGTTACGGTCCTGGCCGCGTTCATCGTCACGTCCGGCAAAACCACGGCGCGGGCCGTTTCCTGCCCCCTGTTCCTGGCGGTTTTTATCAAACGGGCGCGGTGCGCCGCCGCGCGGGCGGTCGTAATTCCCGGTGCCGGTATCATCCCCGTCATTTCGCGGGCGATCATAGCGGTCTTTGTTGCGGTCTGCCGACTTGCGGGCCGGGGCGACCTTTTTCGGGCGCGGTTTGGCGGCACGGTTGCCGTCACGTTCCGGGTCGGCCTTGCCGCTATCGCCGTTAAAAAAGCCGGTCAGCTGTTCTTTCATGACCTTGCCGGTGATTTCGTCAATTTCGCCCGGGGCCATCTTGCCCAAATGGAACGGCCCATAGGACAGGCGCATCAGGCGCGTTACCGGCCAGCCCAGATGTTCCATCACCCGGCGGATTTCGCGGTTCTTGCCTTCGCGCAATGTGATGGTCATCCAGGCATTGGTGCCTTTTTGAACATCAACTTCCGCCTGGATCGACCCGTAATTGACACCGTCAATCGTAATGCCGTTTTCTAGCTGTTTGAGTTTGGCATCATCAATAAAACCATGCACACGCACGCGATAACGCCGCGCCCAGCCCGTTGAGGGCAATTCCAGGTACCGTGCCAGTTCGCCGTCATTGGTCAGCAACAGCAGACCTTCGGAATTCAGGTCAAGTCGGCCAACCGAAATGACACGTGGCATATGGTCGGGCAGATTGTCAAAAACCGTTTCGCGGCCCTGTTCGTCGCGGTGGCTGGTCACAAGCCCGCGCTTCTTGAACAGGCGCCACAGGCGCGGTTTTTGCTTTTCGGGCAGGGGGCTGTCATTAACGATAATAATGTCATTATCGGTAACAGTCACGGCGGGCGTGTTCAGGCGTTTGCCATTCAGCTTTACTTTGCCATCCAAAATAAGCTGTTCGGCATCGCGGCGCGAACACACACCGGAGCGCGCAATGCGCTTGGCAATGCGTTCACGCGGCAGGTCTTCTGCCGGGGGGGCTTCGGCGGTGTCTTTGCCGGCATCCTCGACGAAATCGTCCTGCGGCATTTCCGCATCAAATTCGTCTTCAGTATGCGGGTTTTCCTGTGACGGGGCGTTGTCTGCCTTGTCGGTCATTTCCGGGCCTCAATGATCAGGGCGTCGAAGATTTTGGCATCTCCGGTGCTGATGTGAAATTCGGGATGCCACTGCACCCCCAGGCAATAACGATAACCGGGATGTTCAATCCCCTCGATCACGCCATCAGGGGCGCGGGAATTGATGATGACATCCGGTCCGACCTCTGCCACGGCCTGGTGATGGGCCGAATTGACAGATAAATGATCTACATTGTCGCAAATGCGCGCCAGCAGGGTGCCTGCTTTTACCGTAACGTCGTGTCCGGCCTCGTCACGGGGATTGGGCTGTTCGTGGGGCAGGCAGTTTTCAATGCTATCGGGGATATGCTGAATAAGCGTGCCGCCCAGAATAACATTCAGTAATTGCTGCCCGCCGCAAATGCCCAGCACTGGCATGTCGCGTTTAAGCGCGCCTTCTGCCATCGCCCATTCAAATTTGGTGCGGCGGTCCTTGGTGATCACGCTGTCATGGCGTTCTTCGGCCCCAAACAGGGACGGGTCCACGTCAAAGGCCCCGCCGGTGACAACCAGGCCGTCAATCAGTTCAAGCAGGTCGGGGACGAGTTCCACCTCGTGGGGCAGGGGCATGGGAATGCCGCCTGCGGCAACAACGGCCCCGGCATAATTCTGGCGCAGCGCATACCACGGAAATTTCGAGTAGCCACCAGGCTCTTCGGAATCAAGGGTGATGCCAATAATCGGTTTTTTTGTCTGGATGCTCATGGGCGCTGTTTAGCCTTCTGTCGGGGTCGGGGCAACGGCTATCATTCAATCGGGCCGGTTTATCATGACTTTTATGATGTTTTCGCAATTACGTCCCGGTTTGTATCGAAATAGCCTGTTTCTTATCAGGGTGACAGGCGGTGATCATAGGCATTACATGACAAATTGAAAACAGGTCACTACAACGAAGCACAGGCAATTCGGGTTCCCAATGGTTTCCAACTGGTTCCCAATGTCGATTCACCTCACTTTTGACGGATAGACGAAACCATGACGCCCCCATTTACCGCCAATTCTTACATGGACCTTGCCCTGCAAGAGGCCCGTGCCGCAGCGGCGCGCGGTGAAGTGCCGGTCGGGGCCGTGGTGGTGGATGGCACAAGTGGCGAGGTTTTGGCACAAGCGGGAAATATGACCGAAGCCGATCATGACCCGACAGCCCATGCCGAAATCCTTGCCATTCGGGCGGCGGCGGCAAAACGGGGCGAACCGCGCCTGCCGGGCTGCGATTTATATGTCACCCTTGAACCCTGCCCAATGTGCGCAACCGCCATTTCCTTTGCCCGTATTCGCCGGGTTTATTTTGGTGCCTATGACCCCAAAGGGGGCGGGGTGGATCATGGCCCGCGCATTTATCAAAGTAGCAGTTGCCATCACCAGCCCGAGGTTTATGGCGGCATTGGTGAAGTTGAAGCCGCCAAATTGTTAAAGGATTTTTTTGGTTCCCGGCGGTAATAGCGAGCCAAAGCAGAGTTTGGCGCAGTTGGAACATTAAGATACAGAAATGGCCCGGCAAAATACCGGACCATGGGGTCTAAAGGGGCTAAGCCGCCAGAGCAGCACGAGGGCGGCAATGGGGCGGCTCCCGGGGCGAGACCGGGATGATCGTTAGGGCAATAATGCCACGGCATCGGCCCCGGCAGCCAGGTGGACCGGGCAGGACGGGTCGGTTGCGGCGCGCCATATTGCCTTGGCGACATCGTCTGACTGGGTCAGCATGTCGGGGGTTTCCTGTTCAAAATTTGTATAAACCTGTTCGCGCAATCCACGATAGGTTTCGGGAAATTGGCCTGCCTTGCTCATGCGGGCGCGGGCATTTTCGCCAAATTGTGTAGTAGGGGCGCGGCCAGGCAGCACAATGCGGGCCTGAATGTTGAACGGTTCGAGTTCAAGCGCCAATGAGGAGGTAAAGCCATCAATGGCGGCTTTGCTTGCCGTATAGACCGCCAGCAACAGGAGGGGTTTGAGGGTCACTGCGGATGTTACATTCACAATGACCCCGCTGCCTTGGGCGCGAAATTGCGGCAAAACAGCCTTGGTCATGGCGATGGTGCCAAAGGTGTTGGTTTCAAAAATCTGGCGCACCATTTCCATGGATGTGTCTTCAACGGCGTTGAGCCAGCCGATACCGGCATTATTGACCAGGACATCAATTTTACCGGCTTCCTTGATGGCAGCAGTGATGCTGGCATCGTCGGTAACGTCAAGTTTGATCAGGCGCAGTTTGTCGGATTTGGGCAAAACATCTTCGTTTGGGGTGCGCATGGTGGCGATAACCTGCCACCCCTGTTCCAGAAAATAGCTGGCGGTATCGCGACCAAACCCGGACGAGCAACCTGTAATCAGGACGGTTTTCATGGGGGGGGACCTCTATGTTGTGGTGAGGCCCAAGATATAAGAGGAAGGATCAATACCTTCTATAATCTGAAATCCATAAAACGTTAGAAATCGTCCATTTTAGAGCGTTATACCGGCTCTTTCGGGGCGTTTGGTGAAACCAGATCCATCTGGCGGCCATATTGGGCGGGTGGGAACCCGGTATGGCGGGAAAACGCCACGCTAAAGGCGCTGGCAGAACCATAGCCCACTTTGTTGGCAACATCGGCAACGTTACATTTGGTTTGTCGCAACATCTGTTTTGCCAATGTCATGCGCCATTGCAAAAGGTAATCCATCGGGGCGAGGCCAATTGTTTTGTTAAAGCGCGCAAAAAATGCCGATCGTGATAATCCGGCCTGTTTGGCCAGTTCAGCCACGGTCCAGTGTTGGGCTGGATTGGCATGGATGGCGCGCAGGGCAATGCTTAATCGTTCATCGGACAACCCCTTAAGCAGGCCTGGTGATGCGGTGGTTTCCGGCACGGATCGCAAGGTTTCAATTAATAGTGCTTCAAGCAGGCGTTCGAGCAATATGTCGCGGGCGGGCCGGTTGGCGCGGGCTTCGTCGCCAACCAGCTTTGCCAGGATGCGAATGCGGCTTTGCCCCCGAATGACAACGACATCGGGCAGCAGGGATACCAGCAGTGCGGCATCGGGCGCGCCAAACACACAAACGCCGATTAATTGCTGTGTTTCGATTGGGCCGTTCGGGTCCCCTACCCGGTAGGTCCCGTCATCCTGTTTGACCGGAATGGTTTCAAGGTCGTCATCCGGTTTTGGTGTGACGCTTGACTTGGTAAAACTGTAGGCCTCGGGAATAAGCGCGAAATCGCCCTGTTTCAGGATGAAAGGTGGTTTGCCATTCACCTCAAGGCAGGTCTGTCCGCTCAGGATAAGGCAATAATATACCTGGTCGACATTTGTGCGCTGAACGCGCCATGCGCCGCTTGATTGGACCAGTTTGGAAAAAGGCGCCGTTGGTTGCAGCAGCGTGACAATTTCGGCCAAAGGATCAGACATCGACAATTCCAGTCATATCGGAGGAGGGGATGTTGCGAAGGCCGGGGCATATGTTTTTCGCCGCAAGCTGAATTATAGAGACAGGGACGGCTCCATCGCTACAAAACAATGAAATTACGTCCGTTTAACGATGGATGAGAAAAAGGGTGCCAAATGGCGGAGAGATTTTTGGATATCCTGCGCCAGATCAGAGAACCGGTTTTAAAGCAGGTGTAAAAGCCTGGGTCAGATACATGTTCTTGATCATTGGGATCAAAAACACAGCGATTAAAAACAGGCTGATGGAAGTTTGATGTCTGAAAAAACGCACCCCGCCAGCGGGGACCAAACGCCTTTTGGCGCGTCTGCAAAACGGCTGAATTTCGGTTTGATCGCCGCAATTATAGCCTTCGTTGCAATCATGCTGTTACCAACACCCGAGGGCCTGCCAATTGCCGGGCAGCGGATGTTGGCTATTTTTATTTTCGCCGTCATCATCTGGGTGACAGAAGCGGTCGATTTTGCCGTAAGTGCCATTCTGATTGCCGCCATGATTGCGGTAACGCTTGGCCTGTCACCTGCCGTGGGCGATAGCGATACATTACTGGGCACATCAAAGGCGCTGGGCACGGCCATTACCGGGTTTAGCAGCCGTGCCCTTATTTTGGTGGCATCGGCCTTGCTGTTGTCCGCTGCCATGACCCTGACCGGGCTGGACCGCCGGATCGCGATGATTGTGCTGTCCAAGGTCGGGGCCAAGGTCAGCCATATTGTGATTGGCAGCATTGTTGTTGCCACCTTGCTGGCCTTTCTGGTGCCCAGTGCAACCGCGCGTGCGGCGGCTGTTATTCCGATCATGATGGGCATTGTCGCGACATTTGGCGCGGGCAAACAAAGCCGCTTTGCCGGTTTGCTGATTATGACGACGGTGCAGGCCGTTAGCATATGGAATGTCGGCATTAAAACCGCCGCTGCCCAAAACATGGTTGCGGTTGGCTTTCTTCAACGGACTTTGGGGCTGGAAATCACCTGGCTGGACTGGTTCGTTGCCGCTGCCCCCTTTTCACTGCTGATGTCGGTGGTGTTGTATTTTGTGATGATGCGGATGATGCCGCCAGAACATGACACGGTGCCAGGCGGGCGCGAAAGTGTGGCAACCGCGCTTAAGGAAATTGGCCCCATGACCGGGGCGGAAAAACGCCTGTTGGCGGTTTCCCTGTTACTGGTTTTTTGCTGGGCAACCGAAGGTGTTTTGCATCACTTTGACAGCGCAACCCTGACCGTCCTTGCCGTTACATTCCTGCTATTGCCCGGTGTCGGGGTGATGAGCTGGAAACAGGCCAATGCCAAATTTCCCTGGGGCACGATTGTATTGTTCGGGGTTGGTATCAGTCTGGGCTCGGCCTTGCTAAGTACCGGGGCGGCGTCGTGGCTGGCGAAGTCGGCGGTGGATATGTTTGGTCTGTCTGGCTTTGGCACCTTGGGCATTGTTGCGGTGCTGGGCGGGTTTCTGGTCGTGATCCATTTGGGTTTTGCCAGTGCCACGGCCCTGGCATCCTCGATGATTCCGATCATCATTGCTGTGCTCCAGCAAATGGATAATGGCAGTGTCAATGTGTTTGGCACCACCATTTTGCTGCAATTCGTGGTCAGCTTCGGCTTTATTTTGCCGGTCAATTCACCACAGGGCATGGTTGCGCACGGTACCGATACCTTTGCGGTAAAGGATTTTGTCCGCACCGGGTTGGTGTTAACCGTGATTGCCTATGTTTTGACGCTGGTCTTTACCGCGACCTATTGGAAATGGCTGGGGCTGGTTTAAAGGAAACATGCTTTAACAGAGAAACCCGCCATTGGATGGCGGGTTTGCTGTATCAGGTGCTTGGTGTTTATTGCGGTTTTACTTGGAATCCCAGTTTTTCAAGCCGGGCAGATGCTGGAACATCCAGGTTTCGGAAAGTGGCCCATCCCCGCGTTTGAGATACATGCGCATATCGACCGGGTCATTGCCCTCAACTTCCAGGTCAAACATGGCGCGCCACAGGCGGGTATCGGGGATGGGTTCGGTCTTGATGCGTGACAGCTTGCCCCGCGACACCGAAACAATGGCTTCAGGATATTCGCCATATGCCAGGGTCCCCAAAATATCGCCTTCAAAATCAACGACGAATTTTGTCACCCCGGCCGGGCGTGGCAGGCCTTCCTGTCCGCCGCGGCCCAGGCGGGTCGCCTTGACATGGGCCAGCTTTTTCAGCGGGTACGGATTATGGGCCTGCCAATATAAACGATAACGGAAATTATAGGACTGCCCGGCCTTGGCCGGGGCTTCGGGCACCCAGAAGGCGGCAATATTGTCGTGAATTTCATCATCGGTTGGAATTTCAACCAGCTGCACCGCCCCCTTGCCCCAGGCGCCCAGCGGTTCCACCCACAGGCTGGGGCGGCGATGATAAAGCACACCATCAAGATAATGTGTCACATCGCGGTCACGCTGCATCAGGCCAAAGCCGCGCGGATTATTATCGCCAAAGGCGGAGGCGCGGGTCACATCAGGGTTGTTGAGCTGCCGCCAAATGCGTTCGCCGCTGCCGGTCCACAAGGCCAGCCCGTCGGAATCATGCACTTCCGGGCGCCAATCCATGCGGAACGGGCGGTTTTGCTCGGAATACCAGAACATGCTGGTCAGTGGCGCCACGCCAAAGCGTTCAATGTCTTTGCGGATGAACAGGAATTTTTCCACATCCATCGTCACACCCTTGCCGCGCGTCAGGTAAAAACGATAGGCACCAGTGATGCTGGGACCATCAAGCAGGGCATAAACCGTGACCGGGTCTTCGGCCTTTTGGGCCGGTTCAATGTAAAATTCGGTAAAATCGGGAAATTCCTCGCCCTGGCCGGTGGCGGTGTTAATCGCAATCCCGCGCGCAGAAAGGCCATATTGCCCTTCATCACCAATGGCCCGGAAATAGGATGCGCCCAAAAAGGCTGCCCAGTCCTGGGTTTTCCAGTCATCACGATGAATATCTTCATGCAGGCGGAACCCGGCAAAGCCGATATTTTTCGACAATTTCCGCGCCGGGCTGTCGGCGGGCATGTCGAAATAGTCGGTTTTATAGATTACTTCCTGCGATTTGCCGTCTTCCAGCAGGAACATATGCACCGGTTTTTGGAAAAACTGGCCCATATGGAAATAGGTGACAGGATAAACGCCCGACCCGTCCGAGAACGGGGCGAAATCCCGTTTATATTTCAGCTTGCCATGCTCGGCATAATCGATTTGTTCCAGAATTGCCTTGTCCGGGGTTTTCGGCGCGACATAGGGTTTTTCCGCCATCTTGCGGGCACGTTCGACCAGCGCGTCGAAACTGAATTTCTGTTTTTTGCCCAGTTCCAGCTTTTTCACGGCATCGGCGGCAAAGGCCTGCTGCCAGAGCGACATGCCCGGTAAAATCAAACCGGCCGCCGCGGCGGACTTTAAAAATTGTCGGCGCTGTGCAGAAGTGTCCATCGAAATTATCCCTGTTATATTTTTGATTTGCACAAACTTGCGAAATAGTGTGGTGGCAATTCGGACAAAGCATGGCGAATTCGCGGCCAAATATATCAACGCCCAACTATTTGAATTGATCCCGTTTTCGATGGCAGCACATCCTTTTGTGCGATTGACTTTTGGATGAAATCTTAACCGGCGTAGTTGTTTGAAATTATGATTTACGCCATAGCGTAATTTTTTAAAATTTACGCTATGGCGTAATATGATAAAGTTTGCGCTATAGCGTAATACGAGGTGCTTCATGAAACTTACAGCCCGGATGCCAGATCAGATTGGTCATGCCTTGCGGCGCGTGCGCAAAGCAAAAGGCATGACGCAAAAAGATGTAAGTGCCCGAACCAACTTACGGGTGGCAACAATTTCATCACTCGAAAATGGGGATCCGGGCACAAAGATGCGCACATTGACAAGTGTGCTGGCCGCCCTTGACCTTGAATTTATTGTTCAGGATCGCTGCCAGGAGGACCGCCCCAGCATAGAGGATATTTTTTCGTAAAACTGGCGCGACCTATTTGAAAAAATAGTCGCTTTTTTACCCGATGATTTTCCGGCGGATTTATCTGACGCGCTGGTAAGCGGCATCATGGCCCGGCACCGGGTATTGGGTTTGGGGCTCTCCAGTGCGGGTGCAGGGCAGGATTGAATGCCAATGGTCTTTCCGGCATCAGGCATCAAACGTCTTGACGATCAAGGGTCTGTATGGGACATCATTTTTGCCGGTATCCTTTTTAGGATAGAGGGAATTCAAAACAATCCGTTTTTTTCGGGCTGTTAAACGAAGCTGCCCCCGCAACTGTATGCGGCGAGCATGTCCTGATCATGCCACTGGAGCATTTGCTCCGGGAAGGCCAGGAACATGTGATCACCCGCGAGCCAGGAGACCTGCCGGCAATCGTGACGACAGACTGGGCGGGGTGCCCCGGAGATGTCCTGCTGATATGCCAATGCCCGGTTGCAAGGATGTAACGCGGTGGTGGTGGTTTTGCTGGATCTTCTTTGATTTTGCTGGTTTTTCGCCGGTTTGTCGCTGGATGTAACGGTTGTTCCTGTGAAAGGACATAACATGACCAGCGTTTTAAAACGGCTTGTCGCTGCCGGGGTGTTTGCAGCGGGTCTTTCCTGTGTTGCCACTTATGCACAGGCTACAGATTATCCTTTGGAAATTCAAAATTGCGGCCACATCGTTACCTTTGATCACGCGCCGAAACGTGTGGTGTCACTGGGGCAAAGCAATACCGAAATCCTTTATCTTTTGGGGCTGTCGTCAAAGGTTGTGGGCACGGCTGTGTGGTTTGATCCGGTCATGCCGCAATTTGCCGATGCCAATAGCAAAATTCGCCGCCTGGCCGATAATGACCCGTCTTTTGAAAGTGTTGTCGGGCAACGGCCCGATCTGGTGACGGCGCAATACCAATGGCATGTTGGGCCAAATGGTGTTGTTGGCACTACTGCGCAATTTAATGAATTGGGTATTCCCGTTTATATCGCCCCGGCTGATTGTGTTGGCAAGGATAACAGCACCGGGGGCGATGGGACGCGCATTGCTGCCTTTTCAACGGACCTGATTTATCAATCGATCCATGATCTTTCGCGTATTTTTGATGTTGAGGCGCGGGGTGATAAGCTGATCGCGGGTTTGAAACAGCGCGAAGCGGCAGCAAAGCAGGATGTGGCCGGACTGGCGGACCAGGATGTGTCGGCGGTTTTCTGGTTTTCGAGTTCGGAATTGCAGGCCGACCCGTATGTTGCCGGGCAAAAGGGTGCGCCGGGATATATTTCCAGTGTGCTGGGCATTCATAACGTGATTAAAAGCGATGATGAATGGCCGACAGTTGGCTGGGAAACCATTGCCCGGGCGGACCCCGATATCATTGTCATTGCCAAAATGGATCGCAGGCGCTTTCCGGCGGATGACTGGCAATTAAAAATGAATTTCCTGAAAACCGATCCGGTCGCAAGCCAGATGAAGGCGGTTAAAAATAACCATGTGGTGATTATGGATGCGATGGGCATGCAGCCGACCATTCGCCTCATTGGTGGGATTGAACAATTGGCCAAGGCCATCAAGTCGTTCAAACTGGATCACTAGGGATGGGGCTGTTGGTGCAGACAGTGTTCTGGCAACGGATCAGCGCGGTCCTGATCGCGCTGGTCTTGCTTTTTGCCGCATTGGCCGTGGCGACAGCCATTGGTGAAACGTCGATTCCGATTAAAACCGTGATCGACACGCTGGCGAACCACGTTTTTGAGGCCGGAAACCCTGTTAATGCCATTGATGCGGGCATTATCTGGAACTATCGCCTGAGCCGGGCCGTCGTTGCGGCGTCGTGCGGGGCCGGGCTTGCCGTTTCCGGCGTGGTTTTACAGGCATTGCTGCGCAACAGCCTTGCCGATCCTTATTTGCTGGGCATTTCTGCCGGGGCCTCTACCGGGGCGGTCAGTGTTGTTATTCTGGGTGTCGGCGGCGGGATGCTGTCGCTGTCGATGGGGGCCTTTGCCGGGGCGGTGATCGCCTTTTTGCTGGTGGGCTTGCTGGCTCTTCAGGCGGGCCGTGGGCCTGGGGCGATTATTCTGGCCGGGATTGCCGGGTCACAACTGTTTAATGCCCTGACATCCTTTATTGTGACCAAATCGGCCAATGCCGATCAGGCACGCGGAATCATGTTCTGGCTACTTGGCAGCCTTAGCGGTGTCCGCTGGCCCGATGCCGCACTGGCGGTGCCGGTGATTGTGGTGGGGTTATTGGTATGTTTGTGTCATGCGCGTGCGCTTGATGCCTTTACCTTTGGTCGGCAATCGGCAGCTTCGCTTGGCGTTCCTGTTGTGCGTGTTCATGTGGTGCTGATCGGCACGTCAGCTTTGATGACGGCCGTGATGGTCAGCATTGTTGGCTCCATTGGCTTTGTTGGTCTGGTTATTCCCCATGCCGCGCGTTTTTTTGTGGGCGTGCGGCATGGTCTTTTATTGCCATTGGCGGCCCTGATCGGGGCGCTGTTTCTGATGGGGGCGGATGTTGTCTCACGTATTATTCTGCCCGGTCAGGTGGTGCCGATTGGCGTGGTCACGGCCCTGGTTGGTGCCCCGGCTTTCGCCCTGATCCTGTGTCATCGAAGGGTGCTGCGATGAGCCTGGAACTGGTTGATGTTTCATGGATGGCGGGCTATCGACCGATTATTCGGAATGTGTCCCTGAAGGTTCGGCCCGGTGAATTTTTGGGGCTGATTGGCCCGAATGGATCAGGCAAAACCAGTTTGATGTCGATTTTGGCCGGCGTGCGGCGCCCCTTGCGCGGGCAAGCCCTGATGGGCGGTGAGGACATGCGTAAATTGGGCTGCCTTCAGCTGGCGCAAAATATCGGGTTTGTCGAACAACAGGCCGATACCGCCGACCGGCTGACGGTACGTGAAGCCGTTTCGCTTGGGCGTATTCCCTATCTTAGTCTGTTATCGCCCTGGTCATCGCGTGATGATGAACAGGTGGCAAAGGCGCTGGTGGATGTGGATATGACCGATATGGTCGGTCGTCATTGGCATACGCTTTCGGGCGGGGAAAAGCAGCGTGTGCATATTGCCCGGGCCCTGGCCCAGGAGCCGAAATTCCTGTTGCTTGATGAACCGACCAACCATCTGGATATACGTCATCAATTGGGGCTGCTGGAACTGGTACGGGCCTTGAGTGTAACGGCAGTTGCTGCCCTGCATGACCTCAATCATGCTGCCCTGTTTTGTGACCGCATCGCAGTGATGAGCGAGGGAAGGCTTGTCGCCATCGGCACGCCGGCTGAAATTCTGACGCCCGACCTTTTAAACACCGTTTTTGGCGTTTCGGCATGTGTTGAAACCGACATGCAGGGAAAGTGCCATATCCGTTATTCGGTATCGGAACAATAGACCGTTATTGTTCCCACATGGCCCGTTTGGTTGTTTTCAGCTATCTGGCGGTAGAAAATATCATGCCGGGCGCATGATACGCCCGGCAGTGAGGCGGTAAACAGGATATGAGCGGGGCATGATCAGCATATGATCACGAATGGGTGGGGGTGACAGTGCTGGAGGTCGTAAATTGTGCTGTCTGAACACTGAGATCCTTTTCAACCAACCGAAGCGTCTGATTGGCCCGGAATGGACGGCTGTTGATCATCTGGGTATAGGCCAGATCAATATTGCCACGGGTTTCGTCGAAGGGCAGGATCACCTGACTGATTTGTGCCGCCTTGTTTACCTGATTGTCGGCTGAAACGTCCTGGTTAAAAATAACCGGGCCAGAAATCACGATATTGCCGGATGCCCCGCTATTATACATGTTTGCCAGGGTCGCGCGGGCGTCGTGGATCAGTTTCTTGGCGGTTTCATATTTGCCATTGGAAAGCGCGACCCGGGCCTGATGAACCTGCTGTAAAACGGTTTCACCTTGTTGCGAAAAGTCAGCTTT
>JBNKVZ010000115.1:0-15028 GCA_050299455.1 Thalassospira sp.
TGGGGTGGTGCCGGTAATAAACCATCAGCGCCACGCTGCTGCCAATTGGCTTCGCCCTGCAATTCGTTCCCATGACAGGATGCGCAATTGGCATCGTATATTTTCTTTCCAGATGCGACCTGATGCAAATCCGACGGGTCAATCAGAAAAGCAGATTCACCCGTTTGTGCCGGTTTAAAATATTGATATCCCAAATATCCCAGCACAGCTGCACCGAGCACAAATACGCCGTAACCCAGCTTGTTTTTTACCGACAATTACTCTCTCTCAATCAAAATCACGGGACTTTTCTCGTTCCAGAATTGGCTTCACCTAGGATGCTGGCCCGGCCAGATCTTCGATAATCGGGCAATCCGGGCGATCATCGCCATGACACTGATGAACCAATTGGCGCAACGTGGCCTGCAGGCTTTTTAATTCCTCGATCTTGCGGTCAATATCTTCCAAATGGGCTTTGGCGATCTGGCGAACATCGGCTGATGCCCGGTTGCGGTCTTCATACAGCGACAACAAAAGACGACAATCATCAATCGAGAAGCCCAAACCGCGCGAACGTTGCAAAAATCGCAATTTATGCAAATCCTGCTCTCGATAATCGCGATAACCATTGGCAAGGCGCCCTGGCGCCACCAGGCCAATTTCCTCGTAATAACGAATGGTTTTCGCCGGTAAACCGCATTGCTGGGAGGCTTCGGAAATATTCATTTTTCGCCCCCCGTCTTACGCAGTTTCCAACGCCGCAACATCAGCGAATTTGTCACGACAGAGACAGAACTTAATGCCATTGCCGCCCCGGCAATTGCCGGGCTCAGGATACCAAAGGCCGCCAACGGCACCCCGATCACATTGTAACCAAACGCCCAAAACAGATTTTGCGTAATCTTGCGACGGGTGACGATGGAAATATCAATCGCACCGGCCACCAGTGCCGGGTCAGACCGCATCAGGGTAATGCCAGCCGTTTCCATCGCAACATCTGTACCGCCGCCCATTGCAATACCCACATCTGCCGCAGCAAGGGCTGGTGCATCGTTAATCCCATCGCCAACCATCGCCACATGACGACCTTCCTTGCGCAGTTTCTCCACCTCGCGGGCCTTGTCCTGCGGGCGAATACGTCCGCGCCAGCTTTCAAGGCCAATCTGCTTGGCAACATGGGCGGCGACATCTTCGGCATCGCCCGAAAGCATAATGCTATCAATCCCGCGCGATTTCAGGTCAGAAACGGCCGCAATGGCGCTTTCGCGTATCTTGTCTTCCAGCGCCAAATAGCCGGCAAATCGTCCGTCGATTGCTACCAGAACAACCGTACTGCCGGTTTTTTCGACCTCTTTCACGTTTTTGGCGATGCTGTTTTCCGGCAGGGGCACATCATGTTCCTGCAGCAGGCTTTCAGTCCCGATCAGAATGGCATGCCCCTCAACCGTGCCGCCCACACCCGCACCGGTCATTCCCTTAAAATCGGCGACATCGGACAATTTTAACGCGCGATCCTGCGCTGCCTTCACAACCGCCTGTGCCAAAGGATGTTCACTTGCGGCCTGTACTGCGGCCACCAAACGCAAGAACTGGTTTTTGTCCCAATCATCAACGGCAAGAACGATGTCGGTAACCGTTGGCACACCTTCTGTCAGGGTGCCGGTTTTATCAAAAACAACGGCATCAACATTATGGGCCTGCTCCAGTGCCTCGAAATTGCGAATGAGAATACCCGCCCGCGCAGCTGCCCCCGTCCCGGCCACCAAGGCCGTTGGCGTTGCCAGGCCCAAGGCACAGGGGCAGGCTATAACCAGTACTGACACCGCCGAAACAATCGCGGTTTCCAGGGTGAACCCGGCAATCAGCCAACCGGCAAACGTCACCAGTGCAATCAAAATAATGACGGGCACAAAAACCGCCGCCACCTTGTCGACCATTTGCTGAACCGGGGCTTTGCCGGTTTGTGCCTGTTCGACCAGGCGAATAATGCGTGACAATGTCGTGTCTTCGCCAACCGCGCTCACACGAATGTCCAGCCGCCCGGTACCATTCACCGCACCACCAACAACTTCGTCACCGGTTTTGCGTAAAACAGGCCGGGTTTCCCCCGTGATCAGCGATTCATCAATTTCGCTCTCGCCCGAGGTGACAACACCGTCAATCGGCAACTTCTCGCCCGGGCGAACCCGGACAATATCGTCCACCTGCAACTCATCGACCGAGACCTCAGCCGTCTCACCATTTTCCGGGTCCAGGCGGCGTGCCTTACGCGGGCGGAGCGCCATCAATTCACGAATGGCGGCAGAAGCGCCCCGCTTTGCGCGCTCCTCCATAATCTTGCCGCCCAAAATCAGGGTGATGATAACAGCCGACGCCTCAAAATACAGATGCCCCTCGCTGTCAGATCCCAAGTTCAGCATGTTATAAAGGCTCAGGAAGTAAGCCGCTGACGTCCCAAGAGCCACCAGCACATCCATATTGGCGGCACGATTGCGCAATGCCGCCCATGCGCCATGATAAAATCGCCACCCAATAATGAACTGTACCGGTGTTGCCAGTGCCAATTCGCCCCAGGCCGGCAGGCGGAAATCCACCCCCAAATACATCCAGATCATTTGCCCGACCAATGGGGCGGCCAAAATGATGGATGCCACCAACCACCACATCGCATAATCCTTGCGATCTTTGGCGGGCATGTCTGTCTGGCTTTGCCCTCCATTGCGTGAAACCGCGTGATACCCCGCCTTTTCAACCGCAGAAAGCACCTGTCTGTCCTTAACCGTTCCCGGCAAAACCGACAAATCCGCACGCTCCAGGGCCAGATTAACACTTGCTGAAACAACACCTGGCAACTTTGCCAGCACCTTTTCAACCCGGCCAGAGCAACTGGCGCAGCTCATACCGTCAATATCGTATGACAGCTTTTCTTCGGCGACTTCGTATCCTGCCTTGCGAACGGTATTTGCCATATCCTGCGCACCGGAGGGCGCATTCCCCGCCACACGGACATGGGCCAAATTCATCGCAAGGTTAACGTCAACCTCTTTGACACCGTCCAGTTTCTTCAATGCCTTTTCGACACGTCCGGCACAGGAGGCACATGTCATGCCGCCCACTTCAAAACTCAGGTCGCGATCATCGCTGGCTTTTTGCTGGTTGGGACTTTTCATCACTGTCATAGCGAGTACCTCGCAAATTTCATCATTTCACACAGCATAAAGCTTCCAGCGACTGGAAGATCAAGCTTTCAATCAAGAAAACATGAAATCAACGCGGGTGCCCATGATCGCTGTCAATCCACCAACACTTTGTGTTCGATGTGATTAGCAGCGCGAGCTACATCAATTTTTCGGGTCAAAAACCAACAATCCCAAACATGAAAAAGGGCCGCCGATACCGGCAGCCCTTCGAAAGTCATCACATCCGTTCTTGACAGGAACGCATTAGCCGTGCGGGTTTGGTTCACCAACAGCGCGGAACTGAATGTAGTTCTGCAAGCCCATCATATCGATCAAACGAACCTGCTGTTCCAACCAGTGTGCATGGTCTTCTTCGCTGTCATCAAGCAAATCGGTCAGCATGTTACGGGTCTGATAATCGGATTCTGATTCACTAAGCTTGATGGCTTCTTTCAGATACTTGATCACCATATATTCGTGTTCCAGATCATTCTTCATCATTTCCGGAACCGTCTGGCCGATATTGAGCGGGGTGCGCGATGCGGTATCGGGCACACCTTCAAGGAACAAAATCCGTTCGATCAGACGTTTGGCGTGATCAAGTTCTTCATCTTTTTCATGGTGCATGCGCTCATACAGAGCATGCAAACCCCAATCCAGATACATTTCGGCGTGGGTATTGTACTGGTCAGCGGCAGAAAGCTCTGCAGTAAGCTGACGGTTCAGGATATCAATAACGTTCTGGCTGCCTTTCATGGCGCTCGCTCCTTAAACTGATTAATCGCCGTCGCCGGAACGGCTCTGGATATAATTCTGCATGCCAACATTATCACGCTGCCACTGCTCGGTCTCAAGCCAATCGACATGTTCTTCCTGATCTTCCAGGAACGAGACAAGCAGGTCGCGCGTGACGAAATCTTCAGCCTTTTCACAAGCCGAAACCGCTTCACGCAGCAATGGCAAGGCTGCAAGCTCGTATTTCATGTCGCAATCGACAATCTCGCTTACATTTTCGCCAATCAACAATTTGTTGAGGTTCTGCAAGTTGGGCAGACCGTCAAGAAACAAAATACGCTCGATCAAATCATCGGCACGTTTCATTTCCTTGATGGAAAGTTTGTATTCATATTCGCCCATCTCGACCACACCCCAGTTTTTGAGCATGCGGGCGTGTAAAAAGTACTGGTTAATCGCAGTCAGCTGATTTGTGAGGATGCGATTAAGGTAACCAATGATCTGCCGATCACCTTTCATATTGTGTCTCCTCCATTTGGCTTGTCGGCATCTTGATAATCAAGAATGTCTTTTTCAAGGAAAAACGCCGTTATTGATTACCACTATCAATAATTTAGACATTTTTTTAAAAATATCGCAAAATAAAGGCTCAAGTAAAAATCAGTCTCAATAAAGTCGTTGCAAACAATTATCGTTCGGATGAATAACCTATACTTATGCGGTCGATTTCGCCCCCACAGGATCGAATCGGACGGTAATCAAAAAGCTGTTTTTATCTGTCCATACAAGATCGAAGTATCCTGCGGCCAATATTAAGTAAAATCGGCTCCAAAACGCAATCCCGATTGCCAAACCCATCTTGCATGAAAAAAGCCTGCACGGTCGAAAAACCGGCAGGCTTGCATCATATCGAATTTTCAAATTCCAGACATACAAAAAGCCGGGACATAATGGCCCGGCTTCTGCATACAGCAGCCTACAATATTAGACGCTGTCGATATTTATCCGCTTGATTAGGCGATCGCGTCACGTGCAGCTTTACGTGCAACGTCTTTGATCTGCCAGCGGGAAATCCCGACATCATCCAAGTCACGGGAGTCGAGATCGTAAAGTTCGTTCGCGACTGACCGTGCATAGGCCCAACGACGAACAGCAACAATAATACTGGACAAGAACATGTTGAACCTCCTGTGTTTCAAACTGGTGGGCGCTCCATCACGGTGACTTTATGTTACCGGATGCGCCCTGCTCCGTTCTTCTGCATTGCAATATGCCCAAACTGATCAGGTTTCTCAATCCACCAAGTTTGCATATCATCTGTTCCAAATCGTCACAATTGAATGGGTTCAATGTCTTAAAAATTTATCTTTCTGTCCATAAACACCGGAAAAACAACTGTTTTTCAACCAGATGGATCTTCTGCATCGCAACCGGACACATGCGCGTTCAAGCGATGCGGCCACCAATCCACGGCCCTGGCATCCCATCAAACACATTTTATAGACCGAATGAGCCGCCTACGCCATTTGGCGGCAAGCCCCCAAAGCCGATCATCACGCTCGGCCATTCGCGGCATTAAGATCGTAACGTCACGAATGCCGTACGCCCTAGATGAGATGTTAGCGCTACCATTTTTTGTAACAAATCATTTCAAAACCCTATTGGGAAATATTTTGTTACAGGATAGCGGATGCAAAAACCAGCAACCCGGCGCATGGTCCCACACTCAACAAATAAAAACCGGGAGGAAAAATGTACGCGTTCAAGCCAAAATCAAACTCATCCAATGTCAAAAGAGCTGCTCTTTGTGCCTCTACCCTGTTGGCCCTTGTCCCTGCGATGGCACAGGCCGAACCAACAGTCGAAGTTTTGCATTACTGGACATCGGGCGGCGAAGCCAAAGCAGCGGTTGCGCTTAAAAAGGATTTCGAAGCGCATGGCGGCAAATGGATTGACAGCCCGGTTGCCGGGGGTGGTGGCTCTGCCGCAATGACGGTGCTGCGGTCCCGTGTATTGGCGGGCGATGCCCCAACTGCCGTTCAATTAAAAAGCCCGGCAATTATGGAATGGGCCGAACAAGGGGCTCTTGCCAATCTTGATAACGTCGCCAACAAGGAACACTGGGACAAAATCCTGCCCAAACGCCTGAGCACCCTTATGAAATATGAAGGCCATTATGTCGCGGTCCCGGTCAATATTCACCGCACCGACATGATCTGGGCCAACCCGGATGTGCTGGCAAAGGTCGGCGCCTCAAAGGTTCCATCGAATTGGGATGACTTCAACGCGCTGGCAGAAAAGCTCAAGGCTCAGGGCATTGTGCCGCTGGCACTGGGCGGCCAGCCCTGGCAGGAAACCATTCTGTTTGAAAATGTCGTATTGGGGATTGGCGGTACTGAATTTTATCAAAAGGCCCTTATCGACCTTGATGAAGACGCGCTAAAATCGGACACCATGAAGAAGGTGTTTGACGAAATGCGCATTTTGCGCGGCTTCGTGGATGAAGATTTTGCCGGACGCGACTGGAACCTGGCAACAGCAATGGTCATGAATGGCAAAGCCGCCATGCAGGTCATGGGGGACTGGGCAAAAGGCGAATTCCTTGCGGCCGATAAAGTCCCGGGTAAAGATTTCCTCTGTAACGCGACACCCTCAAATCACGGTTATCTGTTTAATACAGACAGTTTTGCCATGTTCAAGGTCGAGGGTGCTGATAAAGTCGAGGGACAAAACCTTCTTGCCAGCCTGATTCTGGGTCAGAAATTCCAGGAAACATTCAACCTGCTTAAGGGGTCGATCCCGGCACGGCTGGGCGTCCCGATGGACAAGTTCGACATGTGCGCCCTGCAATCTGAAAAGGACATGCAGGCTTCCCAGGCATCAGACGGCTTTTTGCCCTCTGTCGGTGTCAATATGGCCCTGCCCGGCAACCTTACCGGCGCCATTGTCGATACGGTTACATCGCATTTCAATTCCGACATGTCATCGCAGGAAGCCGTCGATAAACTGGTTCAGGCCCTGGACCTGGCAAAAGACTAACTCGAACAGGCTCGCCGTAACAAACCATCATCACCATTGAGGTGACGGTCAACCCGGCGAGCCCTTAGATCAAATCCGGCCGTCAACACCTTGGTCTCTTTGGCATTTTTGCCGGCAGGATAAAGAAAGAAACGTTCCCTCACTCATTTATTCCGTAGCGGATAAACTGCAATTCTACAAAAGGCTCTAATCCCAAATCGCAAACTGTATTTAAATGTTACGGATAGCGTCTTTATTGTAACAATATGTTTCAAACACTAGGTGTGGAAACGACCTGTTACAGTTTTGTGGATGCAATACGGGCCCTCTCGCAGCATGGTGTCGCTGTAATTGGTTTAAAACCAGGGAGGAAACCCGAAATGAAACTTAGCAAACCCATTCTTGCTGCCGGTGTCGGCATTGCAGCTCTTGCTTCGGCATCGCTTGCCCATGCGCAACCGACCGCTGAAGTCCTGCATTGGTGGACTTCTGGCGGTGAAGCAAAAGCCGTCGCAGCCCTGAAAAAGGATTTTGAAGAGCACGGCGGTAAATGGGAAGACAGCCCGGTTGCCGGTGGCGCGGGTGATGCCGCAATGACGGTTCTGCGTTCGCGCGTTCTGTCTGGCGATGCCCCAAGTGCTGTTCAGCTTAAAGGCCCGGCGATCCAGGAATGGGCCGAACAGGGTGCGCTGGCCAACCTGAATGATGTCGCGAAAAAAGAACATTGGGACGAAGTCATTCCCAAGCGCATCCAGGACATCATGAAATATAAAGGCGACTATGTCGCTGTTCCGGTCAATATCCACCGTGTCAACTGGATCTGGTCGAACCCGGAACTTCTGGCCAAGGTCGGCGCCAAGGAAGGCCCGAAAACCTGGGCAGAATTCAATACCCTGGCGGAAAAGCTGAAAGCCGCAGGCATCACCCCGCTGGCACATGGTGGTCAGCCGTGGCAGGACGCAACGATTTTTGAAACCGTTGTTTTGGGTATGGGCGGCCCGGAATTCTATCAGAAATCCCTGGTTGAGCTTGATGAAGATGCATTGAAATCCGACACCATGAAAAAGGTGTTCGACGAAATGCGCAAAATTCGCGGTTTCGTTGACCCGGACTTCCCCGGTCGTGACTGGAACCTGGCAACCGCAATGGTCATGAATGGCAAAGCCGCCATGCAGATCATGGGTGACTGGGCAAAAGGCGAATTCCTTGCTGCGGGCAAAGTCCCGGGTAAAGATTTCCTCTGCTCGGCGACCCCGGCTGACAAGGGCAATGGCTTCCTGTTTAACACCGATAGCTTTGCCATGTTCAAAGTCAGCGGCGAAGACAAAATCGAAGGCCAGAAGCTCCTTGCCGAGCTGATCATGGGCAAGAAATTCCAGAAGACCTTTAACCTGCTTAAGGGGTCAATCCCGGCCCGTACCGGCGTTTCGCTGGCTGATTTCGACGAATGTGCGAAAAAATCCGAAGCCGACATGGAAGCCGACCAGAAGACCGGTGGTTTCCTGCCGTCTATGGCACATGGCATGGCTCTGCCGGGTCATCTCTCCGGTGCGATTGTTGACGTCGTGACCGCGCATTTCAACTCCGACATGTCGTCTGACGAAGCCGTCAAACGCCTGGTCGAAGCTGTTGAACTGGCAAAAGACTGATCCTTCAGTCGATCAAAGATTGCCCAAAAGGCAATAACGCACTGGCCCCGGAACCCTGTTTCGGGGCCAACTTCCCTTATCTTTTAATTATTCTGAGGCAAAGGGCATGGGGGCTTCTTCAAGCACCGAAAGCAACCTGATGGCCAGCCTTCAACGCAATCTGTCCAAGATCGTTGTGGCACCATCCTTTGCGGCGTCCCTGTTTTTCGTCTACGGCTTCATTATTTGGACCGCCTGGATGGCGTTTTCCAAATCGCGCATGATGCCGGTCTATGACTGGGCCGGGCTGCGGCAATATGAACGCCTGTGGCAAATGGAACGCTGGCATGTTGCCATCGAAAACCTGCTTATTTTCGGCGGTCTTTTTATCGTTATCTGCCTTTTCCTGGGCTGCCTGCTGGCTGTTTTGCTTGATCAGCGCATCCGGGCGGAAGGCGTTCTGCGCACAATCTTCCTTTACCCGATGGCGCTGTCCTTCATTGTGACCGGCACCACCTGGAAATGGATCCTCAATCCCGGTCTTGGTCTTGAAAAAATGATGCATGACCTGGGCTGGGCCAGCTTCAAATTTGACTGGCTGGTGAATTCCGATTTTGCAATTTACACCGTCGTGATCGCGGCTGTCTGGCAGGCATCGGGATTTGTGATGGCGATGTTCCTTGCCGCCCTGCGTGGTGTTGACCAGGACATTATCCGGGCCGCCTATATGGATGGCGCCAGCCTGCCCCGCATCTATTTCGGCATCATCATCCCGTCCATTCGCCCTGTCTTCCTCAGCGCGATTGTCGTTCTTGCCCACCTTGCTGTTAAAAGCTTTGACCTTGTCATTGCCCTTACCGGGGGTGGACCGGGCTATTCATCGGACCTTCCGGCAACCTTCATGTACACGATGGCCTTCCAGCGCAACCAGCTGGGCATCAGTGCTGCCAGTGCGATGATGATGCTGGCAACCGTCATGGCGATCATTGTGCCGTATCTGTATTCCGAATTGCGCGGAGGCAAGAAAAATGGCTGATCTCCAAACATACGAGCAGGATTCCGGGCTAAAACACACCCTCTTGCGTGGTTTGCTGTATCTGGTTCTGATCCTGTTTTCGATCTATTACCTGTTTCCGCTGTTTGTGATGGTGACAACCTCGTTAAAATCACTCACGGAAATTCGCGAAGGATCGCTGATTTCCCTGCCCCGCGTCGTCACCTTTGATGCCTGGAACTATGCCTGGAACGAGGCCTGCGTTGGTGTTGAATGCTCCGGCATCAAAACCTTCTTCTGGAACTCGGTCCGCATGGCCATTCCGGCCGTGCTGATCTCGACCATTCTTGGCGCGTTAAATGGCTATGCCCTGACCAAGTTCCGGTTCAAAGGCGCGAATATCATTTTCGCCATGCTTTTGTTTGGCTGCTTTGTGCCCTTCCAGGTGGTTCTTTTGCCGATGTCCGTGACATTGGGCAAATTGGGCATCGCCAATTCGACCACCGGCCTTGTTCTGGTTCACGTTGTTTATGGCCTGTGCTTTACCACCCTGTTTTTCCGGAACTATTACGTTTCCATTCCGGATGAACTGGTAAAAGCCGCCACCATTGATGGCGCCGGGTTCTTTACAATTTTCTGGCGGATCATTCTGCCGATTTCCGGACCGATCATTGTTGTTTCCGTGATCTGGCAGTTCACCCAGATCTGGAACGACTTCCTGTTCGGCGCGTCCTTTAGTTCCGGTGACAGCGCACCCATGACTGTCGCCCTCAACAATATCGTCAACACCACGACCGGCGTTAAACAATACAATGTCGATATGGCCTCTGCCCTGCTTACCGGGCTTCCGACCCTGCTGGTTTACATCCTTGCAGGCAAGTATTTCGTCCGTGGCCTGACTGCCGGTTCGGTGAAGGGATAAAGAAATGGCATCACTTACCCTTGATAAAGTCCGCAAGACTTTCGGGACCGTCGAGGTTCTCAAAGAGATCAATCTCGCGATTGAAGACGGCGAGTTTCTCGTGCTGGTCGGCCCGTCGGGCTGCGGCAAATCTACCCTGCTTAACCTGATTGCAGGTCTCGAAACCTCGTCTGATGGTGAAATTCGCATCGGGGACCGCGTTATCAATAACGTTCACCCCAAGGATCGTAACATCGCAATGGTGTTTCAGTCCTATGCGCTTTATCCCAACATGACGGTGCGCAAAAACATCACATTCGGCCTGGAAATTCGCGGCGTTGCCTCATCCGAACGCGATAAGGCCGTGGATGATGTCGCCCGCCTGCTGCAAATCGAAAACCTGCTGGATCGTAAACCGTCCCAGCTTTCGGGTGGTCAGCGCCAGCGTGTGGCGATGGGCCGTGCGCTTGTGCGTAATCCGGACATCTTCCTGTTTGACGAACCGTTGTCAAACCTGGATGCCAAATTACGCGTTGATATGCGCACCGAAATCAAAAAGCTGCATCATCGCCTGGGTTCCACAATCGTTTATGTGACCCACGACCAGATCGAAGCCATGACCCTGGCCTCGCGCATTGCGGTGATGAAAGGCGGCATCCTCCAGCAGTTTGATACACCGCAGCGCATTTATGAAAGCCCCAACAACATGTTTGTTGCCGGTTTCATTGGCTCCCCGTCGATGAATTTCATCAATGCCCACCTGATCGAAGATAACGGCCAGATCGCAGTTACCTTTGAGAATAACGGTCAGAACGTGGTGCTGCCGCTGCGCGATAACAGCCCGGAAAGCTATCGTTCCTGGATTGGCAAAGACGTTGTTTTTGGCATTCGCCCCGAAGCCCTGACCCACAAGCGTACCGGGTCGGATCAACCGGGCAGCCAATATGTCAATTTTGATGCCAAGGTCGAAGTGATCGAGCCAACCGGGGCCGACACCATGACCGTCATCAATCTTGGCGGCAAGGAAATCGTGGCGCGTGTCCGTCCGGACCGGGCCACAAACCCCGGAGTAATGATGACTTTCTCTGCGGATATGAACCAGATCAGTCTGTTTGATCCGAAATCGGAACTGCGGATCTGATCTGAATGGCGGGTGGTTCTGGGGGCCACCCGCTTACCTTTTTAGTATCAATACATTATGCCAAACCGCACTGATCAAAACCGATCAGTGCGGTTTGCTATGAATCCTGCGCAGCACTTCCAATCAATGTCGCATCATTTGCGGTAAAAGCAGCGTGATTTCCGGCACATAGGCAATCAGCAACACAATTGCGACAAGCATCAGGAAAAACGGCAAGAGCGGTTTTAAAGCCTGTTCTACGGTAATACCGCCGATGCTGGCACTCAGCAAAAGTGTCAGGCCGACAGGCGGCGTAACATGCCCAAGCGCAAGTCCGGAAACCAGCATAAGCCCGAAATGAACCGGGTCGACACCAAAGTTCTGAGCGGCCGGAAATAGAACCGGCGCCAAAATGATTGTCGCAATAGCAGGTGTAAGAAACAAACCAACGACCAGGCAGATCAAGATCACATTTAGTGCAAACAGATTTGCCGAAGGTAGCAATTGAAACAGGGCGTGTGACAGTTCCATCGGCACCTGCTCAACGGTCATGACGTAGGCAAACACCTTGGCTGTACCAAGCAGCAACATCACCTGGCCGACAGTCTTGGCCGAATCCGTAAACAGCAGCGGCAGGTCCGACAACTTCAGCTCTTTGTAGTATCCCCAGGTGATCAATAACCCATAAATGATCGCGGCAGCCGCGGCTTCCGTAACTGTGAAAACGCCCCCCAATATTCCGCCAATGATGATCAAAGGCATGACAAGGGCTGGAAAGGTATCACCTGCCGTGCGCGCCAGCTTAGGCAGCGAAAAAGGCGCGCGCTGACCATACCCCTCGCTTTTAGAGATGATATATGACACCGCCATTAGAGCCGCGCCAATAAGAACACCCGGCAGCAATCCCCCGGCAAAGAGCTCGTCAATCGGCGTATCCGTCAACCAGCCGTAAAGTATGAGATCGACACTCGGCGGGATGATGATGCCGATGATCGAGGATGTTGCAGTTACCGCAACCGAAAACCCGGCCGGATAGCCGTTATTTTTCATCGCCGGGATAAGTACGGAGCCAATAGCAGCACTATCTGCGGTGGCCGAACCGGAGATGCCCCCAAAAAACATACTGGCCGTAATATTTGCATGAGCCAGCCCGCCCCGGAAAGAACCGACCAGTGCCTGGGAAAAATCGACGATGCGCCGTCCGATGCCCCCCTTGTTGACGATCTCACCAAATATAATAAAAAGCGGAATTGCAAGAAGGGGATATGAATCGATACCGGAAACCAGCTTGTGTGGCACAATTAACAGCGGCATTGAGCCACTCCACAAAATTGCAACGATACTGGCAACCAGGAGTGAGAAGACCACCGGAACGGATAGAACAAGGCAGACAATAAAGGTCAGAAACAGAACCTCAGTCATCATTTGATTCCTTTATTTCCGGCTTGAGATAAACCCGCCAGTCCAGAAGCATGGCCACAAGCATCAAGAATGCCGAAACAGGTAAAGATGCGTAGATGAAGGACATGTTCAGTTTGAGGATCGACGAAGTCTGATGATGAACAACGCTCAACAATTTCACGCCTTGAACAATCAACAAAAGCAATGCCGCCAGAATGATCGCGTAGACGACGGCCAAAACCACCCGACGAATGGTTAAAGGCAACAAATTGACAAAACTGTCGATCCGGTGCGCCCCACCGGTGGTAATCACAAGGGCAGCTCCCATCAGCGATGCCCAAATGAAGGAAAACATGGCCACTTCGTCAGTCCATGAAAGGCCCGTCTTGAAGAAAAAACGTGCACCAACCTGAAGAACCGTACAACCAACCATCAGCGCCAGCATGATCCCGGCGACGAAGCCTTCCAGATAGCCACATCCTCGACGAATTGCAGAGGTCAGGCCTTTCTGGTCAGTTGAAATTTGCATGAGGAGGATCTCCGTTCAGAAAGCCACAGGCACGCCATGTGCCCGTGGCCATATTCCTAGGAAGCAGGATGCCGGTTCACGTGCCCGAAAGCCGCGCTATCTGGCAATCTTGAAAATCAGTACTTTTGAATTTCTTCAATCCGCTCAAGCCCGCCGACGTCATCCGCATTCTTCGCATAGACATCCTTGACCTTGGCCACCCACTTTTCTCGATCTTCCGGCACAATGATCTCCGCCCCTTTTGAAGCAAGGTCGGAAAACAATGCTGCTTCCTGATTGAGAAAAGCCGTACGCTCATACGTTTCGGCAATTTTGGCGGCATCGAGAACGGCAGAGCGTTGATTATCCGTCAAGCTGTCGAACGTGATCTTCGACATCATGAAATTGTGCCAACTGAAGATATAAGCCAACCGAGTGAAGTATTTGGTGTCTTTATAAAAGCCCATAGACCAGTAGCTCACGCCAGTTCCTTCACCACCGTCAATCAGACCCTGTTTCAGGCTGATTGGCACATCGGACCAGGCAACCGGCGTTGCAACTGCACCAAGCGCATTCCATGTGTCAATGATGGCGGTGTTCTTCATTGTGCGAATTTTCAAGCCATGCAGATCATTAAGGTTGCGGACCGGCTTGCTTGTATAAAGGTCCCGGGTGCCGCCATAAACGTATCCAAGTTTGACGAGCCCTGCTTCCTGAAGCTTTTCGGCCATCTCGTCGCCGATTTTGCCATCCATCACCCGGAACAACTGGCCGGCATCGCGGAAAATGAAGGGCAAGCTGAAAACTTGAAAATCCGGCACGAAGTTCGCGCTGACTGCCGACGTAATGGTGGAAATATCAATGCTGCCCAGCTGCAAGCCACTGATAAGTTCGCTTTCATTGCCCAGCTGCCCGCCCGGAAAAACGTCGACTTTCAGGCCGACATCGCGCTTCTCCAGCTCTTCTTTAAATTTCAGAGCCATGGCGTGATACGGGTGGTTCGTTTGCAATGCATGTGCGAACTTCAGCACCCTGTCTTGGGCAAAGGCTGAAGTCGAAAAGCTTGCCGTCGCGATTAAAGCGCAAGCAAGCAGATTACGGATCGTTCGGCCAGGCATTCTCATTCTCATGATGATATCCAATCTTGTTCGGTGAACCGGAATGGCAAGGCTGAAAACCAAAGACCTTAACCAACGAGGGCATAATTAAAGACAGGCTCACACAAGATCAAACGACTAATATTTATAGCCTGTGATAAGAAAAAATTTCCAAACCAACAAAAATCTCAAAACAAAATTGTTTTTATGAAGTATTTTAGACTTATTTACGAAGTATTTGTAACGATTAATCTAGAGGTCACGATTTGGATACCGTCTTGGCAAGATCGACGACTGACTCGGTAAGTGTATGTGGCAGGTCTGAGGGGTAATAAGCAAAATATTGAAGGTCTGCAGAAGATGCATTGGTTTCAATCCGGTGCAAGCGGCCCTCGGCCAATTCTTGACTGATCGACACAACCGGCAAGAACCCTATCCCCCCGGCATTGACGACCAAATTGATGGATG
>JBNKVZ010000116.1:0-14935 GCA_050299455.1 Thalassospira sp.
GCCGCGTTGCGGCACATGCAGTTCCACCTTGTGGCCGTTATTAATGCACAGGGCCTCTTCAACCAGTTGCTGGCCTTCGATTTCATGGCTAAGCAACACTTGGCGCGGTGCGGGCTTGTTGGCATAAAACTGCCCAACAAAGGCCGACAGGATTTCCGGAATTTCCGCCGATTGTTCATGCCGGGGAAAATAGGACCGGTTGCCATAGTTCGAGCCACTGCGGAAAAAGAACACCTGCACGCAGCTTTGCCCGCCTTCATGATGCAGGGCAATGACGTCGGCTTCTTCCAACCCTTCCAGGTTGATATCCTGATGTGACTGGATTTGCGACAGCGCGCGAATACGGTCGCGATACATGGCGGCCTTTTCAAATTCCATTTTCTCGGACGCATCGAGCATGCTGGCTTCCAGCTGCTTTAAGATGGCCTTGCTGCGCCCGGAGAGGAAATCACGGCAGATATCGACCAGCCCGTCATATTCGGGCTTGGAAATGCGGTCCACACAGGGGCCGGAACAACGTTTGATTTGATAGAGCAAACACGGGCGCGACCGATTGGCAAAAACCGCATCGGTACAGGAGCGCAGCAAAAAGGCGCGTTGCAAATGGTTGATCGTGTTGTTCACCGCCCAGGCCGAGGCAAAAGGCCCAAAACAGCTGCCATCCTTGGCCCGTGCGCCGCGATGTTTCACAATACGCGGATAGCCGTGATCTTCGGTAATCAGGATGTAGGGAAAGCTTTTATCATCGCGCAGCAGAATGTTGTAACGCGGTTTAAGCTTCTTGATCAGGTTCGATTCCAGAAGCAGGGCTTCGGCCTCGGTATGGGTGGTGATGATTTCCATCCGTACCGTTTGGGCCACCATGCGCGCAATCCGTATCGCCAGACGGGCAATATGGGTGTAGCTGGTCACGCGCTTTTTCAGGTTCTTGGCCTTGCCGACATAAAGGACCCGATCCTTTTCATCGATCATGCGATACACCCCCGGTGACCCAGGCATGGTTTTTAACGCATGCTTGATCGCCATCACACCACGTCCCGCCTTGCCGTCATGAAGATCGTCTAGCGAAAGGTCTATGTCGCGCGGTGTGGAAGGGGGCGTTGCCGGGGAAGTCATCAAAGCGTCCTGGATTGTTCAAAAACCGGGCAGACAAGGGTCTAATCCGGGGTTTTCTATACGATAGCCTAAGCGAATCTGATTAAAAAAATTGGCGGTCGCAAGGGAATCGCCCCCGGAAAAAGTTTCCACCAAGCCTGTGGATAAGTATGTGGGTAATAGGGGGGCTGAACTCTGGACCCCTTGAGAGTCTTAACGTTCTGTGAATTGCCCATATTTTAAGCATAAATACTAAGTTATTGATTTTATTTGGTAAAAATACTGTCAACCTGAAAACAATCCGTAACGTTAACGTAAAATATCTTTTTTCCCCTTTGTTTTTGTCGATAAGAATGCTTGTGCATAAACGACGAAAACGATTCGCCCCTTAGGAATCAAAGATTCGCCATGATAATGGGCCTGTTATCGAAATTTATTCACTTCCAAACAGTCCTCTCATCGCGCGAGATTAAAGCGCTCGATTTCGACCCCGACCGCACCGACATCTTCAAACACATCGAGCTTTTCGACCCGCACACACACCTTGCGCACCCGTCTGTCGGTCAGGCACATGGCTGCTATGTTTTCACTGAGTGTCTCGACCAGGTTTACATGGCCATCTGCACAAATTGCGCGCACCCCATTTACCAGTTCCTCGTAACACAGCACGTTATCAAGGTCGTCATTCTTGGGGCCTTCGCCTTCGACAACGGAAAGATCAAGATTGATACGCACCCGTTGCGGGGCTTCTTTTTCAAAATCGTACACCCCGATCGAGGTATTGATCACCATGTCGCGCACAAAAACGCGCCGCAAGCTGCCTGCCTGATCGGCATAAGGCAGGGTGGTAATATTATCGTCCTGTTTCAGACCTGCGGTCATTATGAATATCCTTCGTGCTGCGCGGGAGGGAACAACTGGCATCAACCACCAGCCATCGGTGGTTGGTTATTCGACAGGCAAATCGTCTCTGTCGGCGGGGGCCCAATTCATATGTTGTCCACCATCAAGGGCTAACATTTGCCCCGTGACGGCCGGTGCTGCAAGGAAAAACCGTATCGCGTCGCAAATCTGCTGCGGAGATGTCCCAACGCCCAATGGCGTTTTGCGGCACTGGGCGTCGAAATCTTCCTGGCTTTGCCGCACACTGGGCAATACCGGCCCGGGGCCAATGGCATTAACCCGAATACGTGGTGCCAAGCCCAGCGACAGGGTTTGTGTCAGGGTCCAAAGCCCGGCTTTGGACAGGGTATAGGTGGTAAAATGCGGTGTCAGGTTCCAGACACGCTGATCAATGATATTCACAATCAAGCCGGAGTGATCATCGGGTAACAAACGGGCAAATTCCTGCGACAAGACAAAGGGGGCCCGTAAATTGACCTCCATATGAAAGTCCCAGCTTTCACGGGTTGCCGATTTGACATCGTCATATTCAAAGGTCGAGGCATTATTGACCAATATGCCAATCGGGCCCAGGGCATCGGTTGCCTCGGCCATAATGTTGGCGGTTGCCGTTTCACTGGCAAGGTCGGCACAAACCACATGGCATTGACGCCCGATTTCACGAATTTCACCAGCAAGCTCTTCGGCCGCCCCGCGCGAACGGTTGCAATGCAGGACAATGTCATGGCCCTGTGCGGCCAGATCAAGCGCAATAACCCGGCCGATCCGTTTGGCGGACCCGGTAATCAGGGCTGTTTGGGGCGTTTTTTCCGTCATACTGTCACCATCCGTTTCCTGCCAGAGCCTGCCTTGGTCATGCCATGCGACATGCTGGCAAGCTGATTTTCATTCCTGATATCTTAAGTCGCATACGACATGCCGATATCGGCCGCATAAGTCGTCCTTAAAACACGCCCTGTTTCCTGATCGGACGCTGCCGCGCAAGATGGCAGTGCCTCCCCTTTAACGCAAGCAATCTCGCCCCAGATAATGCGACGAATGCCGTCTTGCAAAGGGGCATAGTTACCTATTGTTATCTAAGACACAGCCGAACCAGGCAGGATATGCCAATACATATCGGGATTGTGCCTTGGCGCAATGCCTATAACAGGTGTCACCGTTTTATCCTGTCACACCCTGTCAAACCTTGTAACACCCTGTCATGCCCCAACATCAAACAGCAAAAGGCCCCGAATACATTCCTCCCGCCCATATTTATCAAGATCGGCGGTTTTTTCCCGCCCCATGCCACGCCCAAAACCAGATTTACATCGTTCTTTTCCCCCCTTTGCGCTATGGTCGCCATAACCGGGAACGTGTATGACTGGCCCTGAAGTTAACGCCCCTGGATGAATTCTAATGCCCCATAGCACTGTGCTCTTCGACCTGTTTCTGATCCTGAGTGCTGCCGTCATTGCCGTACCAATTGCGCAGCGTTTAAAGGCCAATTCCATCATCGGCTTTCTGATTGGCGGCCTGGTGATCGGGCCGTTCGGGCTGGGGCTTATTCCCGATAATCGCGATATTTCGACCGTTGCGGAACTGGGTGTTGTTTTTCTGCTGTTCATGATCGGGCTGGAACTGTCGCGCGAACGGTTGCGCGTGATTGGGGGCAAGTTTGCCGCCCTGGGCGTTTTGCAAATTACGGTGACATTGGGCATCGGTTTCATCGTCCTGATGGCCATCGACCTGCCCTTGCCAAGCGCATTGGTGATTGCCGGGGCACTGGCACTTTCTTCTACCGCCATTATCCTTAAGCAGCTTTCCGACGAACGGCAGCTTCACACCCGTTTTGGCCGCGCAGCCCTGGCCATTTTGCTGCTTCAGGATGTCGCGGTGGGCCCGTTCCTGATTATGGTGCAGGCAGCCGGGAATACCGCCAGCACGACCAGCCCGTGGGTCAGCATTTTGGCCGGTGTGGGGGCAGTTGCCGTATTGTTGCTGGCCGGGCGTTTTTTATTGCGGCCCATGTTTCGCGCCATTGCCGCCCTGCATAACCCGGAACTGTTTGCCATTGGCACCCTGTTTGCCGTCCTGGCCGCCAGCACCCTCACCGAAATGGCCGGCCTTTCGATGGCGTTAGGGGCGTTTATTGCCGGGGTCATGCTGGCTGAAACCGAATTTCGCCACCAGATCGAGGCCGATATCGCCCCCTTTCGCGGCGTGTTTTTATCGCTGTTTTTCATGTCGGTCGGCATGTCGGTCGATGTCGGGGTGGTTTATCATCATGCCCTGACCGTCATTTTAGGGGTCCTGGCCCTGTTGCTGATTAAGGGCTCGATTTTGTTTGTCCTGGCCCTGACAACGCGGTTTGACCGGGCGGTATCAATGCGCATTGCGCTGGGTCTGTCAGGTGGCGGTGAATTTGCCTTTGTGATGTTTTCGCTCGCCGCGCAAAATGGCGCGATTACACCAGAACTGGCGGCCATTCTGGTGCCAATGGTTGCGATATCGATGGCGCTCACCCCCAGCCTGATCGGCCTTGGCAAAAAGCTGGAGGATATTTTTCATCCGCGTGAAACCGACCAGCTTGGCGAGATCGAAGCCCATACCGACGGTGTCGCCCATCATGTGCTGATTATCGGTTGCGGGCGTGTCGGCCGGGTGCTGGCCCGTTTGTTAAAAACCCGCAACATTCCCTTTATCGTTCTGGATTCCGATGCCCAACAGGTGGCACGGGGCCGGGCCGAAGGGTTGCCGGTTTATTTCGCCGATGGCTCCCGGCCGGAAAGTTTCCGGGCCGCCCACACGGATGAGGCGAATGTTGCCGCCGTTGCCATGGGTTCACCGCACGAAACCGAGAAAACCGTGGCCCTGCTGCGCCAGCATTACCCCCATCTGAAAATTTTTGCCCGCGCCCAGGATATTTCGCATATCGGGGCGCTATCACGCAGTGGCGCCAATGCCGCCATCCCCGAGGTACTGGAAACCGGCCTGCGCCTGTCCGACCACGTACTTTCTGCCTGTGACGTTGCCCAGGATGAAATTGATGCCGAAATTGCCAAATTCCGCCGGGCCGACATGCTGTTAATGAATGAACTGGCCCCACGGGGCCCCGCACATTCATCCGCCTCCGCAACGAAATCGGCCCCCGCTTCAGATAAACCCGCAACATCGGACACAAAACCGTAACTGGCGGCCCCTTTCAGCACGCAAAACCGGCACTGCCGGCTAACAAGATAAATGCCATAAAACAAGGCCCTGCCAATGTGACAGGGCCTTGTATTTTCAGTGTAAATTGCGAATTTCTGTCACAATTGGACGAAATAAAAAGCCGTTCAGGCCGCGGCATCATCATCCAGGGCATAGCCCGCAGCACGCACGGTACGAATAATGTCCTTCGTGCCTTTGACGTCATTCAACGCCTTGCGCAGGCGGCGGATATGCACGTCAACCGTCCGGGTTTCGACATAGATATTCGGCCCCCAAACAGCGTTAAGTAACTGTTCGCGCGAGAAAACCCGGCCCGGATGCTCCAGGAAATAGCGCAACAGGCGAAATTCCGTCGGCCCGAGATGGATGGGTTTGCCACTGCGATTAACACGGTGTGCGGCCAAATCCATTTCGATATCGGAATAGATCAACTGCCCCTGTGGTTGCGCCGGACCCGACCGGCGCAAAAGCGCACGGATACGGGCCAGCAATTCGCCAATGGCAAAGGGCTTGGTGACATAATCATCAGCCCCGGTATCAAGGCCGCGAATGCGGTCGCCTTCTTCGCCGCGCGCTGTCACCATAATCACCGGCAAATCGCGGCTTTCCGGTTTACGGCGGATCTGGCGGCACACCTCGATCCCGGACATGACCGGCAACATCCAGTCGAGCAAAACCAGATCAACATGGGTTTCCGCCATGATTTTCAGGGCTTCGTCCCCGTCACCGGCTTCAACAACATTCATGCCTTCCCGTTCAAGGTTATAGCGCAACATCGTCACGATGGCGGCTTCATCCTCGACAATAAGAACCGTCGGATCCATCCTGTTATTCCCCTGCCTCGTTGGGCTCAATCACAGCAAAATTGGCAGCGTCATTTTTCGGACGGCCATCAACCGGCAGATCTTCACCCTTGATGCGGTAATAGATCGTTTCGGCGATATTGGTGGCGTGGTCGCCGATGCGTTCAATGTTTTTGGCAATGAACAACAAATGGGTCGATGCGGTAATATTACGCGGATCTTCCATCATATAGGTCAACAATTCGCGAAACAGCGAATTGTACATATCGTCAACTTCCTGATCGCGGGCCCAAACGCGCTGGGCTTTTTCGGCATCGTTTTCGATATAGGCGTCCAGAACGTCCTTGATGATTTCCTGGGCCAGGCGCGCCATGTTCGGAATAACCTGAACCGGGCGGATCGGCGGGATCTGGTTGAGCACCTGGGCGCGCTTGGCGATGTTTTTGGCCAAATCGCCAATGCGTTCCAGATCGTTGGACAATTTCAATGCCGTCACAACCTGGCGCAAATCATCGGCCATTGGCTGACGCAGGGCCAAAACACGCACGGCAAAGTCCTGGACTTCCTGTTCCAGTTTGTCGATCCGCAAATCCGAAACAATGACCTGTTCAGCCAGTTCGGAATCCCGCTTGGAAATCGCACGGATGGCCGAAATAAGCTGGCTTTCGGCCAGGCCGCCCATTTGGGATATGATATTGTTCAACCGGGTCAGTTCTTCATCGAATGAACTGACGATATGGTTTTCTTCTTTTCTCATCGAATTACCTCCTGCCCGGCTTAGCCGAAGCGACCAGTGATATAACCCTTGGTCCGTTCGTCTCGCGGGTTGGTAAAGATTTGGTCCGTTTCGCCGACTTCCACAAGTTTACCCAAGTGGAAAAAAGCCGTGCGCTGCGACACACGCGCGGCCTGCTGCATGGAGTGAGTGACGATGACAATTGTGTAGTTCGAACGCAGCTCGTCGATCAGTTCTTCGACCTTGGCAGTCGCGATCGGATCAAGCGCGGAACAGGGTTCATCCATCAAAATAACTTCGGGGCTGACCGCAACTGCGCGCGCAATGCACAGGCGCTGCTGCTGCCCCCCGGAAAGACCGGTTGCCGGTGAAGCAAGGCGGTCTTTGACTTCTTTAAGCAGGCCGGCCTTTTCCAGCGAGGTCATGACGATTTCGTCAAGTTCATCGCGGGAATTGACCAGACCATGAATGCGCGGGCCATAGGCCACGTTATCAAAAATCGATTTCGGAAACGGGTTCGGTTTCTGGAACACCATGCCGATGCGGGCACGCAACTGCACCACGTCGATGACCTTGTCGTAAATGTCGCGGTCATCAAGGGTCACTTTGCCATTGATGGTAACGCCATCGATGGTGTCATTCATGCGGTTCAAACAGCGCAGAAAGGTGGATTTACCACAGCCCGACGGCCCAATCAGCGCGGTGACTTCGCGTTCGACAACATCCAGATTGACGTCATAAAGCGCCTGATTGTCACCATAAAACAGATTAAGGTCACGGGCCGCCATCTTGGATTTGCCGCGCGTTTGCGGGTCGTTTGTCATTGCGTCAGCAGTTACAACAGCCATTTTACCACTTCCGTTCAAATTTCTTGCGCAGGAACACAGCCAGCCCGTTCATCAGGATCAGGAAGGCCAGCAATACCATGATCGCCGCAGAGGTTTTTTCAACAAAGGCACGTTCTGGGCTATCGGCCCACAGATAGATTTGCACCGGTAAAACCGTTGCCGCATCCATCGCACTGCCCGGAATATCAACAATAAAGGCCACCATCCCGATCATCAAAAGCGGGGCGGTTTCGCCCAAGGCCTGGGCCATGCCAATGATCGTCCCGGTCAGAATGCCCGGCATCGCCAGCGGCAACACATGATGGCTGACCGTTTGCACCGGCGACGCCCCCAAGCCAAGGGCGGCCTGGCGAATGGAAGGCGGCACCGCCTTGATCGCGGCGCGCGCGGCAATAATGATGGTTGGCAAGGTCATTAGCGCCAGCGTCAAACCGCCAACAACCGGGGCTGAACGCGGCAAATGCATCACGTTCAAATAAAGTTCCAGCCCCAACAGACCAAACACGATGGACGGCACCGCAGCCAGATTGTTGATATTGACTTCAATAATCTGGGTCAGGCGGTTTTTCGGGGCGAATTCCTCAAGATAGATCGCCGCCGCCACCCCAATCGGGAAGGACAGGATCAGTGTGACAAACAGGGTATAAAAAGACCCAACAGCCGCCCCCCAGATCCCGGCCAATTCCGGCTCGCGGGAGTCACCATTGGTGAAAAAGCGGGTATGGAACCGTTTTTCAATCGCCCCGCTGGCCTGAAGGGTCTGAAACCAGTTGATTTCATCATTATCCAGGCGACGGCTGGCTTCCTTGGTATCAGCACTGATATAGCCCTTGTTGAGCATATCAAAATCATCGCCGGAAATAAGCCAGATCTTGCGCGTCTGTCCGATCAGCGACGGGTTATCCATCACCTGTTCGCGCAGGTCATAGGAAGCGCCACTTGAAATAATGCCATACAGCTTGCGTTTTTCCGAACGCGACGTGACATCGGGGAAACGCTTGCGCAAGGCTTCCTTGATCAGGGCATCATAATTCGCCCGGCCCAGCACCTTCGGATCACGGGTTCCATCCGGGTCAATGGTCGCCGGATCGAACGTGATTTCAAGCTGCACATAGGTCTGAACAAAGGCGCTATAGCCCTTGGAAACGATCGAATAGCCCAGCATGAACAAGGCCGCCAGTGCCAACAGAATCGCCGTCAGGCCATACGCCTTGAAGCGACGCTCGGCAGCGTAGCGTTTTTTGACATTGCGGGTAATTTCGGCACTGTCCCAGTCAACCGGCTTACGCAGATTGGCAGCATCAGAACCAGCGGCGCGATCTTCCATCAAAGATGCCATATCAGTCATATTTCTCGCGATACTTCTGCACAACCTTGAGGGCGAAAACATTCAACCCCAGGGTAACAAGGAAAAGAACCAGACCAAGGGCAAAGGCCGACAGGGTTTTGGCACTGTCAAATTCCTGGTCGCCGACCAGCAGGGTCACGATTTGCACCGTAACGGTGGTCACGGCCTGAAGCGGATTTGCCGTCAGGTTTGCGGCAAGGCCAGCAGCCATCACCACAATCATGGTTTCCCCAATCGCACGCGATACGGCCAACAAAACCGCACCAACAATACCGGGCAAAGCCGCCGGGAAAATAACCAGACGAATGGTTTCCGACTTGGTTGCGCCCAAACCATAGGAGCCATCACGCAGGGATTGGGGCACCTGTGACATCACGTCATCCGACAGCGAAGACACAAACGGAATAATCATAACGCCCATGACAAGGCCCGCTGCCAGCGCACTTTCGGAACTGACACTAAGACCCAGCACCGCACCGCTATCGCGCAGGAACGGGGCCACGGTCAGGGCTGCGAAAAAGCCATAAACCACAGTTGGCACACCGGCGAGAATTTCCAGTGCCGGTTTGGCCCAGGCCCGAAACCGCGAGGACGCATATTCGCCCATATAAATGGCCGAAAACAAACCAATAGGAACCGCCACCAGCATAGCAATAAACGTGATCAGCAGCGTCCCGGCGAAAAGCGGGATCATGCCAAAGGCACCCTCGGATGCCACCTGATCGGCGCGGATTGCGGTTTGCGGGCTCCATTCCAGACCAAACAGGAAATCAACCGGGCTGATCTTGCTAAAGAAATGCAGGGCTTCAAACAGCAATGAAAACACAATGCCAATGGTCGACAGAATGGCGATGGCCGAACAGCCGATCATTAAATATCGCACAATCCGTTCGACATTGTTGCGTGCCCGCATGTCGGGGAAAATACGACGATAAGAAAGGCCCAATCCCAGCAGCGCGACCGAAAACAACACCACGATCAGGGCGGCATTGGAAATGGTGTGCAAGGTTGCCAAACGCTTCCCGGCGGCCACCACTTCGGGGGACACATCAAGATGGGCGGCGTTGCCCGATGCAATCAGGGAAACGGCATTCAGTGCCAAAGACAATTTGCCCGGATCCGAGGTGATATCGGCAGGCAAATCACTGACGATCAACGCCTGCACCACAGAGCCCTGCAGCGCATACCAGACAAACAGCAAAGCCAATGCCGGCAGGCCACACCACAACGCGGTATAGGTGCCATAATGAACTGGTAACGAATGCAGATTGCTATACCGCCCGCCAGAAAGGGCGATGGCTCTCTGTCGTCCAAAAACGAAAGAGAGCGCAGAAAGCAGCGCTACCCCCAGCAACAAGAAAGTCAAAGACATTATGTAATTCCATTTGCCTGAAGGAAACCGTCCCGGAATGGGCTTTCCCAATGCGTGTGGGCAAAATAGTCAAAAAATACAGTTTTTAAACAAAGAAACCGGTGGCAGCCCAAAACAGGGGGCTGCCACCGGCAGGATATCAAATTACATGCTCAGCGGGGTCAGGTTTTTCGCAGCTTCGCGAACCTGTTCACGTTCCGCATCATCCATCGGGATCAAACCACGATCAGCAAGGTAGCCATCCGGGCCCCAGGCTTTGTCCGAGGTGAACTGTGCGATATAGTCTTCCATGCCCGGAATGGTGCCAACATGGGCATTCTTGACATAGAAATACAGCGAACGCGAAACCGGGTAGGAACCATCCGAGATGGCTTCAAAAGTCGGGGCAACGCCACCGATCTTCGAGCCGTGCAGCTTGTCGCCATTCTGGTCGAGGAACGAGAAACCGAAGATGCCCAGAGCAACCGGGTTGGCTTCAAGTTTCTGAACGATCAGGTTGTCGTTTTCGCCAGCTTCGATATAGCCGCCATCTTCACGAACACCGGCGCAAACAGCTTTATGCTTGGCTTTGTCGGCTTTTTTCAGCTCGGCAATGACCGGGAATTCGTCACAGGCTTCTTCAAGTACCAGTTCGGTGAAAGCATCGCGGGTACCGGAGGTCGGCGGCGGGCCGAGGACTTCGATCTTTTCGTCCGGCAGGGTCGGATCGATTTCTTTCCAGTTCTTATACGGGTTATCGATCAGTTCTTTGCCATCTTTGGACGGAACGACCTTGGCCAGCGCCAGGAAAATCTGTTCTTTGCTGACTTCAAACTGCGGCGCTTCCTTGGAATTGGCAAGGACGATCCCGTCATAACCGATTTTAACTTCGGTTACGGCTTCAACACCATTTTTGGCGCAGGTTTCAACTTCGGACTTTTTAATGCGGCGCGAAGCATTGGTGATGTCCGGGGTCTGTTCCCCGACACCAGCACAAAACAGCTTCAAGCCACCGCCGGAACCGGTCGATTCAATAACCGGCGTTTTGAAAGAAGTGGTCTTGCCGAATTCTTCCGCGACAGCGGTTGCGAACGGAAACACGGTGGACGAACCAACGATACGAATCTGATCGCGCGCATGTGCGGCGCCGGTCAAGGCAACGCTCGCGAGTGCTGCAATAGCGAGTGTCTTCTTCATGTAAATCCCCATTTGTGTCGTTCCCCTATCAGGAACTGTGCAACGATCTGCGAGGCGGACTTTACAGTTATGCTCTTACCGTATTGCGTCAGTTTTATTAAGCTTATGTTACACTGAACCAGAACCGCAAAAACCAGCCATTTTATTTTTAAAAACAGCTCTTTAATCTAAAACCAAACCCGCCGGGAAACGGCATTTCGGCCAAATGCGCACGCACACAAACGGTTGCATATCCCCAAATGTGACAAAATAGGAACTCAACCAAAAGAAAAGACACCACCTGAGTCGCGCAGCTTTTGGTTAAAGCCCCCAACATCCTCCCCGAAAACGGCCCCGCCCCTGGAAATAACCCAAGGCTCCTGACCATGACGGGAGGATTTCAGCTCACAGTCGCAAAATTTTTTATCGCCATCCTCAATTGGGCTATATTGCGCAATACGAACAGCCTGGGAAAAACCGGGCACGCAGACACAAGCAACAAAACCAATCGCCGCCGGGCCATTTGAGGAGAGGGAAAAAAGTGACAAAGCAGCTTGAGGCGCTTCAGGCGAGCGTCAATAAATTGTCTGGCGAGATGGGGGAAATGTCGCAAATGGCCGCCCAGCATTTCGATGAATTGCATGATGCGGTCAATAATATCGCCAGCCATACCCTGGCAATGGAAGCCATCATTTCAGCACTGCTTGCCAGGATCGAGATTGACCCGGAAAGTGTGAGCAACTGGATACGGGCAAAAACCACTGGATTCTCGTCGCCCGAACATGGCGAATCCGTTGCCGAAGCCATCGCCCGCGACTTTTTGGACACCAAACCAGCACCGGGCCGGCCCTAACGCACTCAATTCCGCTATTGCGCCAGCTTTTGCGGGCACGGCCCACCTGTGGCCCAGTCAAGAAGCTGCACAGTGTGAATAACCTTTAGCTCATCGGTTTCAAGCTGGATCATGCAGCCAATATTGCCGGTTGCCACAATATCAGGTTTGGTATTGCGGATATTGCCCTGTTTGCGATCCCGTAACTGCGCCGAGATTTCGGGCTGCAATAGGTTATACACCCCGGCAGAGCCGCAGCATAAATGCCCTTCGGCAATTTCAAGCACCTCAAACCCGGCCTTGCGCAACAAATCGCGCGGCGGATGAATGATTTTTTGCCCATGCTGCATCGAACAGGCCGAATGATAGGCCACCCGTAATTTT
This sequence comes from Thalassospira sp., assembly GCA_050299455.1. Taxonomy (GTDB): domain Bacteria; phylum Pseudomonadota; class Alphaproteobacteria; order Rhodospirillales; family Thalassospiraceae; genus Thalassospira. Next base: position 12,669 of record JBNKVZ010000116.1, read on the forward strand.
CGCGGGGCCGCTGCACCCGGAGAAGCAGAATCCGGATCAGCTGAAAATCTGTCCCGCCCTTCCGCAACCGATGCTGGCGCGGGCGATGGCGCGACTTCCGGCAAGGACGACGCGATGCGACCTGCAACATCCGTCATCCCTGCCCCATCAATTTGCGCTGCCGGTACAGGCACGACCAAATGGGCAGGCAGGTCAATCCGGGCAAGATATTCGGTAATGTCGCAGGCCAGGCTGGCAATATGCGCGGCTTTGTCGGCCCATTGGCGATCCTGGGCCAGCATGGTGCCGTAATCCTTCACCGTGGTGCCACAGCCCGATGCCGTCACAACAATGGCATCCAGCCCTTCGCCCCCGGCCTCGGCCAATTCGCCGTGCCAAGCGGCAATATTGGCAATGGCCTGGGCATGGGATTGTTCTTCCCGCCCCATATGATGCACCAGCGAGCCACAACACCCCGCCCCCTTGGCCACCACAATTTCAATGCCCAACCGGGTGAGCAGACGAACCGTTGCCTCGTTAATTTCCGTTTCCAGAACCTGCTGGGCACAGCCGGTCAATATCGCGACCCGGCCTTTTCGCTTCCCTTGGGCGGGAATAACCTGTGGCCGGTCCACCCAGCTGGGGGACGGCAAAGGCCGGGCACCCAGCTTCACCATGCCGCGCAAACGCCCCGGCATCCATCCGGCAAAGGGCGCGGCCAACCTTGCCCCCATCAGGGAGAAGCGGAACAATGCCGGGTGCGGAACAACCCAGGCCAGCAATTTGCGCAACCAGCGATCCCCCAGGGGGCGGCGATAGGTTTTTTCGATATGGGCACGGGCATGGTCAATCAGGTGCATGTAATCCACACCCGACGGGCATGTCGTCATGCAAGACAGGCAGGAAAGACAACGATCAAGATGGCGCACCACCCGTTCATTGGCGGGTTTGTCATTTTCCAGCATATCCTTGATCAGATAAATGCGGCCCCGTGGGCTATCAAGTTCGTCGCCCAGGGTAACAAAGGTAGGGCATGTCGCGGTACAAAAGCCGCAATGCACGCATTTGCGCAAAATTTGTTCGGACTGCGCAATTGCCGGATCGGCAAGTTGCCGGTCGGTGAAATTCGTTTGCATTTATGCCCCCGCGCCCTGATGGACCGGTGCCATGCGCCCCGGATTAAGAATGCCAAACGGATCAAAATTTTCGGAAATTTTCTGGTTAATACGCATAATTTCGGGCGAAAGCGGCTGAAATACCGGAATTTCCCGGCGAATATGTGACGGGGCACGCACCAGCGTGGCATTGCCGCCCGCCTTTTGCACAATCTCGCGGATTTGCGCAGCCAGCGACATATCGCATTGTGCACATTGCACCCACACCAACCCGCCAGCCCAGTCAAGCATCACATCCGACTGCCCCAAACCGGCCAAATCCCGCAAAGATGATACCAAAACCGCACCAGAGGCCGGCGGCACCGACATGCGCCATAAAATGCCGTCGTGCCCCTGAAAGGGCGTGACATCGGCAATGGCCTGCCACAAAGCCAGGCTGTCCGTCATCGGTAAAATCGCTGGCGTGCCTTTATCGGCCAGCAACCGCGACAAAGCCTCCGCCCGCCAAAGAACCGATTGTTCCGGCCCTTCCAGCCGCAAGGAAAGGCAGTTTTGCGCCTTTGCAGCGATTTCGCGGGCATTGGCATCCTGGCAACATCCCGCAATTAACGAAGCCGGCACCCAGGCTGCGCCGGAAACCTCGTTTTCGCTACCCATTGCCACCGTCATCGCCGCCCCGGCAGAGGAAACATCATTGCAGGGAATAAGAACGGTGCGGGTTGTTTCGGGTTTCGGCATCGCCTTTAGGGTGATCGTGTGCATCACCGCCAGGGTGCCAAAGGACCCCGCCATCAATTTTGACAGATCAAACCCGGTCACATTTTTCATCACCCGGCCGCCGGATTTAAAATCCTCGCCCCGGCCACTTATCGCCTCAAATCCCAAAACATGGTCACGCGCAGCGCCAACCTTTAAGCGGCGCGGCCCCGAAAGATTACAGGCCACAAGCCCGCCCAATGTACCGCTTTCCGCAGCACGTCCCGCTCCATCCCCGGCTGGCAAATCAGCCCCAGCCCGCGATCCATCGCCCAGCAACAAGGGGAAATCGCCCGGCTCGAACTGGAATTGCTGGTTTTTATCGGCCAGCAAGGCAGTGATTTCGTCAAGCGGCGTTCCGGCATGGGCGGAAATGACCAGCTCTTCGGGTTGGTAAAAAAGAATACCGCGCAGTTG
>JBNKVZ010000117.1:0-14642 GCA_050299455.1 Thalassospira sp.
ATCATTTGCGATCCCCTTTCCCATAAAAATGGCGGCCTCCTGTAACCGGTGCCGCCCTGCATCCTGATCCATCACCGCGAAAGGGCCTTAACCAATGCCTGAGTAAAAAACGTGATTGCCAATTTCACATAACGGCACACGGCCCCGCGCCCACCACGGGTCACATTGCAGCGTATGGTAATGGGTGGCCCCTTGCACCGGGTCGGGCAAACGGCCTGCTTCGGCGCGCCGTGCCACCCGGCGGCACAGGCGAAAGGCCGGGTCACGGTCATTCACCCGCAACAGCTTCTCGCGGTTCGGATCACCTTCATTCCAGCAGGAAAACTGCCCCTTTTTCAGACAGACCGAAACAATATCATTTCCCCACCAATAGCCACCGCGCGCCCGGGCAAAGGCCACCCGGTTGACAATGACCGCCGCCACCGCCTCGATCCCGGCAAGTTCCTCGCCCCGGGCTTCGCCATATAGGGTCCGGGCCAAAATATCGACCGGCTGCAAATCTGCCAGCGTGTTGATGTCCCGACGATCCCGGCTTTTTTGTTTGATTGCATGCGTCATCACGATTTCCCGTTTTCCAAAAAGATATTCAGCCCTGATCCCGGCTTTCCAGTTTGGCTTCGATGCGTAATAAATGCGCGGTCAGGCGGCGCTCCACATCCTTCAAATAGGGGATCGAAACGTAATTTCGCGCCACATCAAGCTTAAAGCCGGCCAATGCCTCGCGGGCTTCCTGCATGTCGCGCTGCGTTGTCAGCGAAAGAAGGTCCAGCGCACGCTGAAATTCTCCACGGCTGCGCCAGATCAGCCAGAACAACCCCGCCAGTCCGGGCAGTTCCACCATTGTCAGCCACCAGCCCAGATCCACCGGTTCCGTCATTCTGATTTTCTCCATAAAAAAGACCCGCCGGAAATTCCCGGCGGGCCAGTTCAGGAGTTTCTCACCATTAAGAAACGTCCCCCTCATCGTCAGCGGAGATGTCAGATAGCGCCTGTCACGGCAGCCATCGCGCTATCACACCACATCATCCGCCTGTCCTTTGTCAGGCCTCCGGGCCTTGCAGGGCATAGGAAATTTCCTGCCAGGCCTCGCCTGTCGCAATCAGGCAACTGGGCCCATCGGGATAGGTAAACAGGATCGTCCATGTTTTCCCGTCCGGCCCCTTCAAAATCTCGATAACACCCCCGTTTGAGGCCACACCCGCCGCAACCGGCTGTTCTGAATATTTGCTGCTCAGGCTTTGTAAAACCGCGCTGCGATCACCGCAGACAGGCGGGGCGGCGCGCGCCGGAATTGTCGCCATCACAGCCCCCAGAACCAGGGCAAGCAAAACACCCATACGCAACATCTTCAGGACCTCCCTTTTGCGGGTCGCATCGGGGCCTGTCGCGTCCCGATCATCATGTCGCAAAAACAACACTTTAGCGTAGCCAAAGCCTTACACCCTATCCTTCAATATAGATTAGAATGGCTGTAAGCAAAAACAATAGCCCGCGCAACTTTTAGGAGATTTTTTTGCGCGTAATTTCCGCAACACTTTGATTTTTCATCAACTTCATGGCGCGAATTCCTGTTCAACATGGATGACGGCACCCGTTGGTCGCCAATCCCGGCCAAAAGCGGCCCGCGTCACACGCGGCAGGCGCACCGGTTCAGCCAGGATGCAACCGGCAACGGCATCCAGGCCGTCATCCCGGTTGCCACCCCCCGGTCGCCATTCGCGCATTTCACGAATAAACGGCCCCTGCCAGATTGTGCGATGCCCGTGCAAAAGCCCGGCGGCCAGCACCGCACCAAAGGCATCGCCAATACGGGCTTCCTTGTTACGCGTTTCGTGAAATTCTACCACCGATGCCACACAGCCCGCCTGTTTCAGGCAACGGCGCAAAATATTGGGCAAAAACCGGCCAATGCCATTGGTTTCCACCCTGACGACCGGCAAATGATGGCGTTGGACAAATTCCGCCACCTGTCGGCAAAGCTGGCTGGCTTCATCTTCGCGATCCAAAAATTTGGGATCGCTTTTCAAATAAGCCACATCATGCAGCCAATATTCCCCCTGCTCGCACATATAAACCGCCGCAATCACCGCGCCATCCTGCCCCTTTCCACCAAAGGACGGGTCAAAATGGCAGCTTGCCGCCACCATACGCCGATCGCCAATGCGCAGCCGAAACTCGCCATTGGCACTTTCAAATTCCGCCTCGTCGTCATAGGGATGCAGGCGGGCCGGGTCCAGTTCGCCCTGATCGGGCGGCACCATTTCCAGCATCATCTGACTGGCAAACTTACCCGCCGCCGTTCGCGCGCGAATTTGGGCAATTTTTTCCAGTGAAAACCGCTCTGGCCAGGCGGAATGCCCGTTTGTATCGATAATCGGCAGGCAAAACCGGGAAAATCCGGCCAAAAACGGCGAATCCTCGCCACTTTCCGGGCGGGTTTCCTCAGCATAGATCGAATAATAACTATGCGGTGTACCGATAAAAACCTGCATCCCGCCGGGGCTGAGCACATAGGAAATTTCACCCAGTTTTTCGCGCAATTCCCCCCGTTTATGGGCGGTGTCACAGGTTTTGGGCACTTCGACATCATCACAAATCACCACATCGGCGCGCGACCCGGTAATATTGCCGCCAATGCCCGCCGCCTGCATCGACGGGTCCCGCAATTCACCGGGCCGGTTAATGGTAAAACGTTCTGCCCCCCAATCGCTCAGGCGGGGCGGAATGGCCGATTTCATCAGGGGATGGCGCTCGACAATGCGTTTGACATTGCGCACCATCTTTTTTGCCAGGTCCAAATCCGCTGCCAGCACCAGAATGCGCAAATCCGGGTCATTATAAAGCAGCCAGGCGCAAAACAGGCCCACCATTGTTGATTTACCACTATTGCGAAATGCCATTAACAGCAATTCTTTGGGGCCGTGATCATGGTGCTGTTGCAACCATTGCGCCATTTTCTGGTGATGCGCCGGTGTTTCAAGGCCCAAGGCCCGGTTCCAGATCCAGACAAATTCGGCAAGGCTGGCCCGCTTAACGCTCACGTTATTTGCCCCCTTTCCCGTATCTTTTGCTTTTTAGCCGCGCCCTGCCGGTTGTAACGCCTTGCGGGCATCGGCAATCAGGCGGGCAATGTCATCACCGTGATCATCGGCGTTTTTTTGCCCGGCGCCCGGCGCGCCTGTTTGCTTATCTCCGCCCGCACCCGCCACAGCGGCGGCAAGCTCCCCTTCGCGCACCCACCGCAACAGCTTGATCAGGCTTTCAATATGGGCGAGCGCGGCCTTGCAGGCAGACTGATAGTTCACAAACCCCTTGGCATCCATTATTCCGGCGGCTTCGTCTGCCACCCGATGATACGCCTTGCGCGCCCGGCGAATATCTGTGGGCAGGCTTCGCAGTAATTCATCCTGCAGCCGTGCCAGCCGGGCATTGTGCGGGTCATGCCCATTCTCCGCAGCAACTGGGACAGCATCTCCTGCCCCTGCCCCCGCGCCAGTCCCAGCTCCAGTCCCTTCTCTGTCGCGGGTGGCCGGGGCAACATCCTGCCGTTTTATCATGCTGTGTCCCCTGACCTTAAGGCGCACCATCCGCGCACAGCGCCATTAACCGCGCGTCACTCAACCGCCCCGGCCAATAGGACAGGGACCGAACATAGCCATTTAAAAAACCGGACGTCCCGGCATAAGACCCAATGCGCAAATGGGCAAAATTGCGCGGCAACGCAAACCCACCAGGCGATTGCAACACCCCATTGGCGGTGGCAACGGCAATTTCATCATCGTCAAAGGCAATGGCGACCCGGTTACGACCTGCCGGGTTTAACGCCCCGTAAAGCGATTGGGTAATCACCTGTTGGCCGCCCTTGCGCAGGCTGATGCGCAACTGGTTAGCCGCACTGTCATATCCCAAATCGAGATGGTCATCGTTCAGGCTGGCGGAAGAAAGTTGCATCACCCGCCAAATTCCCTGCCAGGCCGCCGGTAATGACAAATCAAAAAACAGCGTTCCGGCCCCTGGCTTAAACCAGCCCGTCGTTAAATCCAGCGATACATCATCGCCATTGCGCGCCGCCGGAATGCCGTTGCTGATCATGTCGCTGCTGGCAACGGGTGCTGCCTCCAATTGCGCATTCCACACCAGGATGGACGCGCCTGACCCGCTTAATGCCGTGCTGATTTTCGGATAGCGGCTGGTCCCCGATGCCGCCTCGGCAAAGCCGACCCGCTGCCATTTTTCACCCAGCGTGACCGCATGTTGCGATGGCCCGTTCACCCCACCCAACGTAATATCCGCCATGCCCGAAACCGCCCGCATCCAAATGGCAAAGGCATGGGGCGTCCCGCTGGCAAGGTTATCGACCCGCTGATAAAGGTTGTCCGTGCCATCGGCAAAATCAATTTGCGTGGCGGTGTTGCTGCCATCGGGGGCTGGCCCGCTCGCAGGCGTCACCGTCACACCGCGGCTTTTTTCCCAAATCGCGTTGGTAAAATCGGTGGAATGGCGCAGCAAATTGGCCGACGCCCCCTCAATCCGCAGGCCCAGGGCCCGGCCGTCCCCATCAAATTCAAAGACCGGCTGATGGGCCGCCACAGTGGCAATCAGCCCACTTTCGTTGCGCGCCAAACTGGTGCTGGCGCGCGATACCTGCAAATAATCCGTTAACGGCAAAAACCGCATCGCCATAGTACGGGCTCCGTTTTTAAATAGGCTGCAAACAAAAACCCCGCCTGAACAAACAGACGGGGTGTCCTGATCGAAATTCACATGCCGCTAGGCGCTTAATCGCACGGCGTGAAACCAGCTTGCCAGGCTGGTTGCCACAATATGCCGTGTGTCACTGGCCCCATGTGCCACCCGCACGCGAAAGGCATTATCGGTGCCGATCCCGGCCCGCGCGATGCCGCTACAGCGCAAAATCTTGCGGCCATCTTCGCCATTGGGCAGAGTATCCACCCCTTGCAGGTGCATATGCCAGCCCCCCGCGCCCAACCGTTCAACAAACACCATGCCCTGCACGGACTGGTCAGCCAGTTCCAGGCAAATGCCAATGTCAAAATGGTAAAAGCCCGGTGGGACAGCGGCAATACCGTCTATCCCGGCATCATAAAGGCCGTGGCTGTCTTCGATGATGCTGTCCCATTCCACCACAAATTCGCCGCCGGCCGGGATGGCCTGTTTTTGGGTGCGCAACATTTTCACCAGCGGCCCGCCACTGCGCAGGGTCAGGACCTGCCAGCGCGTCCCATCGCAAAACACATCCACCGCATCGCCGCGCAAGGGCAGGGCAAATATGCTGCTATCACTGCCACCATCAACCGGGTGCAAAACATCGCCCGTTGCTGCGGCAATATCGGTCGCCGTGCCATCGCCATTAAAAATACGAAAGGCAACACCGTTGCGCGGTGGCGTACAAACCGGCAGGGTAATGCGCCCGCCATTGGAAACCCGTACCACCGCCCCGCTTTGCCCCACATCCAGCACCCGGTTGCCCGGCGCATCCACCATCGGGCTGCGCCGTTCATCCTGAAAGGCCAAGGCCTGCTGCCCCCGGCAATCAAGCTGCAACAGCGCGGTTGCACTCTGGTTAACAAACCCGGCAAGGGACTGACGCGCCAAGTCGGCAGCACTATCGGCCCGGTTGGCGGCATTCAGGGCGGTTTTCCCGGCCTGTGCCGCGCTGTTAATGGCTGTGCTGTCCGGCCCGTTAACCAATTGGCGTGCCGTTGCGTCCCACATCAGGGCACGGTTGGGCAACGGTCTGGGCAATTGTGCCACAACCGCCTCGCCCGCGCCATTTAACCCGCCTTCAGGCAGGCGCAATGTGCTGGAAAACCCGGCTTCAACATCGCCCAATGCGGCCAGCACATAATCAAAATCGGCATTTAAAACATCTGCCCGCAGGCTGCTACCACTGTCATAATGGCTTAACCGCCGCAATCCCAGGCGACGCGCAATCAAGATATCCGCGCCATCATCCGGGGCGATGGCAAATGTCACCCGCCCGCCTGTCGCCGCCCGGGTCGCCTGCCCGGCATCGCCGCTGCTTTGTGCCGGGGCCTTGCGCAAGGCAATATCAATATTTTCCACAATCGCGCGGCCATTCACCGCAACCGTCACATCCCCCGGCGCAAAAACGCCAAATTCAAACGGAAATTCCCGGGTTTCGCCATCCCCGGTGAAACGCACGCTTGCGCGGTTGCCATCTGCAAAAATCGCCCCCATGCCTAGTTCCCCCATTTATCACGGCGCGCAAACCACGATGAAATTTGCGACAGCGTGTTATAGCGCGACGTATCAAGCAAACTTTGCCGCCGATATTGCGCATTTCGGTCAATCGTGCTGCTTTGCCGTGCATAGGCCCCATTGGCAGCATCCTGCACATCGAGCAACCCGCGTGCGGCCCCGCTTAACACCGCCTCGGCCGAGCCTGCGGCCCCCGCTGCCACGCCCGATGCCCCCTGTCGTGCCCGCAAACGGGCCTGCTGGGCCCGCAATTGCCGCGCCCGTTTGGCATCATTCGCCGCCTTTTCCGCCGCCAGCGCCTGTTGCTGGCTTGCACGTTGGGCGGTAATCTGCTTTTCGGTTTTGCGGGTTTGCGCCTGGCTGGCGGCAAGGTCAGCCCCGCTTTGCACCGCCCCGGCAATGACCGGTGCCCAGTTTGAAAATCCACCCATCAGTCATTCACCCCCACTTCACTGCTAACGCCCAGCAATAAAAACGGCGCAGGCAAATCGCCCTTGATACGCCACAGGCCATCCTGGCCGCCGCGTTTCCAGCCCATTGCCCGCACCGTAATATCGCCGCGAAAAACCTGTTGGCGTGCATCAAGCACCCGTCCTGCCGCCGGTTTGCGCAGCGGAATGTTGCGCATTCCCCGCCCCACATCCACAGCCAGCCCCACACTGTCATGCAGGCGGAAGGTCGCGCTGATCAGGCGCAAACACGCCCCGCCATAAGCCCGCGATCCATCCCCGCCCACCGGCGGCAAAGCTGCAATTTCATGGCTAAAGGCCAACCCCGCCACAAGGGATGTCGCCGGGCGGGCAAGGGCAATGTTCCCGCCCTCGACGGCCACATCACGATAAAGCTGCCCATCGGCCCAAACGGCAACCTTCATGCCATCTTGCAACCCAAACTGGCCCCAGCGGCGCTGGGCTTCACCCGCTTCACCAACCTCGCTGGCAATGGCCAGGTCAAAGCCAACCGCATCATCAAACCGCCCCAGGAAAAACCGCCCGTCGCGTTCGATCACCAAATAAACATCGCCCCCACTTACCGCGACATTGCGAAAATCCCCCGCCGTTTCCTGCATGCTCCAGGCTGTCACCCCTTCACGGCGATACAGGGTCAGGGTGGCAAGGCTGCCATCGCCCATCACCACATGCAAAAGCCTGCGATTGGCATCATAGGCCTGGTCCACCGGCGATTTGATCAAATGCCCCGACAGCAAGGCAAGGTCTGCCGAGCCATAGGCCTGCTCAAGATCGGTAAATAAAAATTCCCGCATTTCGCGGCCATTGCGCGCGGCAAACACGGTTGCCCCGTCAATATTGACCGGTGGCACATTGCGATCGGGCGCACTGCCAATACGGGTTTGCCTTGTGACCTGAATATTTTGCGGGGTTAAGGGCGTGCCGCTGACCATCCATTCCGCCCCGCTGGTAAAAACCTGCAAATCACGGCCGGAAAACACCGCCGTAATCGCACTGACCTGATCGGCCAGCAGGGCAAATTCAATTGCCTCGTCATCCAGCCCTTCGCCCAGTTCAAAATTAAACAAATCGCCCGAATGCGACATCCACAAACGGTTGGGCAAATCGCGCGATCCGCCAATCACCATCCGGTCCTGATGAAAGGTCACACTGCGCGGCCAGCCCCGCACCGCCGAAAATGCCGGTTCGGCAAAATCCTGCGTTTCCCCGGCATCGGGCAAGGCGGCCCGCAATGTCAGGGTCGCATGGCGGGCATCGGCCACACTCTCCATTTTGCCCTCAACCCCGCGAATGCGCCATTGCAGGCCAATATGGCCGTCAACAAACAGGTCATCGCTTGCCACCAGCGCAATGGTGCCACTGGTGCCCGATGGCTTGATCGACACATAAGGTTCGGCAAATTTGTAATAGGGTTGCTGGCGGCTGACATTGGTTTCGCCCCATACCCAGCTTGTCACCAGCCAGTCTGCATCCGCCTTTGGCACAATGCGAACCGGCACCACATCCGGGTGAACCACCAGCAACGTATCGGCACTTTGTGTCCAGCTTATCTGGGCTAAATGCCGGGCTTCAAACGGGGTGGTCAGTTCCTGTACCACCACATCACCGGCATAAACCGTGGCGCGCAAATGCCAAAACACCACCAAAAACGGCTGATCGACATTATATTCAAACGGCACCAGCCGTATTGGCCCCGAAACCGCATCAATCAGGCGCACCCCGGGGCGGCGGCACACCCCGCCCGATGGTTGCACAAACACATTGCGCAACTTTGCCGCCCCGTTGCGATAGGCGGCAATATCACCGCGCCCCCACAATTCCGGGGCCAGTTCGCCTGCACTAAAGGTCGTTTTTTCCAATATACTACGCCCCATCAGCCCCGTGCCTCCAACAGGGGAAAATCCTCTATCCGGCGCGGGGTTGATTGCTGGGCATCGGCCAGGCGCGCCTGATGAAACAAATCATCGGCCCGCTTGTGCAAATATTCCGCCCGGCTGGTACTTTCGGTCAGGGGCAGGCAAAATTCCGCTGCCAGCCGCGCAATCAGGGCCATGTCAAACCACACCGGAAACGATGCCTCCGCCATCCGCCCGACATAGCGCAAATACGCCCGCCGGCTCACACAGGCGACACTGCCCTTGCGCAGCTCAAATTCGGGCAATGCCCCGCCTTCGCTTTCCAATGCCAAAAGCCGGATAAAATCGCCCGGCAGGGCAAATTCATTTAATCCATCGGGTGTCGTTTCGTCCTCGCCCGGTTGTGCTGCCCGGCGTGACAGCCACTTGCCCCGCGCGGCAAACCGCCACGGATAAGCCGCCAGCATCCCGTCGCGCAGGGCGGGATAAAGCATCCCCGCCACTTCCGCCTCCAGTGTTTCTTCGGCAAAGGATGCAATCGGGTTCACCCCAATCATCACCAATGCCCGTGCGCATAATGCCACATCGCTCAGGGCCATTTTTTGCTCTCCCTTTGCCCAGGAAAAAGCCCGGCACATCACTGAACCGGGCCTTGTCGAGCGGGTCTGCCCTAAACAGGGCCGGCCCTACCTTGGGTCAGCTTGATCAATCGGTATTGGTGGTGCCAATCGCGGTCATGTCACGCACATCAACCTTGCTGGAATCAGCCTGTGTTACCAGGAACATCCCGCCCGAAACCCCGCCATCGCGGTTGGTATTGGCAAACATGATGTCGCCGGGGCGCAACATGTCGCGCGCACCGGCAAAATAATTTTCCGTGTCCACATCGGTTGCCACATCGGGGGTGATGTAATGCCACAGGGTAAAACCATTGGCATATGCCAGAACACTCAGGTTCCGGGCCTTAAAACCTTCTGCCATCTTTGCTGCTCCTGAATTTTGGTAAAATCATCCATGCCGCGATAATCGACATCTCGGCAAACCGGGCCACGGCAGGCGCAAAAAAAGCCGCGTTTCCATCCCGCGGCCTAATGGCACCTGCCTTGTGCCCTTATCTGTTCAAACTTGTTCTTTCCTGGTTTTTTGCCGCCCGCCTATTCCTTTGCCAGCAGGCGCACCACCCCGGCATCGTCAATCAGGGTGGCCCCCTGGCTCATGGAATTGCTGACAAAATGCGCCGCCCGGTCACCATGCCAGGTAATATCGGTCTGCACATCCGCGCCCACGCCGTGACCAATCGCCGTGCGGTGATACCAGAAACAGGCCCGTGCGCCCTCCACCTCGGGCAGGCCGGAATGCGGCATCCAAAGGGTGCCCAGCCAGCGTTTGGCTTGTGTGCCCTTCCAGGGCAAATCGTCATTGCCCACATAATCCGACGATGCAAATTCCTTGATCGTCAACAATTCAGACCATTGTTTCCAGCCCACAATGGCATAACGCTGCCCGTCATCGGGCACATCATTGGCCCCCAGGCGTTCAAACGCGCTAAGCACCTTGTCCAAAACCAACCCGTTATCGTCGGCCGCAATCCGGTTTTTGCTTTTCACAAGGGCCTGAATGATCAACTCGTCGGTCTTGCGGCCCAGCGCATAGGCCCCGGCATTGGCCAGCACCATTTTTTCATCATGGTTGACCTTCAGCTCGTCTAGCGCATCGACCCAGTCCCCGGCATAATAATCCTGCAAATCGCAGCGCACCGGTTCATGATCCACATTCATCACCGGCACATAACCATGCCGGGCCTTAACACTGGCAACCCCTTTGCCAACCTTCTGAAACGTGGTTGTCGCGCCTTTCACGCCGTTTTTCACCCGCACGGTATTGCGCAACTTCGACCCCATGCGCTGATAGGCCTGATGGACATCGGCCTGAAAATGCTCGATAAAGCTTTTATCAATCGAAATACTCATTTTATCCCCTTTTCACTGAAAACGCCCACACGCCACCTCACGGCAAAAAACAAGGCAACACCCGCCTTAATTCCTGCGTTAAATGTCATTTTCTGGTCATGCTTTGATGCTTGATTTCCCGTTCCGGATTCTGGCTTATGGGCCAGAAAGATCGGCTGTCTCGGTCGCCGGACGACCCCGATTTATAACCACGTCAACCCGTCGGAGCCTTCCTGGTGCGCGCACGTACTTACGCAATTTTCACTGTTGTCGCTTTGGGAGCGGCAGGTTACTTCGCCCTGCCCTACACCCCCATTCCCGGTTATGTTGAGGCCTTCACAGCCCGGGTTTCCGCCCTGACCGGCTTTGGCGCCGACCGCATCCGCAGCCGCGTGCTGCCCGATATGGAAAAACGCCTGAAGGATGCCAATATTGCGGTTGGTGCCCCGGTTTATCTGCGTGCCTTCACCGCCGATCATAAAATCGAGGTCTGGTTACGCGGCGACCATCGTTATAACGAAATCCAGGATGCCGCCTTCTGCACCGATGCCGACAGCGGCAACGCCACCTTCCAAACACCACCGCCGGGCGTTTACACCATCTCGCGCAATAATCTGGCCCCCAACAGCCCGAAAAATGTTGAACTGGCCCTCACCCCGCTGCCCGATGACGATGCACCTTCACCCAGCCAGGCAACCACCAGCTACAGCCTGCATGGCAATTGCGCCGATGGTCCCGGCATCGCCCTTAAAAACGATGACATCGAACAGATCTATCTTCTCGTCGATGCGGCCTTGCGGGCCGGTCAACAATCCGTACCGGTGCATATTTTTGAAAAACCCCATGCCCCTGATGACAGCATGGCGCTGACAGAGGATGCCACCGGCAACAGCCCGGCCCCGGGCCTGTATGATGTTTATGCCGCCTTTGAACGCACCCATATGCCGCCCGAGGTGCGCAAGGCCGACGGGCGCTATCAGGTCGAACCGGCAAATTAACCCCTAGCCAATTAACCCCTGATCGATGTTTTATGGCCGTCTCCATCACGGCCGGGCCTGCATCTGACCGATGCAGGCTCACTCATTGCGGTGCAGGCTGTCAAAGGCTGCCTGCACCTGGGCCACAATCACAGGGTTCCGGTCCCGCCAGTAACGCGGGTCATTCATCAGGCGGTCTATTTCCACCTCGGGCGTTTCGCGCGCAGAACCACTTCCCGTCGCCGCCAGCCCCGGCTCCCCGGCTTCGCACATCAACCGATACAGCGCGCGCACCCCTTCCGGGCTTTGCGCCATTGCTTCATAGGCATCGGGCAGGTTTTTCTCGCCCCAACTTGCCAGGCGCGGGGCCAGTTGTGCCCATTGTGCCTCCCCGCCAAATTCCGCCGCCAGTTTGGCCTGCATCAGGCTCGCCTGTGCCCCGCTTTCAAGCTCTGCCGCCATGGGCGTTAAAATTTCCCCGGCCAGGTCATAAACCAGCTGTGCCTGTTGCGGCGTAAAACCTGCTTCATGCAGACGCGCATTCACATCCGCATTCACCCCGCCCAGCGCATCCGCCCCCTCAATAACGTAATCTTCGGCACGTTCGGGCACACCCAGGGCGCGGTAAAATGCCTGCCAGTCTTCGGCACTGCCATCCTCGCCCGGCACCCGCCAGACCGAGCTATCAGCCCCTTCGTCACCGGCCGCTGCCGTCACCACCCCATCCGGCGCCAACGGGGTCCCGTTTCCGGCGGTCTCCCCGGCATTTCCCAAAAGCCCGCGATCTGCCGCACGCGTCCCGACCCCAGCAACCGCGTCATCCGCCCCGTTCACCGCATTCACCGCGTCCGCCGCACGCGCAACATTCCCGTTACCCGCCGTCGCCATCCCGTCCATCCCCGGCACATCTTTATCTGTCATGGTCATAATTACCCTCACCCTTCGCTGTCATTCCCCTGCCACCTTACCGGCCATGCACCGGCACCCCGGCGCGGCGCAATATCTGCAACACCAGGGCGCGTTGCCCCTCCAGCATCCAAATCGCCTGTTGGCTGGCATGGGCCCCCAGCGCCCGTTCCAGCGTCATGGCGCGCAACTGCGCACAAATTTCCGCCCCATCCGCACCACCGGCTTGCCCCAGCACCCGCTGCCACACCCCATCCCGCCAAATATCTTCCGGCACCCGCCCGGTTGCGTCATGCTGGGGTAAAACGCCCCCGGCCACCTTCTTTGTCACATCCTCTTCAAACCCCGAAAAAGACAGGCCCTCAAACCACGCCCAACCGCCCGGGACTGCCGGATCGCCGATATCGTCGACATCCACCCTATCCACCGCATGACGCATCTTCCGTTTGTCAGCACGTTTGTCCGCGCGCGTATCGGCATCTTCCGCGCCCGCGAGCCCGGCCTGTGTCATGTTGTCCATCATGGTTCCCCCGGTCCGTGTTCATTCCCTGCCCTGCTATGCCGCGCCGGCATTCGCCATCCTGCTTCATCATGTCGGGCGTTCATGTGCTCGACGCGGTCGATATGGGGCTGTCCTCATCCTGTGCGGGCGGTTCGCGTTCGGCTTGTGGCGCTGTTTTGGTCAAATCCGCCATCATGCCGGCCAGCGTCAACGGGTCCAGCGGGTCCAGCGGCGGATGCAACAAATCCTGCGGCACACCAAACCGGTCCGCCAACCAGCGAACTGTGCGGTCAATATCAACGCTGTTTGTCGCTTCTGGCCCCAGTTTGGTCAGCCGTTCCAGCCAATCAAGCACCTGTCCCGCCTTGGCCTTTTGGCCGATCTGGGCCATGGGCGCACTGTGGCGCAGGCACACCTCATTGCCATCTAGCGAAATCTTCGGCAGTTCCCCGCTCCGCGCCAGCACATGCAAGGCCCGGCGCATCAACGGAAAAATCAGTTCCGCCTGCAACCGGCTATAGGTTGCCGCCAACAGTCGCGCATTTTCCGATGCACGTTCCAAAACCTCGGTCGCCGTCATGCGCGGGGCATCAACCTGGCCCAGTCGGTCAGCCAGCAGGCAACGGCGAATACGTTCCCGTAAATCGGCCAAAACAACGTCCGAGACATCAAACCGCCCCGGTGCGTCCAGCGGTGTTAACCCCGCCGACCCCACCGCCTTGGGGATAATGCTGCCCGGCACCAACCGCACCGTTGCCGGGTTTAAAATGCCATCATCATCGGCCTGCCAAATCCCCGTCACCGCGATGGAGGCATTTTTCAGCACCAGTTCCACCACCTTATTGGCGGTTTTAATATCCGGCAGCGCCTTCATCACCGGGGAACGGCCATAAATCTCGCCCGGGGCCTTCAGCCAGCGAAAGGCAATATAGGGCGACACCTCAAACCGCCCGCTGGCAATAACCTGGTCAACCGTGCCCCCCTCGCCCGTGCCTGCCGCATCATCGGCAAAAAACACCACATATTCATAATCCCCCTGCCCACGTCGATCTGGCAGCACCGCCTCGATGACCGCATATTTCTCCAAGCTCTGTTGATCGCGTTGGCGCAGTGCGGCGGGAATTTTGGCCTCCGGCCATTTTTCCAAAATATCGTCAATCCCCAGCCAAAGCTGACGAAACACCGTATCCAGCCGTCCATCCACCCGCTCTTCAAAGGCCAGTTCGCGCACCGGGACCGCGCCAAAACGAAACCGGGAGGGCGCGTCATGCCCGGCTTCCTCCAGGCGCAAACAGGCCGTTCCCACAGTGACCAGGTCCAAATATGCCTGATGAATTTCCACCGCAAAATTGGACCGTTCAAAATGCCCCTGCACAATGCGCACAACCCGCGAAAGCTTCTCGGCCAAGTCAGCCTGTGCGCCATCGGGCACCGCATCACCCGGCACCATCTCAAACCACCCGCCCGAGGGGGGCGTTACCTCGCCCAACAAACTGGCGGCCAGTTGCTCCACCGCGTCAGGGGCGGTGGCATCAAACACCCGGTCAAACTGCTTCTTGCCCACATTGCCAGCCCCACCCGTCGCGCCCATACCGCCAAGGCCACCTGGTCCGCTGCCGTTTTCCTGGCGCTGGGGCAAGGCAAATTCATAACATTCCTGCCAGTGACGCTGCCAATGCCCACGCCGCTGTAAGGCTGTGCGAAATCGCTTGCGCAATGTGCCAGGATCTAAATCCAGG
>JBNKVZ010000118.1:0-14451 GCA_050299455.1 Thalassospira sp.
CGCGAGTTCTTCAACCTTTGCCGCTTCCTCGCGGATTTTGCCATTCAGACGGGAAAGCTGGTCAAAGTTCCGTTTTTGCAAAATGTCATAATGAACAAAGGCCATACAGCCCAAAACGGCCAGTAAAAACAGCACAATCGATGCAATCAGGGCGGCAAGCTCGAACAATTGCCAGCCTTTCAGGGCCTGTTCTACCGGCCGGGTCAAAACCACGCTCACCTTACCGCCCAGAACCGGGCGTGCCGAAATCAGCAAAGCTGTGCCATCCTTATCCTCACGGATATCGGACACGATGGTGTTCACCAACATGCTGTGCAATCCAAGATCACGATAAGGGGCGGGTTCGCCTGTGCTCTGTGGGGCAGAGGGAATTTGGCCAATCTGTTCGCCCCGATCATTCATCAAGACCAGGCCATCATCGGGCAACATCACCCGATGCAGGGGCTGCAAGATCGCGCGTGGGTCAATCACTGCACCGATCACACCACTAAGCTTGCCATAGGCATTCAAGACAGGGGCTGAAACCAGAACCTGCCATTGGCCATCAATCGAACTTTTGGTCGGACCATCGAAATACCAGGGCTCTTTGCCGCCCTTCAAAAAATAGGCAATGCTGGGATCTTTTTTCACATTCACGGAAGGTGGGTCCGGCGCACGGGATGACAAAATAAGGTTACCCTGTTTGTCCGCAACCCCCAACACCCGGATCAGTTCCAGGCTCTCGGCGGCCTGACGCAACAAAATATAGCCTTCGCGCTGGGAAAACTGCCCGCTGCCAATTTTATCGGCCAAACCATCCAGAACCGCAGCCGACAGGCGGGTTCGTTGCTCGAACTGGTCTGAATAACTTTTGAGCATGGCATTCAGGTCGGAAACGGCCGTCCGTTTGGCCTGGGCATCGAGCTCGACCCGCACATAAATGTTGAAGCCAATCAACAGCCCTGCAATCAAAACCAGAAACATCCCGATGAACAAATGCTTGTGCTTGTTCAGCCGGGTCTTGTCCTGATCCACACCGGGTGTATCTGTTCTCCAGCTCTCAGACGTCACTGTTCAAACCCTGCATTTATATCCAGCCATCTATCGGGGCTGGTTTTTCTTTCCCTATACCCAAGGATACGTCTAATTCTTGAAAAGCTCCAACGCTTTATCGTGTAAATTCGCCAAACAACATACAAATTTCGCTTGATGGCGTGTTAAGCTATTCTATCAGACATATCCACCAGATTAGGGGCGGGACGCGCAATGGCGACATATCTTATTACCGGCGGCGCCGGATTTATTGGCTCTCATCTGGCGGACAGGCTGCTTGCCAATGGCGACAAGGTGCGCGTGCTGGACGATCTTTCAACCGGCCATCGCGACAACCTTGCCAAAGAAGCCGACTTGATCATTGGCAGCATTTGCGACCCCGATGCTGTCCGCGACAGCATGGCAGGCTGCGACGGTGTTTTTCATCTGGCGGCTGTGGCATCGGTGCAAAAAAGCATCGATTGCTGGGCAGAAACACATCAGGTCAATTCGCTTGGAACGGTCAATGTCTTTGAGGCCGCCAAAAATGCCGGAAAAATTCCGGTTGTCTTTGCGTCTTCTGCGGCAATATACGGCGATAATACGGCCATTCCCCTGTCGGAAACGGAAACACCCCGCCCCATTTCCTTTTACGGGGCCGATAAACGGGCAAACGAGGTTCATGCCGGTTTGGCAACATCGGCCTATGACATGCGTTTTGCCGGGCTACGGTTTTTCAATGTTTATGGCCCCCGTCAGGACCCGTCATCGCCCTATAGCGGCGTTATCTCGATTTTCGCCAACCTTGCCCTGTCAGACCAGCCGTTGAAAATTTACGGGACAGGCGAACAAACCCGCGACTTTGTTTTCGTCGCCGATGTCGCCACCGCCCTGCATCAGGCAATGGCATATCTTGAACGCGCCACAAAGGGCTGCTTCATGACGGCCAATGTCTGCCGTGGACAGGAAGTTTCGATCCTGGACCTTGCCCGCGAGATTACACGCCTGACCGGGCGCAGCGGGGAACCGGCCTTTCATCCCGCCCGCCAGGGCGATATCCTGCGTTCCAAGGGGGATCCGTCCCGCCTGCATAATGATATCGGCCATGTTGCCGATATTTCGCTAGAGGATGGGTTGCGTGCCCTGCTGGACTGGGAAGAAACCCGCCGGGCACAAGCAAAATAATTGACATCCAGCGCCACGCTGCCAGTCTGGCCCGCCACGCCCTGAAACCAAGACATATCCAAACCATGCCCCATCCCACCGCACAAAACACCACTGCCGCTATTCCCCCCGTTTTTACCGGCCTTGTCCTTGCCGGGGGAGCGGGATCACGCATGGGCGGTAACAAACCCTTTCGGATGCTGGGCGCGCGCCCTCTTCTTGATTATGCGATCGGGAATGCGCAGCGCGATTGCGCTGCGGTGCTGATTGCCAGCAATGAAGACCCGCAAAAATATGCGGCCTATCATTGCCCGGTCATTGCCGACCAGCCCCGTGCAGGGCTGGGGCCAATGGGGGGGATATTGGCGGGATTAAACCATTTACCAAATGGCAGTGACTGGCTGGCGGTATATGCCGTGGATTGCCCGGTTCTGCCCGTTGACCTGCCCGCACTGTTATATCAGGCCATTTGCCAAACGGATGATACCAACACACCCGCCCCGCAAAACCGGGTTCTTGCCGCCCACGCCCATTATCGGGGTCGCGACCACTATCTGGCCTCGCTTTGGCACCGGGACATGGCCCCGGCCCTTGCCGGGCTGTTAAACCAGGACCAGCGCCGCGTGCGCTTGGCCCTGATGGCGGGAAATGCCAAAAGCCTGGATTTCCCCCTGCCCGATAACGAAACAATGGCCGACCTGCTTTTTGCCAATATCAACCAGCAAGAAGACATTACCCGGTTTGAAAACAGCCTGTCCGGCAACCTGCTCGACAACCTGCACCGTCACATGCCGGATTTTAGCGCCTGAAAGCCTGTGCCGTTAAGCCGCCTGCAAACGATGTTCCACGCACCAGCGATAGATGCTGTCTTCATCGGCAGGAAGTTCGACGGCTTCACCCCCGGAAAATTCATCAAAGGCTTCGCGGTTTAGGGCATTCACCCCCAAAAGAACCGGCACATCACGCATCAGCATCTGGGCGATCAGATCACGAAAGCCACGCCCCAGGGATTCATGTTTGCCAAATTTATTGATCACCAAAAGGTCAACTTCCGGGCGGTTATCCAACGACGCCTCGACCGCAGCCACGGCTTCTTCCAGTGCTGCGACATCAAGGCGACAGCCCCGGGAGCCATTGCCCAGCTTTTGGGAAATATCAAATTTCGCGCCTTCAGGCAGCACCTGGACAATCATGTCACAATGCCGCGCCCCTTTGCGTTCGGCATTCACTTGCACCACACCCGCCAGATTGGCCCCTTCACGGATCAGGCGGCGGGCCACATTTTCAAGCAGGCGGTCAACCTGGCCGCGTTCCTGCACTGGAATAAATGCAAATTTCATCTCAGCTCCGTTCGACCATCTTTAAGGTCATATGACTCGGTTTATGTATTCAGGCATGTCTTTTAGCAAGGCCTGTCACCAAACACATTGAGCCATGTCAGACAAACCTCCAAACCCCTGAAACCGCGGCGTTAGGGGGTAAATCAATCGCTCGTCCTATGGTATCAAAACCCTTATGCGCAACACCACTATGCCTTGCACAGATGCCTTGCACAAACTGGGCGGCAAGATGCCAAATTACAGGGGAAAAACAATGATATGACGGAAAAACAGTCAAACCTGCCCGCACCTGGAACGGAAGATAATTGGCGTGATAAAGGCTGGCGCATTTTGTTGAAAAAGAAACGCGCCTCGCATTTTCACGAAATTATCACGGCATTATCACGAACTTTCAGCCGGTAAATTTTTATCCCGCGCGCCCAAAAATTCACTTAGCCACCCCAAACCGTCAACGTGATGCGACAAAACCTTAACAATGATCAGCACGGGCACAGCGATAAAAATGCCAACCGCGCCCCACATCCAGCCCCAAAAGGCAATCGCCAGAAACACCGCCACCGAATTGATCTGCAAACGCCGCCCCACCAATGACGGGGTAACAAGCTGGCCTTCAATCGCTGTGCAGGCCATATAAATGGCGGGTGGCACCAACGCCGCCCCAAGGGTGGGCAAAGACACCAGCGAGACAATGCCAACAATCCCGATCCCCACCAGGGCACCAAGATAAGGCACAAAATTAAGCAAGGTTGCGGCCAGGCCCCACAAAACCGGGTTCGGCATATCGGTAAAGGACAGGCCAATGGCGATACAAATCCCCAGGCACACATTGATGACAAATACCGTCAACAAATAACGCGAAATTTCACGTTCGATATCCTTGGCAATGCGCAGGCCGCGTTTCTTGTCCTTGAAGGTTGGCAGGGCCTTAATCAGTTTTTCGTAAAACATGTCGCCAGATGCCAACATCAACAGCAATAAAACGACAGTAAGACCAATTCCCCCAAAAAGTTCCGGCGCACCCCGGGCGGCCTGGCTTAAAAGATTGGGTTCCTTGACCACCACTTCCTGCACATTGGATTTGGGGTCCCGCTGGGTTGCCTTTTCCACTTTGCGCTGGGCTTCCTGAATATTTTCAATCGTCCCGGCCATTTCAGCAAGTTTGAGGCGCAACCGCTTCTCGATGCGCGGGGTATCATCGATCCAGTGTGAAATCGGCGCGCTTAACCAGTAGCCCCCGGCAAAGACGCTGGCACTCATGGAAAAAACCAGCACAAAGGCCGTGACCGGTTCGGGAATACCGCGCCGGAAAAACCAGCGCACCACCGGCGACAAAATCAGGGAAAACAACCCGGCCAAAACCACCGGCAACAACAGGCTTTGGGCAAAATATAAAACACCACATACCGAAATGACAAACAGGCCGATAATGGAAACCGTCACCATACGATGGGCGCTTAAGGTACTCATCCCCCCGCCTGACCCCTGGTCTTCCGTCTGTTTTTCCGCAGCCTTCAAAGAAGCGCCCCGCAAATAAAATCGTGCCTTTTTACTCATTATGGGCGCCCGCCTGCTTTGATGCCGGAAGTATGGATAAAAAGCATAACGACGGGCACAGCCTACTTGTTCCACAATGCAACAGTCCGAAGCGCCCCGCACAAACAACAACACCCCGGACCAGCCGGGGTGTTGCAAATCATAAAGCACGTATATGGGAGCCGGTCGGAACCGTTAGCCCATATGTTGACCACCATTGATCGACAGGCAAGACCCGGTAATAAAGCCCGAATTCGGCCCGGACAAATACAGCACCGCCTGGGCAATTTCGTCGGCTTCGCCAAGGCGACCGACGGGAATTTTGGCAACAATCCCTTCGAGCACCTTTTCAGGCACGGCCGCCACCATGTCGGTATTGATATAACCCGGCGCAATCGTGTTCACCGTAATGCCCTTGCGCGCCACTTCCTGGGCCAGGGCCTTGGTGAAGCCATGCACACCGGCCTTTGCTGCGGAATAGTTGGTCTGGCCCATTTGCCCGGCCTGACCATTGATCGAGGAAATATTGATCACCCGGCCGTAGCCGCGCGAGCGCATGCTGTCAAGCACCGCCTGGGTCATGTAAAACAGCGAACTCAGATTGGTTTCAATAACGGCCTGCCAACCTTCAACCGACATTTTGTGCATGAAGCCGTCACGGGTAATACCCGCATTATTAACCAACACATCGACCGGTCCCATTTCGGATTCAACCTGTTTTATGCCCTTGGCACAGGCTTCGGGGTCGGCCACACTCCATTTAAACGTCGCAATACCCGTCTCTTCGGT
Source organism: Thalassospira sp. (assembly GCA_050299455.1). GTDB lineage: Bacteria > Pseudomonadota > Alphaproteobacteria > Rhodospirillales > Thalassospiraceae > Thalassospira. The sequence continues at coordinate 5,838 of JBNKVZ010000118.1, forward strand.
AAATTTATGGGCGGCATCATCATTTCCGGCATAGGTTGCCGCCACACTGAAACCCGCATTTTTAAGCGCAAGGCTAATCGCCTTGCCAATACCACGGGTACCACCCGTAACCAGTGCAATTTGGGTCATTGCAGACCTCCCTAGAAACAGTTTCTAAAATCGATCCTGTTTATACAGAACCGCATCGGCACCAAGTTTCTTTATCGAATCAGGGTATCCTCAACATAACCTTAAGGTTGAAAAATATCCTTGATATCAATCAGGGGATTAACCCTGAAAACCAGCACACCCTACTGGCCCGTCACGCCAGGATTATTTTCCTTTTCATGGCGTGGTTCATAATGCCGGGCAGGACAGGGAACATCCCCATCCCGCCCGTATTCTTTTTAGCGTTCAACACACAGGGCAATGCCCATGCCGCCACCGATGCAAAGGGTGGCAAGGCCCTTTTTGGCATCGCGTTTCTGCATTTCATGAAGCAGGGTCACAAACACGCGCGCGCCAGAGGCCCCAATCGGATGGCCCAGCGCAATCGCACCGCCATTGACATTAACCTTGTCGGTATCCCAGCCCATATCGCGGTTCACCGCAATGGCCTGGGCGGCAAAGGCTTCGTTTGCTTCGATCAGGTCCAGGTCAGAAACGCTCCAACCGGCCTTTTCCAGTGCCTTGCGCGATGCCGGAATCGGCCCGCTGCCCATGATCGCCGGGTCAACACCTGCCGTGGCCCAACTTTTGATTTTGGCAAGCGGCTTCAGGCCACGACGTTCGGCTTCCTCGGCCGACATCAGAACCAGGGCAGCCGCCCCGTCATTAATGCCCGATGCGTTACCCGCCGTCACCGTGCCTTCCTTGTCAAAGGCAGGGCGCAGCTTTGCCATGCCTTCAACCGACGCCCCATGACGCGGATATTCATCGGCATCAAAAACGGTTTCACCCTTGCGATGCTTGATGGTCACAGGCGCGATTTCGTCGGCAAAGCGGCCTTCCTTCTGGGCAGCTTCGGCCTTGTTTTGCGAGGCAACGGCAAAGGCATCCTGTTCTTCACGGGTAATACCCCATTTGGTCGCCACATTTTCGGCAGTATTGCCCATGTGATAGCCGTTAAACGCACACCACAGGCCATCCTTAATCATGGTATCGATGAATTTGACGTCGCCCATTTTATGACCATCACGCAAATGCGCCACATGGCCCGAATGGCTCATATTTTCCTGACCGCCGGCCACAACAATGGTGGCATCGCCCGCCATAATCTGCTGGGCCCCCAGGGCCACTGTCCGCAGGCCCGACCCGCAAACCTGATTGATCAAAAAGGCCGTGGCACCTTCGGAAATACCCGCACCCAAGGCAGCCTGGCGGCCCGGGTTCTGCCCTTCGCCAGCCGTCAAAACCTGCCCCAATATAACTTCGTCAACGGCGTCGGCTTCAACGCCCGCGCGCTCCAGGGCTGCCTTGATCGCGATGGTTCCCAGCTCGTGCGCAGGGATACCAGACAACGTGCCATTAAATGCACCAATTGGCGTGCGTGCGGCACCAACAATTACGACCTCGGTCATCAAACCCTCCGAAACATTTGTTTTGCGTTTACCTCCGGCCCGTTCGCTCAGTCGATCGAACCAGTTTTGATCTTATCGCGCTAGAGTAAAAAGCCAAGCATTGATACATGACTCTTTAGTACAGGGCGCACCGCCGTTCGTTCCCACCACTTTGCCAGGAAGGAACCTTTACCCGAGATAAGCAGCCAAAGGTCAAAACGCCACTCCCGGATCATCCTTTACTGTTTGAACCGCAATATAGGTCCGAAACCAGGCGACATTCGGATCATTGTTAAACAACTCGTCGCTCAGGGCCAGATATTCATCCATATCGCGCATATATAATGTCAGCACGCAGGATACTTCGCCCGTCACCATGAAACACTGCCGCACCGCCGAAAGCTTGCGTATTTTATCCATAAATTCCTGGCGATGCTGCGGCCCGTGCCGGGTAAATTCCAGCGTGATCACCGCACTTAACGGCCGCCCCACCAGGGCCGGGTTAATAATCGCCACCGTGCGCGCAATCACGCCGTCCCGGCGCAATTTCGTCACCCGGCGCAAACAGGCCGAGGGCGACAACCCCACCATATCGGCCAACTTCGGGGTGGAAATATCCGCATCCGCCTGCAATTGACGCAAAATACGCATGTCAATTTGATCAAGCTCCATCACCGCTTCCCTTCACAACAGTCGCCCACCGTTGGCACATTAAATCAGCGTATTTTAGTCAATATACGCTGAATAAGCGCAAGATAGCGCCTGAAAACGCCGTCCGGAAACAGGAATTCCCGATAATCTGGCGCGCAACAAATCAATCACGCGGTAGCGGTGCCCACGCAGCACAGCACAGCACAGCACCGCGCCGCTTGCCACCTGATCGGCCTGCCCGCTATCACAATCATCCGCGCCCTTTGCCTTACGGAATATGTCATGTCGCCTTATCTGAATTCGCTTTTTGACCGCAGCCGCCGCCTTTTCATCACCCTGGCAAAGGTGATGGTTCCCGTCATGCTGGCGGTAAGGATTGCCGATCAATTGGGTCTGATCGACATGGTATCGGGCGTTTTAACCCCGGTCATGTCATTGATCGGCATGCCCCCGGAAGCCGGGCTGATCTGGGCAAGTTGCCTTTTCATCAATCTGTATGGTGCCGTTGCCGTGATTGCCGGGTTGGCCCCGCATCTTGATATGACATCCGCCCAACTCAGCGCCCTGTGCGCCATGATGCTGTTTGCCCATGGCATCCCGGTTGAGCAGGCCGTGGTGAAAAAGGCCGGGGCCAGTTTTTGGGCAACCGCAGCCCTGCGGATTTTTACCGCCCTTTTTTATGCCGCCTTCATCACCTGGATCAGCCGGCATACCGGCCTTATGGCGGAAAAAATCGACCTATCCTGGATGGCCGCCAATAGCAGCGATGCTGCCAGCCAGACCGGCTGGGCAGGTTGGTTCACCTGGGCCGAAGGCACATTTTATTCGCTGGTGGCCAGCTTTGCCATCATTGCCGGACTTCTGGTCTTGCTTGATGTTCTGGAAAAAACCGGCATCACCGATCGCTTTACCACCGCCCTGTTGCCGGTTTTGCGCATATCGGGCCTATCGCGCGATGCCGCCCCCGTCACCACCATCGGAATTTTACTGGGGCTTACCTATGGCGGGGCGCTGATCATTGACGAGGCCCGGCAAAAAAACTTCCCGCCGCGCACCCTGTTTCTATCGCTTTCCTGGCTGTCCCTGTCCCATTCCCTGATCGAGGATACCGTGATCATGCTCGCCCTTGGGGCGGATATCTGGGTGGTTCTGGTCGGCCGGGTTGTGCTGACCCTGATCATCATGATTTTGCTGGCCCGCCTCACCCGTCGCTGGCAGGCAACACCGGCCTGCCGGTTGGACCAACAGCCCCAAAGTGCGGATTAAGCCTTATATTTTAACACCCTGCGTTAAATCTGCTGCGCGTCGCGCTCGGCCAGCCAGTCAATCAAGGGCTGCCAGGTCGAGGATTGCGCCCGCGAGCCAACCATCATGCCAATATGCCCGGCGGCGGGCCTCTGCGCGGTGCGGATGTCAGGATCAAGTTTATCATAAAGGGCCAGCGCAGTTTCGGGCGGCACAATGCGATCATTTGCCGGGATAACCACCAGTGTGGGGCAAGTAATATCTGCCGGATCGATGACAATATCATCAATCGCCCACTGCCCCTTGGCGGGCCGGTTTTCCACATACCAGCCAATCAGGCAATCAACCGCGACATTGCGCGTAAGCGGCACACCATCATTAAGCCAGTCTTCAAGGGCGACAAAATCTTCTGCCTTGGGCGAGTCCGGGTTCATCGCGGCAAAGCGCCGAAACTTCTCGCCAATCATAAAGGGATCAAGGCTGGCAAACAGGGTTTGCAACACATCGACCGGCAATTCGTCATGCACCGAGAGCATATGCGGCAATGTGGGCGCAAAGGCCGCCGCAATCCGGGCCTGGGTTGGCCCGGCGGCCATAAAATCCCACGGAGTTGCCAGCAACACCAGCCGGGAGACCTGGGCCGGGTCCAACAGGCACGCCGCCATTGCCAGCACACCGCCCATACAATAGCCCACCACCGGCAACGGCCCGCCATTCAGCTCCGCCATATCCTGCAGGGCCATCACCAGCCGCCCGGCAATAAAATCATCCAGGCCAAAATCGCGTTCATCCGCACCGGGATAGCCCCAATCGAGCAAAAGCGGACGGTATCCCTCTGCGGCCAAAAAGCGGGCAAAGCTTCTTTTGCGGTTCAAATCCAGGATATAGCCCCGGTTCACCAGGGAGGGCACCAGCAACATCGCCCCTTTGGGGCATTTCTGACCGGTCGTTCCATAATCACAAATCCGGCTGGCCCCTTCCTGCCAGATCACGGGCATATCATCCGCCCCGCGCTGGTAAGGATGGGCCTGATAACGGCGAATGCCATCCTGCAAGGCGGAATGCTGGGCAAATGCCACCCGGTCTACGGCCTGGCCCATCACATCATTGCTGTGCGGGCTCATCTCCTGACGCAGGCTTTCCGCTGCCATCGTCAAGTCCGGCTTCCAGGGCATTAATTGTTTCCGAAAGAGCGGCAATGCGGCGCGCGAGCTCAGCCAGTTCGTCATCTCGACGGCCAGATGCATTGCCAGGGGCCGGGGCCCCGCGCGACGGGTCTGTGTTTTGGCCTGGCTCTTGTCGTTCTCGCCCATTCTCATCCCCCGTGCTGGCTTTCGCCCCGTTATCATCATCTGCCGCACCGTTCCGGGCGACATTTTTGTCCATATCTCTTTTTGCCGCGGCATCAGCAGCAGCCTTGCCAGCCTTATCAGCCTGGTCCGCCTTACCTACCGTGCCAGACTGGCCGGAGGGACCGGAAGAACCAGCCGGCGCGGCGCTGCCTTGCGCCGATTGATCCGGCTTTGTGCCATGGCGCGCGGCCGTGTCGGAATCTGTCGCCTCTGCCGGGTTTCCGTCTGTCGTCCCCGCCGCTGACTTGGCTGCGGCGTCATTCGCTTTGGTCGGTCGTGCTCCGGGCGCAGGTTTTAAAAACGGGGCGGCAAATTTTTGCATCATTGCCGTCGGGTCAAATGCCGGGGGCATGCCCATCGCGCTTAAATTTGGCCCAAACGGAGTCGTCGCCCCCCGATTGGCGGAACCGTCCTTGTTTGCCTCCCCCGCTGCCGTCCCGGCCCCCGGGGCAAATGGATTTTGCATTGGGGCCTGTCCGGTTGCCAATTGTCCAATCAACCGGCCCCAGGCTTCAAATCCTTCGGCCAGGCGCGATGTATCAGCACCCAATCCGGCATATAACCGGCCAATCGCACTGGCGGCATCGCTGCCGCTGGCGGTTGCGGCGGCCTGGGCGCGCCATAATTCCAAAAACCTTTCTGCCAGGTCATCCGGGTCCGCCTGGTCAGTTGGGCCTGCCGGGTCTGCCGGACCAGCCGTATCAGACGGGCCAGCAGAACCAGCCGATCCATCCTGCGCCGCAGCCCCTGGGGCATCCCGGTCCTCTGCCGCTTGGTGATGCGTCATACCCTCCGACGGACCCGGCGCCGCATGCCCCTCCGATGCCGGGGTCGTTTGCCCGGCTTGTTGGGCCTTGTCAGCGGCAGCCTGCTTTGCTGTCGGCTTTTGCGCCTGCTTATCCGCCTGCTTTTTGCGCGATGTCTTGCGTTTTTTAGCCGGTGTCGCCGTTTTTCGGCTGCGCGGGCCTGTGCCTTTATCCGTGCGCTGATCCGTCATGGCCTGTTACCAACCCTGTTTATCCTGCATTAATCTACGCGGTGTTGCTGCATGTCTTTTCACCGGTTTCCACTATAGGCCGATAGTGGTTTTGATAAAATCAAATCCGGTTTTGCGCAGCAACACGATAAAAACACACCCGGTTTTGCAACGCACGCGACGTTGAATACTGGACAGGTTTGCAATTAAGCGGCACTCTTGTCATTGGCATTAGCAATTGCAGCAGGCAATATGCTGCGCCACAAGACACTTTGTGTGCACATACGATCACGACAAAAAGCCGGTTTACAAACCGCACGTCGGGGCAACAGGGAAGCAGGGAACACGCCATGACCACGAAAAAAACCACTGATCCGGATCGCGTTGTTATTAAGAAATATGCCAACCGGCGCCTGTATAACACCGCGACGAGTTCCTATGTCACGCTTGATCATCTTGCCCAGATGGTCAAGGACAATACCGATTTTGTCGTTTACGATGCCAAAACCGGCGATGACATTACCCGCCCTGTCCTGACCCAAATCATTGTCGAGGAAGAAAACAAGGGGCAGAACCTTCTGCCCATCAGCTTCCTGCGTCAATTGATCGGCTTTTATGGTGACAGCCTGCAAGGCCTGCTGCCCAGCTATCTTGAACAGGCCATGCGCTCCTTTGCCCATAATCAGGAACAGATGCGCGATTACATGCAGGACACAATGCACGGCATGTTCCCGTTTGGCCAGTTCGAGGAAATGAACAAACAGAATATGGCCCTGTTTGAACAGACGATGAAAATGTTCTCGCCCTTCCTGGCAAAAGAACAGGAACGCGCGCAAAATAATGGCACCGCGCCCAGCGGCACCCCCCGGCCGGCAAGGCCGGATGCCGCCACGCGGGATGCCTCGCTCGATGAATTGAAATCCCAGCTTGAAACCATGCAGGCCCAGCTCAACAGCCTGGTCGAGAACAAAACCCGAAAATAAACACCCACGGGACCATACGGGGCACCATCCTGCCCTATTTGTATTGCCATCAACAGCCCCGGAGCCATCTCCGGGGCTTTGTTTTGATGTGCCTGGCATTATCCTCGCCAAGAAGGCCCGAAAATCATCAGACACGCCATCGCGCGGCGTAAGAGCGATTTGGCAAGCGCTCCGAAAGGCCCGCCCGCTGATTAAGGGCTGCACCGATCGATTTCGATCCATGCCGTTTGCTATGAGACCATGCCTCATCTTGCAGGCCCCAAAATGCACCCGAGTCAAAGGGCGCAGCGCAAGGCGGTAACATGCTGATTTGACAGGCAATAACACCCCACCGGATTCGGCATTAATCCTGCATAGATTTTTCCTTAAATGGCGACGGATCACGGTTGGGCGATTCGACCGGCAAAATTTGCCCTGCCTGCGCAAAATTCACCTATGCAGCAGTGCGACGCGGGCACAATTTGCCGCCAGAAAACGGAATTTTTACTGAAAAATACCCGTAACGACGGTCAAAACAGAGGAAGACGCAACTCAAAGGCTTCAAAAAATTGTGATTTAAACCTGCAAGACAAGATAAAAAAATGGTTCTTACAGCTCCTCTTGCCTCTTCTATTCGCCCTCTTACAGCTGGCAGTGCCGGCACACATAGCGCGCGTGGAATCCGGGTTGAGCATGCTGCAGCGCCGCACAAAAATCTGGCGATAAATCAAGGCGGAGGGCCGTGGTTAGACTATCATTTCCCCGGTGGTAGCAGCGCCTTTCTGGCACAACTTTTGGGTCAATTATTGCCCGCCGAAATCACAACGCAACCTGTGATCATTCACAAGGCGCATGTCAGCTATGCAGCTTTTTTCACACCCTATGGGTCAGAAGCCTCGGTGTTTTTTTCGCCCTTCGGACTAGACAACGACACGCCAATTGACCTATATACCTAGCTTCCTTCGGTTCGTTGAGAATTATATCTGACTCCCAGTCAGACTCCAGCCACATCAGATTAATCGTTAAATCATGACAAAACAGATATGGCAGGATGGTGCATTTATGACGCCAAACAACGACCCGGGGTGGGAACCTTTATAACTGGCGGTTGATAACGGATAACAATGCAATGAATGCAATTTCCCCCAACGAAGAACCCAAACGTGCCAATCGTGCGACCGACACAGATCGTTATGTCGGCCAACGCATTCGCGAACGCCGCATCATGCTCGGCTTCAGCCAGCAGCAGATGGCGGACCTGATCGGTGTGACCTATCAGCAGGCGCATAAATACGAACGTGGCATTAACCGCATTTCTGCCGGTCGTCTTTATGAGATCTCTCAGGTTCTTGGCGTTCCTGTCAGCTACTTCTATGAAGGGCTGGAAGGCAATCAGGAAACCGAGCTCAATGCACGTCAGCGCATGTGCCTTGAACTGGCCCGTAACTTCGCCAGCATCAAACACGAAAAACATCAGGAAGCACTGAGCCAGATGGCCCGTGCCCTTGCCGACCAGGCAGCCTGATTGCTTGATACTGCGTGCTACCTTAAAAAGGCTGCCCCTCCACGGCAGCCTTTTTTAATGCGCTCACGCAGCATTACAAAGGCATTCAAACCCGTTTCAAGACATCCTCCGGGCAATGCCCCCGGTCATGTCTTACATAGCATCCCACCAGCGCCGAGCCCCCACCCGTCAAACATGTGTTAACTGGTCTATGCTCCCCAAACGAGCTCTCCTTTATAACCGCGTCCGCCACCAAGACGCAGCGGATGCTTGTTTGTGACGTGGTTAGAGATATTTTCTCAATCCGATGGCTCTGAACCCCAAAAAGCCATCCGTTCAAAGATGTATCCGGTGGCCTAAAACGACAAAACCCCGCCAAAAGGCAG
>JBNKVZ010000119.1:0-14271 GCA_050299455.1 Thalassospira sp.
CCCACCCGATACATGCTCCAGGCTTCTTCCTTGGTACGGAACACCGGCCCGGTATCGTAAATCTGCGGATAGGGGGACCAGGATGCCCGGCCGCGTTCCACTGCATCGGTGACAATAACGTCATAACCCGCCTGTAAAAACAGCCACTGCCAGCCCGGGCGACCATCGGGCGTTGTTTCCCAGGTGACACCGGTCATCGCGCCACCATGCCAGAACATAACCGGATCATCATGGCACGGGGCGGCCAGTTTTACATGATTGGCATAAAGCTGACCGGTAACATAGGACCCGTTCAAATCCACTTCGCGCGCCATGCCTTCACCGGCAACCCGCATCATCAGGCGGGGCTGGTTGCTCAATTCAACGGTTTCGCCGCCAATGTGAAAACTGCTGATTTCCGAAATCGTCACATTTTGCGGTTCGATTTTACGCAAGGGCATCGTCATGATCGTGCCTCCACGCCAATATCGGACGCGGCAATATCATCCGGGTTCAACGCAATCAGCCGTACCCGAACCGACGTTTGAAACTTTTCGGCAAGGTAGTGGCAAATCGCATCGGCACAGGCCTTTCTAACAGCCGCCGGGCGGCTGTCAGAGGCGCGATGATCCATTCTGGCAAGCAAGGCACAGCCGGTTACCGCCCCGAATGCCGGAACAAACATGATTTGTTCCGTGCCCGCGCGCGGTGCGAGATGCTGATGAATGATCGCCAGTAAGTTTTCGGCGGTATCCGTCGCATCAAGGCTGACTTTTTCAACCAGTTCAGGACTAACAGTTACGGTCAATATTGGCATATCGCGGATTTTTCCAGTTAACGACCATAGGCAAGGTCAGGCAGCCACAGGCTGATCTGCGGCACAAAGGTCACAATCAGAAGCAGGAACATCAGGATCAGTACGAATGGCAGGGTTCCGCGAATGACGGTCGCCATCCGTTCGCCTGAAATGTTCTTGAGAATAAAAAGGTTAAGGCCAACCGGCGGCGTCAATAGAGCCAGTTCCATATTCAGAACCACGACCAGACCGAAATGCACCGGGTCAATACCGAGATGGCTGATAATGGGCAGGACCAGCGGCACAAAAATCAGGATGACCGAAATCACCTCGAGGAACATGCCCAGGACAAACATGATCGCGTTTGCCAACAGCAGGAACTGCCAGGCATTAAGGCCCCATTCCGTTACCATGGTCGCAATCGACCGGGTCACACCGGCACTGGTCAACCAGTGACCAAAGGCCAGCGCGGACAGAATGATCACAATGATCACCGCCGTTTGACGAATTCCGTCGGACAACACATCGGGGATCTCGCGCAAGGGGACTTCGCGATAGATAAACACGCTAACAATGATCGCGGCAAAGGCAGCAACACCGGCGGCCTCGGAAACCGTCACAAAGCCGGTATAAATGCCGCCCAGCACCACCAGCGGAATAAACAGCGCCGGTATCGCCTCGCGGCAACATTTAAGGGTTTCGGCAAAGGACATCCGGTCTTCAAGCGGCAATTTGTTTTTGCGCGAATACCAAATGATATATGCGACAAACAACCCGCCCTGCAGCAAACCGGGAATCACCCCGGCCAAAAACAGGCGTGGGACCGATGCCTCGGCAATCAGGCCATAAATCAGAAGCGGCAGGCTTGGCGGAATAAGAATGCCCAGGGTTCCTGCGGCCCCCACCGTTCCGACCGAAAAGCTGGCCGGATAATTCCGCCCCGCCATCGTCGGAATAAGGGCCGTGCCCATTGCCATTGCCGTTGCCACCGATGAGCCGCAAATGGCGGCAAAAAACGTGGTCGCAATCACGCAAACAATGGCCAAACCACCCCGGTTACGCCCGGCAATGGTGCCGGCAAAGTTAATCAGCGCACGGGTAATGCCGCCGCGTTCCATAAAGGTGGCGGCAATCACGAATAACGGCACCGCAACCAGAGTTTGCGAATTCATTTCGTTGGCAAATTGCTGGGCCAGCGAAATAAGCGGCACGCCATCGGCCAGCCAGCCAATGACTGCAAGGCAGCCCAGCACCAGATAAATCGGTACCCCGGCCAGCAGCATGATGAAAAACAGCGCCAGCATTAACCAGATAATCATGGGAATTTTGTCCGTTAATCAGCCGTCATAGAGGACGCGCGGTTTTCGGTCAGGCGTTTGATCAACAGCATCACATAACGCAGCATCGAAAACCCGTAGCCAAAGGGCACCGCAAGATAAAAGATCCACATCGGGAAGCGCAGCGAACTGTCACTGATTTCGCCAAAACGCAGGCCAAACTGCACCACCTCGATCCCGGCGACGAAAATGACCGCACAGAAACCGGCACCGACCAGCAACACGACGATTTCCAGTATTTTGCGCGCTTTGCGGGAAAACTGGTCGACAACCAGGTCAGCCCGCACATGTTGGTCCCGTGCCACAAGGGCCGGCAGACTGAGCATAATTGCCCAGCCCACCAGATAAACGGTCACTTCCGCGCCCCAGTCAGGCAACATCGACGGGGCCAGATATCGCAATACCGTTTCGGCCACGATCAGGATAATCGCCAAGATGGCCATTATCCCGATCAGGAACTTTTCCGCACATCCAAGAACGCTCGAAACCCGGCTTATGAAATTTACCATAGTCACGTTCTTCTCCGTCACCGGTTCAAGGGTTACTGTGCGGCAGAAACCGCAGCGGAAACACGCGCGATGAAGTCCTTGTCCATGTCAAGTTCATCAACGATTTCCGGCTGGGCCTTCATCAGTTTCACACGCATTGCGGCCAGGTCTTCGGGTTTGGCATCAATGGTTTCAATACCATGTTCGGCATTGGTCTTGCGCGCAGCAATCTGCGCATCCGCGGCCACCGTCCGCACCTGGTCAACCATGTTTTCCCAGGTATCGCGCATCAGCTTTTGCAAATCTTCCGGCAATTTGGACCAAGCGGCCTGGCTGATGATCGGCACATATTCAATGAAGGCCTGCTTGTCTTCATAAGCATATTTAATGCCGGCATCCCACAATTTCGAGCTGGCAACCGATTCCTGGGTGGCCCAGATGGCTGAAACCACATCGGTCTGCAAGGCTTGCGGCACGTCTGACCAGGCAATCTGCACCGGGTTGGCCCCAAAAACACGATACCGCGCCAGCGTTGCCGCCCCACCCGGAACACGAACAACCTTGCCCTTGAAGTCATTGGGCGATTTGATCGGAACATCCGTGGTAAAGGCCGTGCCATAGCCCAGGTCAAACGGACGACCCAGCACAATCACCCCCAGCTTGTCTTCAATACGCTGGTTCAGTTCCTTGCCAAGCTCGCCATCGACAATTTTGTAAATCACATCCTTGCTTTGCCCGTAAAACATCGGCAACAGCAACATGCCTGCTTCGGGCACATATTTTGACAAATGCTGGTGGGCCGGGGCTGCCATATCAATCGCCCCCTGGGCAACGGCGGTTGCCACCATCGGCCCCTTGTATTTCGATGCCGAATCAAACACCCGCATCTCAAGCCGGCCCCCCGACTTTTCATTCAGGGCTTCGGCAAATTTGCGAAACGAACGATTGCGCACATGATTGGGCGAGGTATCAAGCGATACATCAATGGTGTAATCGGCGGCATGCGCGGTCGGGGTCAATAATGTCGCCCCAATCAATGCTGCTGCGGTAAACAAAGCTGAAATTTTCATGGTCCAGTTCCCTCCTGACGTGGCTGTTTTTTTTCTAAGCCACAGGAACGCTAGCACTCCAGCCATTTAAAGAGTAATATATTATTTCAAATCACCCATACATAAAACTTATACCTAAACAGCATATCGCCGATGAAACACGCCCAGCACCTTTTGAACCTGCCCCGATTGGCCGCCTTTGTCGCAATTTGCGAGGAAGGCAGCCTTAGCAAGGCATCCCATCGCCTGGGCATTGCCCAACCCGCGTTGAGCACGATGATCAAGAAAATCGAGGATGATTTGGGCGTTCAGGTCTTAACCCGGCATGCGCGCGGCTCTGTCCCCACGCCAGCGGGGCGGGTATTGCTCAAAAGTGCCTATGAAATGCTGGGCATTGCCGAGGCAACCCTTGATGAAATCGGCACGGTGAATGATGACCCGGAAGGGGAAGTTGCCATTGGCCTGCCGGCAGCGACATCAATGGTGCTGGCCGTTCCATTGATCAAACATCTGCGCAAATCGCTGCCAAAGGTTTCCTTGCGTGTGGTTGAAACCTTTTCCGGTTATTTATGGAATTGGCTTCAGGATGGAAACCTTGATGTTGCCGTGACATTTGACCGGGTATCCATCCCCGAAATTGTCTGTTTGCCCCTGTGCCGCGAAGATTTGTTTTTGATCGGCAATACCAAACTTCTTAAAAACGCACCGGGTCACATCACCGCCGATAATCTGTACAAGTTCCCGCTGATCCTGCCGTCACGCATTCACGGCATTCGGGGCAAGGCAGAGGCCTTTGCCGCGTCGGGCAACGGTCTGGATATTCGCATGGAAATTGATGCCAGCACGCATCTGGTCAAACTGATTGCCGCAGGCGAAGGGTTTGGATTGCTGGCAAAATGCGCCGTGACCGACGAATTGGCCGACGAAACCGTTCGGGCCATCCCGCTAAAACCCCGCCTTTCGCGTCAGGTTTCATTAGGTATTCGTCGCATTAAAATGCAAAACCCGGTTGTTGCCCGTGTTGTCGAAGAAATGAAACTTGTCAGCGCCGATCTGATCCGCTCAGGCACATGGCCCACCAGCGAGGCCTGAAAACCCTATTTGGGCCTTATCGCATCAGGGCTTCAAACCTATTCCAAAGCGCCCGACGGCGACCAGAAATTTCCCGACAAGACCAGCAGGCACAATAACGTGACCGTATCTTCGTAATAGTCCATGTGCCGGTCGCGGATATTGGCATACATGTCATTCAGCCAGTCCTGCCCATCAGGCAGCAACATCGATGCCACCGCCATCGGTGCAACAAAAAGCGTGCTGTTTTCGATTTCATAGGGCAAGGGCAAGCCGCTTAACAAGTAGCCCGACTGAATTTTGCCAGGGTCGCCTTTAACCCGCGCACGCATCCAGCTTGCCATGCGCCGGGCAATATCAGCCGCCTTTACATCCCCTTCCAGCAAGGCATCACTCGACATGCGCCAGGGCACGCGCGCGGCATTAAAATAAAACGCCCCGTCATAATAGCCCTCCAGATAATTGGGTGGGGCCGCATGAACCAGGCCATCGGGTTCAACAATGGCAAAATCGGGCAGCAGGCCCGTGCGCGGCGCAACCTCGTTTTGCAGGGCACTGGCAACATCCAACACGCGCGCGCGCACCTGCGCCCAAAGCGGATTGCCCGTTGCCCGCTCAAAGGCGGCAAAATGACCGGGCATAAAATCGGACGGGCGCGTGCCCCATTGATCATATTCCTCGCCGGTCGGGTCCACCCAGTCCCCCAGCAAGGGCAACAAACTATCCGGCCCAATCGCGCTGTCGGCCAAACCGGCAATCACGTCGCGGGCCGCCTGTAAATAATGCGGGTCCCGCCATTGGTTGGCGGCCAATAACAGGGCAAAGGCAATATCGGCATCGCCGTCAAAAGCGCTGTCATTGCCTTTGGCATCGGGTGGAATTTGCCAGCCCATCAGGCGGTCATCGCCGTCGCTGGGCCAATGCCGGGCAAAGCGCCACATCCCGTCAAACAGGTCTTTGGCATCCGGGTCCGCCCCTGCCATCACGGCCATAATGATCATGCCATATCCCTGCCCTTCGGACACGGTACGCCCCGGCTGGTCATGGCCGAAGGTCACACGGTATTGCGCGGCATCGCCTGCTGCCCCGGCCACCTTGCGCACATAATCGGCCTTCCACTGGCGATAAAACGCCAACACATCCGCATCGCGCGCATCCGCCCCCCAGCGCGATGGAAACAGCACCCCTGGCATATAAGCCTGATGATGGGGAAAAGGCCGCATCGCCGTTTCACCGGCCTGCACAGCACCGCAAAAGGCCAGTATCGGCCCCAGAAATGCCCCGGCAAAGGCAATGCGGCGTGCCAGTTGCCCGATAAAGCCTGCCTTCATTTTGCCCCCCAATCTGCAATGCTGCGTGACCATTCATCGCATTATATGCTTAATAAGAAGACGTGTATCGTTCTTTGGAGCTGGAGCTTTGCCATGACCCTATCAATCGGACTTGTTGCCCATGACCGTCGCAAACGCGAAATGGCAGAATGGCTGGAAACCCATAAAGACCAGTTTGCCGATGCCCGCATCTTTGCCACCGGCACCACCGGGCGTGTTCTTTTGGAACGTTTCCCCGATCTGAATATCGTGCCGTTAAAAAGCGGCCCGTTTGGTGGTGATCAACAATTGGGTTCCATGATTGCGCATGGTGAATTACAGGCGATGTTTTTCTTTACCGACCCGATGACACCACAACCCCACGATGTTGATGTGCGCGCGCTGATCCGGCTGGCAAACATGTATGAAGTGCCGATTGCGTGTAACCGCAGCACCGCCGACCTTCTGATCAGCAATCCGAAATTCGAGGAAATCTGCGAGCAATATCGTGGCCATTCCCCCGAACAGGCCTTTGCCGATTACACCAATCGCAAACTTTGATCCGGTCTTAGACCTGGCCTCTGATCTGGTCTCTGATCTCTGACCGGGTCTCTGAGCAGCCCGGTCCCCGTCACGGCCCCACCTGACACCTATCCAACCAATAGGCGCCCCATGTCCTTTGCCTATACGCTGATCGCCGCCATCTTTCCGATTTTTGCCACCATTCTTGTTGGCGCGGTGCTTAAAAAATATCTGATCCAAAGTGGCGAGGTTTGGGCGGGAATTGACCGGCTGACCTATTACCTGCTGTTACCCGCCCTGCTGATGATTGGCATTTACCATGCCGATTTCAGCACCGGCCATGCCGGAACGGCGGTGATGATCACGATGGCGGCAACGCTTGGTCTGGCGGCAATTATGCTGCTGTTTCGGCGCAAAATCACGCCCAACACACCGCTTTTTACCTCTATTTTTCAGGGATCGGTGCGCTATAACAGTTATGTGCTGCTGGCTGTGGCCGAGGCCCTTTTTGGCAGTGACGGGCTGGCATTGGCGATTGTCTTTATCGCCGTCATGGTGATTACCACCAATATGCTGGCTGTGGTGGTACTCAATGCGTTAAATGGCCGGGGCGGCAATTTCAAACGCATTGTCATTGGCCTTGCCAAAAACCCCATCATTCTGGCCGCCGGGGCCGGTGCGGTGATGAATGTCACCCATTTCCACATTCCCCTGCCCATCGAAAATACCGCATCCCTGCTTAAAACCGCGGCATTACCGCTTAGCCTTCTGTCGGTCGGGGCAGGTCTTAAATTCATTCTCGACCGGCGCTCGCTTGGGGCGATTGTCTTTAGCAATGTGGTCAAGCTGGCCTTTTTGCCGCTTGTCACCGGCATTGCCCTGCACCTTGCCGGGATTAACGGCATGGTGCTGGCAATGGGGGTTTTGTATGCAGGCATGCCGTGCGCGGGCAATGCCTATATTCTTGCGCGCCAATTGGGCGGCGATGCCGATGTGATGGCGTCAATCGTCACTATCGAAACTTTGCTCTCGGCTTTCAGTATCTCCGTCCTCGCCGCCATATTGACGGTCAATTGACGCCCGGTGCGGGGCAAATTCCCCGTCATAGCCGCAGGCCACCAGGGCATCGCGCATCAATTCAGGTGGCGGGGCATCAGCCGTCACCGGGTCGCGATCCGCATGGTAGGGCACCACCAAATGGCGTGATAACAAATGCAAGGTTGGCGGCGCGCCAAAAATCGGCTTGCCCCCCGTGCCATAAAACGGGTCGCCCATCACCGGGAAACCAATATGGTCCAGATGCACACGCAACTGGTGGGTGCGCCCGGTATGGGGCACCAGTTCCAGCCAGGTCATGCCTTCTGCCCGGCCCAATACCCGGTATTCCGTGCGTGATTCCTGGCCGCTGTCATCCACTGTCATGCGCCAGCCGCTTTCGTCATTCAGCTTGGCAATCGGGGCATCGATAAAGCCGTGATCATCGGGCATCTCGCCACGCACCACCGCCCAATAGGCCTTGTCTATTTTCTTTTCGGTAAAAAGCCGCGTGATCCGTTTGGATGATTTGGCGTGGCGGCACAAAAGCAGGCAACCCGCCGTATCGCGGTCCAGGCGGTGCGCCAGCGTCGGGATCGAGGCAATGCCGAATGTCATATCGGGCAAATAGGCATCAACATGAAAATAGGTTTTCGGCCCGCCATGCGATGCCAGCCCCGGCGGCTTGTTTAAAATGATCATGTTGGAATCGCGATGCAAAATGCAGGCGATCAGGTCTTGCGCGATGGGATGGGTCATAAAACTGCTTTCCGCCCGGCGGTGACGGCCAAATCACATAACAGATTCATGCTGTTTTGATCTGACACCAAAGAATTTGCGTAGGGAATATATGGATTAAAGCGCAGAGTCATTAGCAGAGTCATAAAAAGGTTCGTCCTCGCGCCCCTTAAAACGGCAAAAATACCCCCACATCTTTTCCCCTTGATCCGGGAACAGGGGCAAGAAAAAGCGACGGAAAACGCACCCGAACACGACCTGAAAAGGGGCTCTGGCAGTTTCACCCTTTATAACAGAGATTATAAAAACAATGACAGGCAATGGTTTTGGTCCCCGGCATTCCTCCCCTTCCCTGCGCAACAGGCCCATTACGGCACGGTTAAGCCGTAAAATGTCGGTTTTGGCACCAACCGCCCTTTTCCTGGCTGCGTGTTTTACCGGTTTTACAGCCCAGGCCCAAACCGCATCGCCCGCCAGCAGCCCCAATAACAGCGCGGCGTCCATCCTGCCCGATGCCCATTGCAGCGATATTGACCCGATCAAACTTTATGGTGGCAAGGACTGGGTGTTTCAAATCCGCCGCGAAGGGGCGCCCGTCGGGACCCATCATGTGTCTTTTCAGCAGGGACCTGATGGCCTGCAAGTCATTTCCGAAAGCGACATCAAGGTCAGCTTTTTTGGCTTTAGCGCCTATGAATTCACCTATCGGTCCAAAGCCATATGGCAAAATGACCGCCTGGCAAAACTGTCCATCACCGTGGATGATGACGGAGATAAAACCCGTATTTCGGCCCAAAAAGATGACACAACCGGCAAACTGATCGTTAAGGGCCCGGATGGCACCCGGTCGCTGCCCGCGGGCATTTTCCCCACCAATCACTGGCATTGCGGGATATTGGACCAAACAACCGTGTTAAACACCCTGACGGGCAAGGAAAACAACGTTGAAATTACCAATCTTGGCCAAGACAGGATCGTTGCCGGAAATGGCGGCAGAACCAAACTGAAGGCCACCCATATCCGCTATGAGGGCGACCTTAAAACCGACGCCTGGTACGATGCACAGGGGCGCTGGGTCGGTTTGTCCTTCAAGGCGCGTGACGGGTCCAAGATCATCTATCGCTGCCTGACCTGCACCAAAATCGACGGGAGCCCACAATGAGCAAACAAAACCATTGGAAAACCGTCTGGATCATCGGGGCCTCCAGCGGGATTGGCGCGTCGCTGGTGCAAAAATTCATTCGCGAAACCACCGACGCCCAATTGGCAAAAATTATCATTTCCGCCCGCTCGGCCGATAGTTTGCGAGAAATTGCCACATCCAGCCCGCGCATCATCAGCATGCCCTGCGATGTGACCGAGCCCCAAGAAATTGACGATACCCTGAACCAGATCGAGGCCGAACATGGCCTGCCCGACCTGATGATCTATTGCGCCGGATATTACAGCCCCATGCCGGTGGAAGAATTTTCGCGCGATACCATCGCCCGGCATATTGCGGTGAATTATCAGGGGGCCGTTAATTGCCTGGACCCGGTCTTGCGCAAATTCCGCCAGCGTGGATCGGGGGAAATTGCCATTACGGCCTCGGTCGCGGGGTATCGCGGACTGCCCAAGGCCGGGGCCTATGGGCCGACCAAGGCCGCCTTGATCAATCTGTGTGAAACCCTGCGCGAAGAATTAAGCGGCACGGGTGTTGTCATGCGGGTGATTAATCCCGGTTTTGTCAAAACCCGCCTGACCGAACAAAACGATTTTGAAATGCCCTATTTGCAAACGCCGGAACAGGCTGCCGAATTTATCTATAACGGCCTGCGCAAGAATGATGATTTTGAAATCGCTTTCCCGCCGCCCTTTGTCCGGCAGCTTAAAATCGGGCGGATTTTGCCCTATCGCTGGTATTTCAAAATGATTGAACGGGTGATGCAAAAATGAATAGCCCCCACAACATCCACGAAATACGCCAGGCGACACTAGATCGCTATGCCGGGGTTTATGCCCATCTCAGCCCACAAACCCTAAGCGATTTAAAAGACGTGACCACCAGGGATATCTGCTTTACCGACCCGTTCACCACCCTGCATGGGCAAGACGCCTTATGCGCCTATATGGGCAAAATGTTTGAAGGTGCAAAGGGGGCGGAATTCGCCGTCAGCCATGCCATGGTCTGTCAGGATATGGGTTTTTTGCGCTGGCAGTTTTCCGCCACCGTCCCGGTGATTGGCCTGTGGGAATTTACCGGCATGTCGGAAGTCACCTTTAACGCAGAGGGCACCTTAATCGCCACCCACAAGGATCACTGGGATTCAGGCAGTGAATTTTATGCTAAAATCCCGGTATTGCGCTGGGTCATTCGGCAGCTTGCGAAAAAAGTGGCGCATTAGGCTTGGCAAAAAACAGCGATACCTCGCCAATCTCCAGGCCCCATTTGCGCACGCGCGCCCGGTTCACCAACACGCCATTGGGCTGCAGGAACATCCAGTCATCAAAGCTGACCCGCCAGGTGCCATCGCCCACCTTCAGGTCCATTTCATAATTCCAGTTCAGCGCATTGCCATATTGTTCGCCCAGCGCAACGCCCACAATATCGCCAAAGGTGCCTTCATAGGTATGATCACCGGTTTTGCGAATTTTCCAAACCCGCTGTTCGGTCTCGCCGTCGTCATAAATAAAATCTTCGGTCAGGGTCAAAACCCCGTCATTGACCTTGCCATGAATATCTACCGTAAACTGGCGGCGCAGCTTGCCAAATCGGTCTTCAAATATGCCCCAGGCGCGGCTATGGCCCTGAAAATAGGCATAGACATCAAAAACGGGTTCTTTGTGGGCGAAATCCTGGGGCTTCATTGCCGAACATCCACCGACGAATATAACAAACAGAAAAAGCAACCCTGTCCGCAGCATGCTGATATTCCTTTGTTTCAATCGCAAAGATCACGACATGCGACGGTCAAGACGCCGACGCAGGGCCAGTTGATGACGCCGCCCCAAGGGGAAACGCCACATCATCGCAACTGCCATCATTTTAAGTACGACGGGAACAACGGCATAGATCACCACCAAAACACCCACAGCCCATTCATTTGCCGATGCCGCCCCACTTTGGTCCATCACGCCCGTACTGGTTAACCCCACCGCCCCCAACACCGGGAAGGCAACCCCGGCGGCCAGGGCCAGGGCCAGCTTGTTGGTCATATTCCACAAGGCAAATAACAGCCCGGTGCGCGCCTGGCCAAACCGGTACTGGTCCCAGTCATCAACATCGGCCTGAATGGCCGGGGGCAAGGCCAAATCCGCCCCCAATGCCGCCCCCGTCACCGCACAAATCACGGCAAAACCGACAAAATCGCCCTGCCCCAAAACGGGCACAAAAACAAAGGCGGCAATGGCGGCAATCATCGCCCAGCACCAAATGACAGGCCGGCCAAACCGCCCGCCCAGCATCACCCAAAACGGCATGGCAATAACGGCAACGGCAAAATACAGCAGGATCAGAACATTCTGGTCCTCCGGGCTTAGGCCCAGCCCGTAACGGACAAAAAGCGGAAAACACACCGCCGGCAGGCCATTGGCCAAGCCATTAATCAGCCAGGCGCATAACAGCCGCACAAACAGCCGGTTTTTCCACAAACCGGCAACACCGGCACGCAAAAGCGCAAATCGTGACAGGGATTTTTCCGATTTCGGGCTATCCTGGCTGGCACCAGCCACAAGGGCGGATTTTAACCCGCTGCCCTGAACATGCTTTTTGTTGCGCAATATATCGGGCACAAACAGCGCCAATATCGAAACGCCAACCACGCCCACCACAAGCGTCACATTGCCCAAAAGGGCGGTTTGCGCCAAAGGCTGGCTTAAGCCCGCCACAACCGGCACCGCACCGGCCAGCAAAATCCCCACCAGGCCGGTCCCTTCGCGCAGGGCGGAAATATTGCTGCGCTGGTCATAATCCCCCGAAAGCTCCGCCCCCCAGGCCAAATAGGGCACCTGAAACATCGTCCAGCCGACAAACAGCAAACTGGCCCAGCCAAACAGATAAAACCCCGATGGTGCCGCCGGGGGGTTAAACAAAAACCAGATGCCAATCCCCGCCAGCACCGCCCCGGCAACCACCCAGGGTTTACGTGTTTTTGTATGATCGGACCAATAACCAACCAGCGGGTCGGTGAACATGTCGATCAGGCGGATAAGGAAAAACAAAACCCCCGTCAATGTCAGCCCCAAACCCAGCGTATCGCCATACAGGCTGGGCAGCAGGATATAGGCCGGAATGGTCGGTATCGCCGCCGCCAGTGCCGGGGTGGCATAACAAATTGCCGTTAAACGATTGGGGGTGCGTGTCATCACAAGTGCGCTGACATATCACTGACGGTCATCATCATGACCAATCACGAACAGGCCAACATCAATGGCCTCGGCTTCAAACCCGGTCTGGCAATAGGATAGATAATATTCCCACATCCGTTTAAAGCGGTCATCAAAGCCCTGCTTGGCAATGGTTTCCCAGTTATGCTGAAAATCGCGCTGCCATTCCGCCAGCGTGCGGGCATAGGACTGGCCAAAAAATTCCGAATGCTGCACTTCCAACCCGGCGGCCGTCACCGCCTTTTTCAGGGCAGAGGGAGAAGGCAACATGCCGCCCGGGAAAATATAACGCTGAATAAAATCCGCCCCGCTGCGATAGCTGTCAAAGCGGTCTTCGGCGATGGTGATGATTTGCAAAACCGCCTTGCCGCCGGGGCGCAAGCGCTGGCGTACCATGTCAAAATAGGTCGGCCAGTTTTCCTCGCCGACAGCCTCGAACATTTCAATCGACACCAGGTGGTCATATTGCCCTTCCTGATGGCGATAATCGCGCAATTGCATCCTCGCGCGGTCCGCCGCCCCTGCATCCTCAAGGCGCTTTCGGGCATAGGCAAGCTGTTCGTGCGACAGGGTCACACCATCAACATGGCAGCCATATGTGCCCGCGGCAATTTCGGCAAAACCACCCCAGCCACAGCCCACTTCCAGCACTGTTTCACCGGGTTTCAGCCCAGCCAGTTCACAAATACGGTTATATTTTGCGTTCTGGGCTTCGATCAGGGGCTGCTCGTCATATTGATACAGGGCGGAGGAATAGGTCATGCTGGGGTCCAGCCACAGCTTGTAAAAGTCATTTCCCAAATCATAGTGATAGGAAATATTGCGCCGCGATCCTTCGACGGTATTGGCATTGCGCAAATGCGCAGCACGATGCATCAAACGCGAAAACACACCGGCAGCAAAGCGCGCCTTGACGATATTCTCATTGGCAATGGCAAACTGCATCAAACGTGTGAGATCCGGGCTGCGCCATTCACCATCGATATAAGCCTCGGCAAAGGCCAGGTCGCCCCCGGTAAACAGCTTGCGAAATGCCCGCCAGTTGCGCACATCAAGCACGGCATGCAGGTCCAGTTTCTCGCGCCCGGAAAAATTAAGGGTGCGTCCATCGGGCAAGACAAGGGTTAACCGCCCATAGCGCAAATGCGCCAAAATCCGCACCAACATGCGTTCAATCATGGATTTTGGCCGCATGACGCTGCCGATCAAGGGTAAAAGGCGTTCCCGCAGGGAACGCACAACCATCGAATTGGACCGGGAACGATCAGGCATGATGATTACCTTTTCCTGTCGTGGAGAGAAGGGCCGCATCCCCGCTGGCAACATAGGTGATGCGGTTTTCGGGCGGTGTCGGGCGGCGATGGAAGGTAAACCCCTTGCGCCATAGATGCACCGCTTCCCAGTGAATGCCGCCCATGACCTTCAACGTCATAAGCGGGTATCGCAAAAAGGCCGATAAAAGTGTTTTGTCCGTCATCGCGGTGCGGTTTCCGGCAAAGGCGGCATTAAGGAAAACACCGTCATCATCACTTTCGGCAATCGCAACGGCCACCCTGTCGCCAGGCGGGCAAATGCGAAACC
>JBNKVZ010000120.1:0-14167 GCA_050299455.1 Thalassospira sp.
GGTTGATATTTGGTGTGACCAATCCGAAAGGCTATCCGGTGGCGGTTGCCATGTTTACCGCCCTTTTGGCCAAAAACGCCGACCTGCTGGACTGGAGCAGCATGGCCGGTTTGCTTGCCGCATCGCTGGTCGGGTTTGTGCTGGCGGATCTGATCTTGATCTGGCTGGTGGGATTGGGTTTTTTACGCCGGTTTTATGTGCGCCATCAAATCTGGATCGTGCGCGCGACCGGCTTGATTTTCATTGGTTTTGCCATTCAGGCAATCGTCAATTCCGTGCCCGGCCTGTGGGCGTGGCGTAAAAGCTGAGGCTTTAAAGGCAAAGCGCTTTAAAAAAAGCACCCTCGCCATTGTCGACGAGAGTGCCATTTTTTCGACTTCATCCGCAACGCGTGATGCGGTGTGCCGGATTATGCCAGTACTTTTTCAAGCGGCTGATACGCATAACCCAGTTCACGGGCGACGGCTTCGTAAGT
Organism: Thalassospira sp.; assembly: GCA_050299455.1. Classification (GTDB taxonomy): domain Bacteria; phylum Pseudomonadota; class Alphaproteobacteria; order Rhodospirillales; family Thalassospiraceae; genus Thalassospira. The sequence goes on from JBNKVZ010000120.1 coordinate 476, forward strand.
GATCTGACCGTTATGGACATTCAGGCCTGCTGCCAGATGCGGGTCATCCTGGCAGGCCTTTTTCCAGCCTTTGTCGGCCAGGGCCAGCATAAAGGGCAGGGTGGCATTGTTGAGTGCAAAGGTTGATGTGCGGGCAACGGCACCGGGCATATTGGCAACACAATAATGCACAACATCATCGACAATATAAATCGGATCGGCGTGGGTGGTTGCCTTTGATGTTTCAAAGCAGCCGCCCTGGTCAATGGCGACATCAACAATGACCGAGCCCGGTTTCATTTTGGAAAGTTGTTCGCGGCGTATCAGCTTGGGTGCAGCTGCACCGGGGATCAGGACCGCGCCAACAACCAGATCGGCGTCATAAACCAGGCTTTCGGTATCATCAATGGTGGCATATTGCGTTTTGATGGCGGGGCCAAAAAGATCGTCAATATAGGTCAGGCGTTTGACGTTTTTATCCAGGATGGTGACATCCGCGCCCATGCCCGCCGCAATACGTGCCGCATTGGTGCCAACAACACCGCCGCCAATAACTACCACCTTGGCGGGCGATACGCCCGGCACACCACCCAGAAGCATCCCGCGGCCGCCATTGGCCTTTTGCAGGGCCGCCGCACCAACCTGGGGCGCCATGCGTCCGGCAACTTCCGACATCGGGGCCAGCAGGGGCAAGCCGCCATTACGGTCGGTCACGGTTTCATAGGCAATGGCTGTCACACCGGATTTTACCAAACCTTCCGTCTGGGCAGGGTCCGGTGCCAGATGCAAATAGGTGAACAAGAGCTGGCCTTCGCGCAGCTGTTCATATTCAACCTTTTGCGGTTCTTTGACTTTTACCACCATTTCGGCGGTGGCAAAAATTTCGGCGGCACTATCAACAATAGAGGCGCCAGCGGTTTGATAATCCGCGTCGGTACAGCCAATACCGTCCCCGGCACCGGTTTCAATGATCACTTTGTGACCATGTGCAACGGCTTCGCGGACGGAGGATGGCGTCAGACCGACGCGATATTCATGGTTTTTGATTTCTTTTGGTACACCGATCAACATGGTGCGACCTCCCGGATTTGGGGTTATGGATGGGGTTTTTCCCCGGCTTTTGATTATCTTTGAAGAATAGCGCACATTTTTCGCAATTTCTCTTCAATCTAGGCCGTTATAAGTGATATTGTTGGTATAATATTTTAAGAAAGCGCCTATTTTTCAGGGGAAAATGCGAATGGAAATCGATGATCGCGACCGGATGATCCTGCGCTTGCTGCAGCAGGATGGCCGTATCAGTAATGCTGATCTGGCAGAAAGGGTCAATTTGTCGGCCTCGGCTTGCTTGCGTCGTGTCCGTCTGCTTGAAGAGGCCGGTTTCATCGACCGCTATGCCATGCTGCTAAATCCCAAGCGCATCGGCAAACCCGGCAATGCCTTTGTCAATATTTCGATTGCCCGCCAAACCCGCCAGGCGCTAGAGGACTTTGAACGCGAAATTCAGTCCGTCCCCGAAGTGGTGGAATGTTATCTGTTGGCCGGGCAAAGCGATTATCTGGTGCATGTGGTTTATAGCAACACGTCAGATTATGAACGTATTCATAGCGAAGTGCTGACCCAGCTTCCCGGCGTGGAACGTGTGCAAACCGTGATTACCTTGCGTGAAGTCAAACGTACCACAGAATTGCCAGTGTGAAAACAAGGCGCCCGGTCGCGGGATGTGTTGGCCGTCTTGCATTTTCCATCATCCATCTTTCATCCTCTATCATCTCTGGCGGCTGTCGCGGGCGGGATGAATTTTTCCGGTGCTGTCGATATTACTGACCATAGGTCACTTTTTTGACAAATGTGTTGCGGCATAAGCATTTGATTTAACTTAAATAATTTTAGATTTTTAGAAAGACGCAGGGTTTCGATCTGGCCCTGCTGGAATATGCGACTTATTGGGACAATATGGCAAAAGGGTATTAAGCCCTAACCGTTGTTTGACTCTGGTTGTTAATGCGGGCAATAATTCGTTGGGGAGAAGACCGGGGAAGAATAAAATATGGAAAATGAATGTCTCGTTCGCGCGCGCAGCCATGAACAAAAGCTGCGTCGCAGGAACGACATTATAGACGCCGCCGAGGTGCTTTTTCTGGAAGGTGAAGGGCAACTTCCATCCGCTGCGGAAGTTGCAAAAAAGGCCAATTTGGCCAAAGGCACATTATACCTTTACTTTTCCAGCAAAGAGGCCTTGTTTCTGGAAGTCCTTCGTCGCTTTTTTAAGGGATGGAGCGAGAACAATCTTGCAATCATCGAACATGAAGCAATGCGTCTTCCGGCGGATCGCGATCCGCTCCGGGTGGCGCGTCAGTTTGTTGAATATCTGGTAAAAAGATCACGATTTTTGTATCTGGCGTCGCTTTCGCATGGTGTCCTTGAACAGGGCGCGGATGACGAGAGTGTGCTGATTCATAAACGGTATGTTGCGGCAATGGTGAAACGGACGGCCGATGCGCTTTCCGAGATTTACACCATTACCGAACAACAGGCCCGGAACCTGATGGCGAATTCTTTCGCGCTGGTTTTGGGGTTGTGGCAAATGTCGCAGGTACCTGACCGGGTTGTGGTTTTGATGCGCCAGAATGCGCTGGAAGACATGATTATCGATTTTGCCCAGTCGGCAGAAACGGCTGTCATTGAATTCTGGCGTGCCGAAATGACAGTCATGAAGACAGATGTCCATCCGGTAGCAGAGCATGAACCATCGCTATAAACGCGACGTGCTCTAAGGTGTCTTGTTTGATGATCAGATGAAAAAGGGGATGGTTTCACACAGGAAACCATCCCTTTTTTTGTTGTCTGCTATCGTCATTTGATCATGGATCTGAATGGTAAAACAGCCCCGCAGGGATACGGGGCTGTTATGTGTCAAAAGGTATTTTAAGCGGTTTTCAGAATGATCAACCGGTGATGCCGGTATCATCCTGAATCTGGCGTGCCCTTTGCCGTTCCGAGCGCATGACCATAACGCTGGCAATGATGATCAGAATGGAAATGGCAAAGATGATCAGGGTCGCCAGCGCGTTGATTTCCGGGGATACACCAAGCCGGACCGACGAAAAGACTTTCATCGGCAGGGTGGTGGAGCCAGGACCGGCAACGAAGCTGGAAATCACCAGATCATCAAGTGACAGGGTAAAGGACAAAAGCCAGCCTGCCATCAGGGCGGGCAGGATCATGGGCAGGGTGATGAGGAAAAAGATCTTGGTGGGTTTTGCCCCCAAATCCATTGCCGCTTCCTCGATCGAGGTATCCATGCCAGACAGTCGCGATTGCACCACCACGGCAACATAGGCCGCACAAAATGTGGTGTGGGCAATGACGATGGTGGTCATGCCACGCCCGGCCGGCCAGCCGATCAGCTGTTCCATTGTGACAAATAACAGCAGCAGCGACAGCCCGGTAATCACATCAGGCATCACCAGGGGGGCGGCAATCATGCCCGAAAACATGGTGCGGCCCCTGAAACGCCCGAAACGCGACATGACAAGCCCGGCCGGTGTGCCAATGGCCAGGGCCAGTGTGGCGGACATAAGGCCGATGCGCAGGCTGTTCCAGGCTGCATCCATCATGGCATCGTCTTGAAACAGTTCGACATACCATTTGGTCGAGAACCCGGCCCAGACTGTGACCAGTTTGCCCTCATTGAAGGAATAAATGATCACCAGCATGATCGGCACATAAAGGAAAGCGAAGCCAAAACACAGTGCTGACGTGAGAAAGATGGAGCGTTTTCCGTTCATTGGCCTGGCTCCTCGGTTTTGCCCTGGATATGCTGAAAATACATGATCGGCACGACCAGAAAGATCAGCATCGCAATCGCCACAGAAGAGGCAATCGGCCAGTCACGGTTGGAGAAGAATTCATTCCACAGGGTCCGCCCGATCATTAATGTGTTGGGACCACCCAGCAGTTCCGGGATGACAAATTCACCAACCGCCGGAATGAAGACCAGAAGCGAGCCTGCCAAAATACCTGGCATGGATAGCGGCAGGGTGATTTTGACGAAAGCCTTCCAGGGCTTGCAGCCAAGATCCAGGGCGGCTTCAAGCAGGCTGCCATCCATTTTTTCCAGTGTGGAATAAAGCGGCAGGATCATGAAGGGCAGGTAGGTGTAAACAATACCAATATAAACCGCGACTTCTGTTTGGCGAATGATCAGCGGTTCGGAAATGATATGCAGGCCCATCAGGGCGGCGTTGATCAGCCCTTCGCGGTCCAGAATGCCGATCCAGGCATAAACGCGGATCAGAAAGCTGGTCCAGAACGGCAAAATAACCAGCATCAGCAACAGGTTGCGCGTTGACCCCTTGGCGCGGGCAATGCCATAGGCCATTGGATAGCCAATAAGCAGGGTAATGACGGTCGAAATTGCCGCGATGCGGATTGAATTGAGATAAGCCGAGAAATAGAGGCTGTCAGAAAGCAAAAACAGGTAGTTGCCAAAATTGATGGCAATATTCACCCCCTCATCAACCCATTGGAACAGGGGGCTGTAGGGTGGTTGGGCATATTGCGCGGTGGCAAAGCTGATTTTCAGAACAATCAGAAACGGAATCAGGAAAAACAGCAGCAGCCACAAATAGGGCAGGCCGATAACCAAAAGTCGGCCATGCCGGATCATCCAGCGGTCAAAACGTTGTTTTAAGGTGGGTTTGATTTCGCTCATTGGTTCAGCACCGAGGCGGACCCCGTCTCCCATGTCACCCATACCTGATCATCCCATGTGTAGCGGGGTTCATTATGGCGGTGGGTGTTGGGTTCACTTACGCGAATGCGTTTCCCGGACTGAAGGCGGACGTGATAGGTGGACAATCCGCCAAGATAACCAATTTCCTCGACCTTGCCTGCAAAACAGTTGCGCTCGGCATTTTCGGGTTTTTCAGTACATAGACGCAGGCGTTCCGGGCGCATGGCGACCCAAAGTGTAGAGCCTTCATGGCCCTGAACCGCGTGATCGATATAAATTTCACCGCCAATCTCGTCGGACTGGATAATGGCGTATTTCTCGTCATCATCGACCAGAGTACCTTCGATCAGATTGACCTGCCCCAGGAAGTTGGCGGTAAAGCGGGAATTGGGATATTCATACAGCTCGAACGGTGTGCCGATCTGTTTGATCACCCCTTCATTCATCACCGCAATGCGAGAGGCCATTGTCATGGCTTCTTCCTGGTCGTGGGTCACCATGACAAAGGTGGTGCCGAGTTTTTCCTGAATATTGACCAGTTCAAACTGGGTTTGTTCGCGCAGTTTTTTATCCAGCGCGCCCAACGGTTCATCAAGCAGCAGCACTTTGGGCTGTTTCACAAGTGAGCGGGCCAGGGCAACGCGTTGCCGTTGCCCGCCGGAAAGCTGGTGGGGTTTTCGGGTGGCAAATTTGCTCATTTGCACAAGGGCGAGCATATCGGCAACCAGGTCTTTGATTTCGGATTTGGAATAACCGTCCTGATGCAGGCCAAAGGCGACATTTTTTTCCACGCTCATATGCGGGAAAAGGGCATAGGACTGGAACATCATGTTGGTTGGGCGTTCATAGGGCGGGACATTGGCCATATCGACACCATCGATATAGATTTTGCCCTCTGTCGGGTCTTCAAACCCGGCCAGCATGCGCAAAAGCGTCGTTTTACCGCAGCCCGATCCGCCCAGAAGGGCAAAAAGTTCGTGGCGGTAAATATTGAGTGAAACATCGTCGACAGCATAGAAGTCGCCAAATTTTTTGGTGACATTTTCAAACCGGATAAACGGTACCGCTTCCGGATCGTTCCATGGCTGGCTGGTTTGCACACATGATTGTGCGTCTTGCTGATTGGCCCCCTGCGACACCAGAATTCTCCCGTCCGATGTTGTGAAACTGTTTGTGTTTTTCTGCTTAACAGGATGAACCATTTCCGCAATCTGTAAAGAGGGGTGTGCGATATTTTGAACATCAAGTGCCATTTTGTGGCGGAAATGCTGGTAAAATAAGCGCCTCTGTTCAGAAAATGAGCAACTTCCCCATCACTCATTCGCGGTTTAGGACCTGTCTGTTTAAGCGATACAACCCCGATTTTATGATCGTGTTGCGAGTCATAAACAAAACAAGGCGCGGGGGATGCCGCGCCTTGTTTTTCGATGTTTAGGCCAGAAGCAGGGTTACTGCCCGGTTTTAAGGTGGGTCCACATCCGGGTGCGCGTGCGTAGCAATTTGGGTCCAGGTTCGACCTTGGCCCGCAATTTTGCTTTCACCTCGTCAGACGGGTAAATGCCCGGATTATTTTTGATGGCATCATCAATATAGGGCATGGCGGCCAGGTTCGGCCCCGCATAGGTGACATAGTTGGTGATCGATGCACTGACCTTCGCATCAAGGATATAGTTGATGAATTTCAGTGCGAGATCCGGGTGGGGGGCATCCTTCGGAATCATCATGGTGTCAAACCAGATCAGCGTGCCTTCCTTCGGGATCACGTAATTGATTTTAATACCATCGCCAGCTTCTTCCGCACGGTCACGCGCGATAAAAATGTCGCCCGAAAAGCCAACAGATACACAGACATTCCCGTTGGCAAGGTCGTTGATATATTGCGAGCTGTTGAAATAGGTGACATAGGGGCGGATCTTTTCAAGCTGGTTCATCGCCGCCTGGATGGTATCTTTGCTTTGCGGCTTGTCGCCATCGCCCAGATAGAAATTCACTGGATCAACCATTTCGCCCGGATCATCCAGCAGGGTCAGACCGCATTTGGACAGCTTTGAAGCATATTTCGGGTCGAAAATAAGGGCCCAGCTGTCGGTCGGGGCATCGTCACCCAGAATTTCCTTAACCTTGTCAACATTATAACCATAACCGTTTGTGCCCCACATATAGGGAACAGCATAGTCATTGTTGGGGTCATATTTGGCGGTCTGTTTTAAAATTGTCGGATCAAGATTTTTATAGTTCGGCAGTTTCGACTTATCGATTTTCTGGAATATTTTAGCCTGGATCAAGCGTTGCGCATCGGCCAGGGTCGGCACGACAATGTCATAGCCTGAATTACCAGCCAGCAACTTGGCTTCAACAACCTGGTTGCTGTCATAAACGTCGTAATTGACCTTGATGCCATATTCTTTTTCAAAATTGGCGATGGTGTCTTCGGCGATATAGTCCGACCAGTTATAGACGTTCAAGACATCTTCGGCCGATGCGGTGGTTGCGTAGGCTGAAACTGCCGCAACCAGTGCAATTACACTGGTGGTGCATTTTTTCAGTGATGACATGTCGCTGTGCCTCCCTCGTTGACAGCGTTAAGACAAGCAAACGGGGCAATATGCTCCGACAGGCTTTTATCTATCCTTTGAACCATTCGAGGATTTGTCAAATACAAGATATCGACCGTGGGACGATTTTCTGCTTTGAGTTCATCCTCGAACGAAAAAATGTCGCGTTATTGGCCGGTTTTCAGCGCGGTCCACAAACGGGTTCGTACCCGCAAAACCTTTGAACCCGGTTCCACCTTGGAGCGCAAACGCTCCTTGACCTCGTCAGATGGATAAACGCTCGGATTGTTTTTGATGCGATCTTCGATCATGTCCATTGCTGCCATGTTTGGCCCGGCATATTCGACATAATTGGTAATGGCAGCACTGACATCGCCGCGCAGAATGTAGTTGATGAATTTATGTGCCAGCTCGGGATGCGGGGCATCTTTCGGGATCATCATGGTGTCAAACCAGATCAGCGTGCCTTCCTTGGGAATGGTATATTTGATTTCGTTCCCGTTATTGGCCTCGGCCGCACGGGAGGCTGCGATATAAACATCCCCGGACCAGCCGATTGCGGCACAGATATTACCGTTTGCCAGATCGTTGATATATTGCGAGCTGTGAAAATAGGTAATGTAGGGGCGAACTTTTTCCAGTTCGGCCATTGCTGCCTTGACGGTTTTTTCACTTTGCGGTTCGTCTGCCGTGCCCAGATAGGCGCTGACCAGCGGGACAATTTCGCTGGGATCATCAAGCATCGTCATGCCGCATTTGCTGAGTTCTTTGGCATATTTCGGGTCAAAGATCAGCGACCAGCTGTCAACAGGGGCATCGTCGCCCAGAACTTCCTTGACCTTGGCAACATTATAGCCAATGCCGTTTGTGCCCCACAGATAGGGCACGGCATCGTCATTGTTGGGGTCATATTCGGCGGTCTGTTTCAAGATGGTCGGGTCAAGATTTTTATAGTTCGGCAGTTTGGATTTATCGAGCTTTAGAAACAGCCCGGCTTTGATCAGGCGTTCAGCGTCCGCCAATGTGGGAACAACAACATCATAGCCGGAATTGCCGGCCAGCATTTTTGCTTCCACCATTTGGGTGCTGTCATACATGTCGTAATTGACTTTTACGCCATATTCTTTCTCGAAATTGGCAATGGTGTCTTCGGCGATATAGTCTGACCAGTTGTAAACATTCAGGACTTCTTGAGCCGAAGCATTGGCCGTTAATCCGGCAAAGCCGACGACAAATGCAATCAGGCTGATGGTTTTATTATATGTTTTCATTGCGCGGTGCCTCCCTTGTGGCAACGTCATTTATCATGGGGGCCTCCCTAATTCCGCCCATGCCTGCAATAATCCTGAAACGTTTCCATGCTTTGTCAAATACAAGATGGTGATTTTGCCGGTTTTTTGAACTTTGTGCCGTTTTGGGTGCTTATTAGGCAAAAAAATTGCGCCGGAATGGGGTGTTCCGGCGCAATTCTTTTCAAGGCGGGATTTTGGCACAATCCCGGGTTTGATAGATCAGACGTTCAGCAACAGATGTTCACGTTCCCAGGCGCTGATCACGGTCTGGTAGGTGTCCCATTCCGCTTCTTTCACTGCCAGGACAGCTGCCGAAAATTCATCGCCCAGCAAGTCCTTAAGCGGACGCGACCGGCTGAATTTCGCCAGGGCCTCGTGAATGTGGCGCGGCAGGGAATGGGCGCGGTCATAACCCGACCCCTCGATCGGGGTGGTCGGATCAATTTCTTCCTGAATGCCGAGCAGGCCACAGGCAAGGGACGCCGCAATCGCCAGATAGGGGTTGGCATCGGCCCCGGGAATGCGGTTTTCAATGCGGCGTGCGCTGGGCGGGCCGTTGGGCTGGCGCAGGCCAACCGTGCGGTTATCAAGCGCCCAGTGCATGTTGATCGGTGCATCCGACCAGGGCTGCAAACGGCGATAGCTGTTCATGTTAGGTGCCAGAAGTGGCATGGCAGCAGGTAAATAACGCTGCAGGCCGCCAATGTAATTCAGGAACAGTTTCGAATTTTCGCCATCGTCATCGGAAAACAGGTTTTTGCCGGTTTTGATGTCGATCAGGCTTTGATGGATGTGCATGGCACTGCCGGGCAAGTTCCCCATCGGCTTGGCCATGAAGGTTCCATACACCCCGTGTTTCAGCGCGGTTTCACGCAGGGTCCTTTTGAACAGGAAGGACTGATCGGCCAGTTCCAGCGGGTCGCCGTGGTTAAAGTTCATTTCCAGCTGGGCCGGGCCCGATTCGTGGCTCATGGTATCGGCATCGATATTCATGGCCTCGCAATAATCGTACAGATCTTCGATCAGCGGGTCGAACTCGTTAATCGCATCAATACCAAACGCGTTTGACGCCCGTTCCGGCCGGCCCGAACGGCCAACCGGCGGTTCTAGCGGGTTATCGGGGTCGGTGTTTTTGGCGACCAGATAAAATTCCAGTTCCGGGGCAATGATCGGGCGCATGCCCAGATTTTCAAACTGTTTGAGAACACGTTTAAGCACATTACGCGGCGAAATCGAGACTTCCTCGCCGGAGAAATGATAACAATCACAAATAATCTGGGCGGTTGGTTCGTCATACCAGGGCACAACGCGGATGGTGTCGGCATCGGGCACCATCACCACATCTTTTTCCGCCGGGTCCAGAAAGGCGTCGGTTTCTTCCGGGTAGCCCCCGGTAACAGTCAGGCAGAAAATTGCCTCGGGAATGGCGAGGCTTTTGTTTTCAACCCCGCGCAAAAATTTTTGCGTTGGCAAAACCTTGCCGCGTGCCACCCCTGACATGTCAGGCACAATACATTCAACTTCTTCAATTTTTCTTTCGGATAGCCACGTTTTGAGATCCGTACTCATCATAAGTCGGGCGCTTTCACGCCAGTCCTTCATAATTGCAGTTTATTGCGTTTTTACCGGTTTTTTCCGGCGTCCTTTACAAGAAACTGTGTTTAAATTGGCAGATGATCGAATATATTTCGAATTTTTTGTATTTTTTCCGAATTTAACGCGAGCATCTCACGATATAGCCGAATATGACCCCACACTACATCTGGCGGGCGGGGCCTTGTTCAGGCTATAGTCGCTGCCAGATTATAAGTTCAGCGATGAGACGCTGGTCAAGGAGGTAAAGTAATGAAAATTGAACATCCCTATCTTATGTTTCTTGGTGACGCCCCGGATGAGCTGGCGGCGAAGACCGCAATCGGCATCAAACAGTGGCGCCCGGAATGGTGCAAAGGCCAGCTGCGCCTTGAAAACTGCAATGCTGACCTTGGCCTGCCCGACATGACGATTGCCGAGGCCCGCGAAGCTGGCGTTAAAACCCTGGTGCTGGGTGTGGCCAACCGTGGTGGCGTTATCGGCCCGGTCTGGATGGAAACCCTGCTCGAAGCCATTGATGCCGGCATGGATATTGCCAACGGCCTGCATACCAAACTTTCGACGATTCCCGAATTGGTCGAAGCGGCGGCTGCCAAGGGTGTGTCGCTGTTTGACGTGCGCCATTTTGACGGTAAGCTGCCGGTTGCCAGCGGTGAAAAGCGCAGCGGCAAGCGTGTTTTGGCTGTCGGGACGGATTGTTCGGTCGGTAAAATGTACACCGCCCTTGCGATTGAAGCCGAAATGAAAAAGCGCGGCATGAAATCAACCTTCCGCGCCACCGGCCAGACGGGCATTTTCATCGCGGGCGAAGGCATTTCGGTTGATGCCGTGATTTCCGACTTTATTTCCGGTGCTGTTGAAACCATTGCACCTGCCAATGACGCGGATCATTGGGACGTGGTCGAAGGGCAGGGCAGCCTGTTCCATGCCTCTTATGCCGGTGTTTCGATGGGCCTTTTGCATGGGGCGCAGGCCGATGCCATCGTGGTGTGCCACGAGCCGACCCGCACGCATATGCGGGGTCTGCCGGGGTATTCCCTGCCGGATTTGAAAACGACGCTGGAAATCAACCTGCTGCATGCCCGCCTGACCAACCCGGATTGCGTGGTTGCAGGTTTTGCCATCAATACCAAGGCACTGGACGACGCCGCAGCAGACAAGCTGATGGCTGAGATTTCCGAAGAATTTGGTCTGCCCTGTGTTGACCCGGTGCGCAACGGTGTTGCCCCGATTGTTGATAAATTGCAGGAGATCTGATGTGCCGAAACTAAGCGTCACATCCGAAATCTGGCCCTTACGGACAGCCTTTAAAATTTCGCGCGGGGCAAAAACCCAGGCGGAAGTGGTGGTTGTGACCCTGAGTGATGGTGAATTTACCGGGTATGGGGAATGCGTTCCCTATGCCCGTTACGGCGAATCCATCGATCAGGTGATGGCAGATATCTCAGCCCAGGCCGATGCGCTGGATCGCGGTATGACCCGGGCCGAATTGCAGGATGCCATGAAGGCCGGGGCGGCACGCAATGCCGTTGACTGTGCCTATTGGGACCTGGAAGCAAAGCGGTTTGGTCGTCGCGTTTGGGAATTACCGGGGCTTGAAGCACCGGCACCCGAAGGGTTGGTCACGGCTGAAACCCTCAGCCTTGATACGCCCGATGCCATGCGCGAAGCGGCCCGGAAGGCATCATCCGCACCGCTTTTAAAGCTGAAGCTGAATGGCGAGAATGTTGTCGAATCGGTTCGGGCCGTTCGTGAAGGCGCACCGGAATCGCGTTTGATTGTCGATGCCAACGAAGCCTGGTCGATCGAGCTTCTGCGCGATATTGGTGCCGAGCTTGATGCCCTGGGTGTTGAAATGATCGAACAGCCGCTTCCGGCAGGCAGTGATGACGGGCTGGTCGATATTGATTGCCCTGTTTTGCTGTGTGCGGATGAATCGGTGCATACCGTGGCCGATATCCCGCGGCTGGCCCGGCTTTATGACATGATCAATATCAAGATCGACAAAACCGGTGGTTTGACCGGCGCCCTGGAGCTGGCCGATGCTGCCCTTGATGCCGGAATGCAATTGATGGTGGGCTGCATGGTGGGCACCTCGCTTGCGATGGCACCGGCCATGGTGGTTGCCGCCCGGGCCCGTATTGTTGACCTTGATGGTCCGTTATGGATGGCAAAGGATCGCGATAACGGCCTTGCCTTTGATAAAGGTGTGATGTCTGTGCCCTCCGTCGATTTGTGGGGCTAGATCGCGTCAGCTGCTAAGGCTTTTGCAAAATCTTGCTAGATGAAGGGACAATCTTCGGGTTGTCCCTTTGTTTTTGGGCCTCAAGATCGGCCGCTTTTTTATTGGCAGCGGTGTTATCGGCATAACAATCGACAAAAATGGCGGGAAGAGTGGTTGGATGGTGTGATTTCTGCTCTTATGGATAGTTGTTATTTTGATTTTATGGCGCGAGTATAAGTTTCGTTTTTCGGGGCGCGTGATGCTCCTGATTGAGATTAGGTGACGGAGCCCTGTGTGCCAGCCTTGACTTCTCCTTTAGCACTATTTCTGAGGGAAAGATTGCGATGTGAGATTCGCGACCTTGTTGTGCCTTTTTTTCATAACGAGGCCTTGAGGTTACGGCGGGGGGAGATTCTCCGCCAGACGGGGCGTGTTGCGGCGGGGTTTGTCCTGCTTTATCTGGTTGTGGCTGTGGTTTGGGATGGGTCCTATGCGAACCTGCTACAGTCCAACTGGCATAATATCGTTCGGGGCGTGGTGGCGCTGATTGCCTTTTGGGCGATGCTCGATGCGCGTTTCGGGGCCCGTTTGCGGCGCAAGGTGCCGTTGTTGCCCTTTGGGCTGCTCATGCTGTCGGTGGGGGTGTTATTTGCGCTCGCGCTGGCCGATGATGCCACCTCCAGCCGCATGGTCATGACACATGGGCTTTTGATGCTGGCCATGTGCATGTTGTTGTCCGCCATGCCGCTCACCTTGTTGGAAGTTTGTATTTTCATTGCCATTCCGGCGGGGCTTGATCTTGCCGGTTTATTGCCTGATGTGGGTGCAGGGGCAAGTTCCGGTATCATATCCATGCGGGTGCTGTTTCTTGTCATGACGATGACGGCCGCATTGTCTGCCCTGTTGCAGCTTTATCGGACCATCATCAATATTCAACAGATTGCACAAGACCCGTTAACCAGTGCCTATAGCCGTGGTTTTGGCTCCGAGATGCTGTTTCTTGGATTTGAAACCACCCGCCGAAGTGATCGGCCCTTTTCGGTTGCCTTTGTTGACCTGGATAATTTTAAACAGGTGAATGATGAATTCGGCCATGACCAGGGCGACCGCATTTTGGCACGCAGTGGCAAAGGCCTGATTTCCGGGTTGCGCCGTGGCGATGTTGTCGTGCGATGGGGCGGTGAGGAATTTTTGGTCCTGTTGCCCGGTCTGACCAGTGCGCAGGCCCGCGAAGTGATGCGGCGCGTGGTTGGAAATGGCCTGACAGATCTGCCAGACGGGGGCCGTCAATATTGTAGTGTCGGGATTGCC
>JBNKVZ010000121.1:0-14082 GCA_050299455.1 Thalassospira sp.
TTCAACACTGAAAATTTTTTACCCCATGGTTACTGTTTTTTGTGGCAACAAGAGTTGTTATGGATGCATGTTATCAGCGACATTGCCATTGCCATTGCCACTTGTGTCGACATTGGTAACCTTTGCAAAATAGCTTGATGCGCTTGAGGCAGATTCAACAACAGCATTGCCGCCAGAACCGCTGGTGATTACAGAGACAGCTTCCTTGCTGACAATCGAGATCGCAGCATTGCTATCAAGATCCGTTGTGCCCGGTGAAACGTTCGCCCCGGTTCCCGCATTGTAAACATTGATCGAAAAACCCTGTGATGTCCCGAAAGCCATCAGGAAGGCATCAAGGTCCCCGTCAGAATCCACATCCATGCCCATCCAGGTGTAACCGCTAAAGCCCTGGCTTTTATCTGCGGAATTGTCCGTGCGGACACGAAGATAAATCTCGTCATCACTTGTATCGCCCGCCGTGCCCTGATCATCGTATTTGATATAGAGCATCGCGTTGTTGTCATCGCCGACAAGATCGGCGGCGGCCTGTGCCTGGGTATCCCCGCCCGGATCGAAAGTTGCCCCTTTGAGCACTTCGGAAAAGTTGGTACTGGCAGAAGTCATGTCCGTCGTCAGAATGCCGTTATATCCCGAAAGAGACGACAGAACTTCGGTCTCAACAGCGCCCACCTGAACTTCCAGATCCCAGTCACCGTCAAGCGCAGTGGTCCCGGTCAGGTCATCCGACGCGGCAACATCTGCCCCGGTAAGTGCGGAAAATGCATTCAGGAATGACTGACCTTCGAGACTGCCACCTACTTTACACCCGTAAAGCAGAATATCGGCCTCATCGGTCAAACTGCTTTGCCACAGAGCCAGTGTCTCGCGCGCGGCAAACAGCGTATCGGTTGTAACGGTGGTTCCGCCCAGTTCAATCGCCCCGTCGTCACCATGCGAGATGATATGCAAACCACTAATCGCGCCAACATCCGCCATGATGTTCGCGATCTGGATCATCGGATCTTCGTTGGCATTAAGCTCAAAGACCAGGGCCTCATCATTCATCCCGCCTAACAGGTCGTCTAGCCCGTCAACATTCGGGTCATAGATGACAACTTCGCGTGGGACGACCGGCATATCTACTGAACCGTTCGCAAGCGCAGCACCTTGCGCCGCAAATGCCGTATCAGCGGCACTCGCATCCTGCGTATCCTGGTCAAAAAGGGTCGCGCCATCACCATTGGCAACATCCTCCGCGACGAGTGCCGCAGCGCCATCAAACATCACGCGCGGTTCTAATTCTGAAATCAACCGGGAATACAGAGAATAACGGGACACAGACACCTCTCTAGCAGCTTACCGCACGTATATACACAAGGATAGTATATCTACTTTTAATTTAGTGCAACCCAAAAATTCCAACATCCTAATTTAAGAAACTGTGATTTTTGCGCACACCGAAAATTAACATTACTTTTTATTTTCAGATATTTAGTAGACATCAAATGCAATCTTCCAAGTTCGGACATTACATATGGACACTACCAGCGCGCGCAACAATATCTATACGATTGGAATTTTATCTACGCCAGAAAGAGCGCAGGGGATATCCTCAAATGGGGATGATCAAAAACCCAGGAGGGAATCTGTGTTCGGCGAAGATCAGGAAACGTGCGGTATCAAAGTGAACCGGCCATGTCACTTTGCAGCCATGCTGGAGCGGGCTTGTATACAAGCAATCTCACCGGGCGCGCGTTCATAGACATGAACGCGGCACTGCTTGTCATGATTTGACAGCAGAACAACAGCAACAATTTTTTCAGGAAAAAGCGATGGTGCCCCCGGGGAGAATCGAACTCCCACTCACAAAGTGAAACAGATTTTGAGTCTGCCGCGTCTACCAATTCCGCCACAGGGGCAGCAAGGCGCTTGATGCGCCGTCCATCGTGGGGGCGGATAATAGCGAGAATTTCGCGCTGGTCAATGGGGGTTTTCTTAAAAAAAACAACTTCATCACGTTTCTGTCAGAAACCGTTGCAGCCCGCGGGTAAATAGAGTTACATCGCCCCATTCTTCAGCATACGGCCCATATGCGGCTTGAAATAAAGGTCACTCCTGGTGCTTCGCAGACTATATGACTGGACCCTTAGCCTGGCCTCCCATCGCCATGCGACGATTGCTCTGGCCATCATTGCCTTTGCTGAAAGCTCGTTCTTCCCCATTCCGCCCGATATTTTGCTTATCCCGATGATTCTCGCCGCGCGGAACAAGGCATGGCGCTATGCCACCATTTGCATGGTCGCATCGGTATTGGGCGGATTGGCCGGTTATGCGATCGGGCATTTTCTATTTGAAAGCATTGGCAAGCCCGTGCTGGCCTTTTATGGCTATGCCAGCAAATTCGACACATTCCGCGACTATTATAACGAATGGGGTGCCTGGGCCGTCTTCATTGCCGGGATTACACCTTTCCCCTACAAGGTGATTACGATTCTATCCGGGGTTACGGCACTCGACCCGGTTATATTCTCGATCTCGTCAATTCTGGCACGCGGGATTCGCTTTTTCCTGATTGCCGGGCTGATCTGGCAATTTGGGCCTCCCATTCGCGATTTTATCGAACGGCGCCTGGGTTTAGTCTTCACTGTTTTCATCGTCGGTCTGGTCGGCGGCTTTGTCGCCATCAAATACCTGATTTAGAAAACCTTACCAACACGCGTTATGGACGGAGCCACATGGCATCTTCATATTCTCGCCGCCGCACCCCATCGCCACTGCCCGGGCTGTTTCTGTTTCTGGTTTCGGCGGGCAGTCTGGGCTTTGCGTTTTATGCCCAATATGTGCAAAAAATGCTGCCCTGCATTCTGTGCCTCTATCAACGCATCCCCTATTATAGCGTATTTGGCCTCGCCCTTGTCTCGCTGCTGCTGATCCGCCAGCCCGGCCTTTCGCGGGGCTTTATCTATTTGTGCGGGGTTGCCTTTGCGATTGGCGCGGGCATTGCCTTTTATCATGTCGGCGTTCAGGAATTGTGGTGGGAAGGCCCCGAAATGTGCGGCGGGCTGACCAGCGGTGCTTCCAACATTGCCGATCTTAAGGCACAGCTTATGGCCCAGCCCATCGTGCGTTGCGACAAAATTGACTGGAAACTGTTTGGCATCACCATGCCGACGGTCAATTTGTTCTTCTCAATTGCGATGGCTGTTTTCTGCTTTCTCGCCCCGCGCAGCCGCATGATGCGCACGTCGGGCAACGGCTTTTAAGCCAAGGCATCCCAATAACGGGCCGCCCCCCTTGGTAACGGCCCCGCATCACACAGCAAAGCCGACGTGGAAAGCTACGTCGGCTTTTTCTATGGCTTCATCAGTGATGAGAAGACCAAGCCCTTATCCTGCGATATATCGGCAAACCCAGCCTGAAGCATTTTAGAAATCGTATTCCAGTTCGGTATCCCAATATAAAAAATCCCGCCAACTTTCATGAAGATAGTTTGGCGGGAAAGAACGTCCGATGGATTGCAACTGCTGCATCGTGGGCTGGTCGGGCCGCCGGCGTAAATGAAGACCAGCCTCTTTGACAGATCGGCTTCCCTTATGCAGGTTGCAGTCACCGCAGGCCGCGACAATATTGGTCCAGTTGGTGCGCCCCCCTTTGGAACGCGGCACCACATGGTCAAAGGTCAGGTCGTTTACCGGCAAGCGATCACCGCAATATTGGCAGCTGAAGCGGTCACGCAAAAAAACGTTAAAACGGGTAAAGGCTGGTGTGCTTTTGATCGGCACATATTCCTTTAAGGAAATGACGCTGGGCAGCTTCATTTTAAAGGAAGGCGAGCGCACCTCGCGGTCATATTCGGAAAGAACATTGACACGATCAAGGAACACCGCCTTTAGCGTATCCTGCCAGGACCACAAAGACAGCGGGAAGTAGCTTAACGGGCGAAAATCCGCGTTAAGAACAAGGGCCGGACACGTATTGGGCGATAGAAACATATCATCCGCTCCGCCGCGTTTACAGAGTCGTACCGCCTGTCTAGCATCTTCGTCACATGCGACTGATGAATATCCTGTGACGTTTTACATACGGGTGGTAACGCACGCATAAATCACTGATTGAGAAGATTATATACGATTTTCCCAAAAGCGCAAAATCGCATTTACGCCGAGTCGCGGCATTGCAAAATAATCCGCTAACCCAATGATAATCCCGTGCCATCGCGCAGATGATTGCCGCATCGCAAGACCATTACAACCGGCCCAAACACCATTTGAAGCACAGCAGAATGGACCACACACAAAAACAGCCGGAACGCATTGTCCGGCTGTTTTCTTGGCCCTTGGGGCTAAATTTGAAAAAGCAAAAAGGCCCGCCAAAGACGGACCTTCGTACTTCGTTAAAGCAAAATTGCCTTAGGCAGCTTTTGCTTCAGCAGCTTTAACGATCTGACGCTTAACCTTCAGCAGATCGGCATCAAGCTTGGTGTTAGCTGTGCCAATCAGATACGCATCCAGGCCACCACGTTTTTCGATGGTGCGGATTGCATTGGTGGTCAGACGCATACGAACCGAGCGGCCGAGCGTTTCGCTCAACAGCGAGGTCTGCTGCAAGTTCGGAAGAAAACGACGTTTGGTACGATTGTGGGCGTGGCTCACATTCATGCCGACCAAAACGCCTTTGCCGGATACCGGGCAGCGACGTGCCATGACCTGATCTCCTGGTCTAATTTCGCAAAAGGACGCTTGGCCTGAACACGCAGGCCCGCGCTTGGAGCCGGGTTAATACTGCCTCAAACCACTGTCGTCAAGCCTCTTCCGCGCAATTTACCTCAATTACTGCGGAATTCCATGTTTCCCGGTCCGTTTATCGTTTTTCAACGGTTTCGGCCCCTTGCAACACCCCGCCCGCCGCAAAATTAACAGTTGATCTATCAACACAAGCGTTCAATAGGCGGCACGATAATTACGCCCAACCCTCCACGCCCCGGCAATATTGCGGGATTCGCCATGCCAAAATTGGGATTCGCCACATACCCGACCCATGCCGCCCCCACCACACCTTATATATAAAGTGATCGCTCCATAGAATCAGGCCCCTGCATCACTATCAAATACAGTTCCCCGCGGCACATAACCTTCCCGGCCCTGCCTGATCTTAAAATCAAATGCCCGTTATGTTTGACGGGCAGGTAGAAAATTGCCCGTCCCTATAAACAAAGCACGCGCCGATATTGATCCTTGTCAAAACGGACCTTAAATGCCGGTGGTATAGTCCCGCAGATTTTGAGGGGACCCTTTTATGGGCCCATGCTTGGGGAGCAACGCATCAATGAAAACCGATTCCAAAGTCGCCCTGCCATTAATCGGCATCCTGCTGGTCGCCGTTATTGGCCTGGTTCTGTATCTCACCGGGTTTGTTTTGGCAGCCCTGGGTATTTCCATTGCGTCAGCCTGGATTTATGTCGCCCTGGCACTGGTACCGGTTGCCTTCCTGGTTTTGATCGATTTCAGCCGATAAATTCCGGCCAAACCATTTTCTGCGATGCCAAAACCAAAACAGCCTGCCGGATCATTCCGCAGGCTGTTTTTATATCCAAACACAAAACTATTTTTGAAAAACCCGGTGCCCTTTACGTCCTTTACTTAAAGGATACCGGTTTGAAAGCTGTGGCCTGATCAATCGATCAAAAGGCCCTCGGCGCGCAAAGCCGCCAAAACACAGGGGCGCCCGCGCATGCGATCGCCAAAATCACCAATATGGGGCCAGCGAAAAATATTGATGCCAATCATACTGGCCCAATTAATCGCAACCAGCAAATAGGCATCGGCAACACTAAAATGCCGCCCCATCAGATAATGCCGACCATCTGAAAACAGCTTTTCATATTCTTCAAATTCGTCCGAAAGCCTGGCAATGGCGGCATCACGCACGGCCGGCTCTATCTTCTTGTGCTGCAGGGCCGGAAATTGCCCGTGAAGCTCATGCGCAATACGGGTCAAAAACGCATCCAGGCGGGCGCGTTCGGCAGAATCGGGCGCGGGTGAAACGCCACTTTGCCAAAAATGGTCGGCAATATAATGCAGAACGCCGACGCAATCGCAAATCCTGTCGCCATTGGGGAGTTTCAGAACAGGGATGCTGCCATCGGGACTTATGGACAGAAAATCTTCACCATGCTCCGTTTTGCGGGTTTTGTGATCCACCTTGACGAGATGAAATTTCTCCCCTGTTTCGAGCAATGATATATGACTCGAGAGTGAACAAGCCCCCGGCATGTAATACAGTATCATCTTGACACATCTCTTGGGTTTGCATGCGACAACCTGTCCCCCAACAGCCGTCATCTATCGCGCTATAAATGGAATAAACACGCTTGAACGCAAGGGATAGTTATAAAAGAAAAAAGGTTTAATAAAAAAATGCGCCAGGACTTTACCCAGCGCATTTTTCATAAACATATTCTCACGCCTGTTTAGAACAGCTCAAAGACTTGGCCGGTTTGTAATCCCTCGACCGATTTGGCATAGCCAAGGGCTGCCCGTGCTGCGGGCACCGGGTCATGCCCGCGAAAATAGGGGCCATATCCCTCCATTGCCTCGGCAATTACACCCGGGCTAACGGCATTGATGCGCAAACCGGCAGGCATTTCAATCGCGGCGGCGCGAACAAAGGCCTCAACCGCCCCATTCACCATCGAGGCCGAACTGCCATAACGAATAGGGTCTTTGGTCAAAATCCCTGTCGTCAGGGTAAAGGACGCCCGATCCGCCACATAGTCCCGGCCGATCAACACCAGATTAACCTGCCCCATCAGTTTGTCATTCAGGCCGATGCGGTATTTTTCATCATCCATGTCGGCGAAATCACCGAAATGGACCTTGCCCGCTGTAGAAACCACCGCGTCCACCGCGCCAACCTTTTCATAGGCCGCGCGGATGCTGTTCATATCGCAAATATCGATCTGGATATCGCCGCTGTTCCGGCTGGCTGTAATAATGTCATGCCGTGGCCCCAGTTCGGCGGCAACCGCCTTGCCAATCGTACCCGAGGCCCCAATCAGAAGAATCTTCATCACGTCATCTCCGTTGTTTGCGCAATAGGAATGAAATGATCTTCTCACGGCATGATTGGTTCGATAATATGCCAATTATCAAACATTTTGTTTAGCATGTTAAACAATGAAACAGTATCTGACAGAAATGAACAGCTTTGCCGCCGTGATCGAACAGGGTGGTTTTACCGCAGCGGCAAAGGTTCTTGGCGTTTCAAAGGGGCTGATCAGCCAACAGATCTCCCGCCTGGAGGATGCCCTGGGCACAAAACTTCTGTTTCGCTCCACCCGGCGGCTGGAGCTGACAGAAACTGGCGAAGCCTTTCTGGTTTATTGCAAACGCCTGGGCGAAAATGCCGATGCGGCCTTTGACGCAGTTGAAACCCTGCGCAAAAGCCCGACGGGGATTGTACGCATCACGGTGCCGGTCTCGTTTGGCGAGATATTTTTAAACGACATCATCGCCAGTTTTCAGGCGCAAAACCCCGGCATTATTATCGAGCTGGAACTGGAAAACCGTTATCGCGACCTGCGCGCCGACCCGGTTGATTTGGCCATTCGCGCCGGCCTGCCCGATGACCCGGACCAGATCGCCATTCCCTTAGGCCAGTTATCCGAACTGGTATGCGCCAGCCCGGCCTATTGGCAAAAGACCCGGCCCCTCGACCAGCCTGAAGATTTGCGCGACCATAACTGCATTAACAATTTTCATTACTGCAAGGATCACCGCTGGCTGTTTTTTGGCAAGGATGGACCGGTATCGGTACTGGTGGAGGGTAATTTACGGCTTAATCATTACCCGCTAATCCGCAATGCCATTTGTCAGGGGCTCGGTGTGGGGCGCCTGCCGCGCTATATCGCCATGACCGAAATTGAGGTAGGCCGGCTGGAAACGCGGCTGGATGACTTCACATCGCCCCGCAGCCCCATCAGCCTTGTTTACCCTTATCAAGGCGCACAACCGCTTAAAAACCGCCTGTTTATCGACTATATCCGCAACTGGTTTCATCAACGGCCGCATTTGCTGGAAACAAACACGGGTTAAACCCGTTATCCGGATACGGGAGAAATCCGCGCAATAACATCTTCGGGCGTCATGCCCGCATCACGCATCGATTGCAGGGTTTCCGATTTATCGCGCTTGGCAAAGCGTTTGCCATCCGGCCCGGTCAGCAGTTTGTGATGGTGATATTCCGGCACATCATAGCCCAGCAATTCCTGCAACAAACGGTGCAGGTGACTGGCAAAAAACAGATCCTCGCCGCGTGTGACCAGCGAAATGCCCTGCAGATGATCATCATGGGTGACGGAAACATGGTAGCTGGTTGGCGTATCCTTGCGCGCCAGCACCACATCGCCAAAAATTTCCGGCACGGCAACCTGTTTCCCCTGCGCACGATCATGCCAGTAAAGGCGTTTTCCCACCTGCCTGATCGCCTGGCCCATATCCAGCCGCAGGGCATAAGATTCACCCGCTTCCATCCGTTCCTGGCGTTCCATCGCACTTAAATGGCGGCAGGTGCCAGGATAAAGCGCGCCATCCGGCCCATGCGGGGCATTGCCGATCCGGGCAATTTCCGCCTGGATTTCCTTGCGGGTGCAAAAACATGGATATAACAAGCCCTGTTCCGTCAAACGGTCCAGCACGGATTGATAATAGCTAAAATGGGCGGATTGAACGCGTACCGGCTGTTCCCAGGTCAGGCCCAGCCAGGCAAGGTCATCATAAATGGCCGTAACATATTCGGGGCGACAGCGTGTTTGATCAATATCTTCGATGCGCAGCAAAAACCGGCTACCAGCACCAGCACCAGCATCACCGCCGCCACCTGCACCGGCCTTTCGCGCCGCAAACAGGGCGGATGCCGCATGGCCCAAATGCAAATAGCCCGTCGGGCTGGGGGCAAAACGGGTGACGTCACCCATGTTTGCCCCACGCGGCGCATAAGAAGTTACCAGCGGTCCTTGTCACCATGCCCCTTGTCCTTGGCCGTATCGGCCGCGACATGGCGCAGCGGCCGTTTGGGGCCACGTTTGGGTTTTTCATCAAACAGGTCCGACAGTTCGCGCAGCATGGTACCGCCCAGTTCTTCGGGGTCGTTAATGGTCACGGCATGCTGGTAATAGCGCGTCACATCGTGGCCAATACCAATTGCCAGCAATTCCACCGGCGACCGGGTTTGAATCCAGTCAATTACTTCGCGCAAATGCCGTTCCAGATAATTACCGGAATTCACCGACAGGGTGGAATCGTCAACCGGCGCACCATCGGAAATCACCATCAAAATGCGGCGCTGCTCATTGCGCGACAGCAAACGGTCATGCGCCCACAGCAACGCTTCGCCGTCGATATTTTCCTTAAGCAAGCCTTCGCGCAGCATCAGGCCCAGATTTTTGCGCGCCCGACGCCACGGGGTATCCGCAGCCTTGTAAATAATGTGGCGCAAATCGTTCAACCGGCCCGGCTTCGGCGGTTTACCGGCATCGACCCAGGCTTCGCGTGATTGCCCGCCTTTCCATTGCCGGGTGGTAAAGCCCAGAATTTCGACCTTCACGCCGCAACGTTCCAGGGTACGGGCCAGAATATCGGCCGACAGGGCGGCAATGGTAATCGGCCGGCCGCGCATGGAACCAGAATTATCGATCAGCAGGGTAACAACCGTATCGCGGAAGTCGGTATCATGTTCCAGCTTGAACGACAGCGGTGTTGACGGCGTTGCCACAATACGCGCCAGCTTGGCGGCATCCAGGATACCTTCCTCAAGGTCAAAATCCCAGCCGCGGTTTTGCTGCGCCATCAAGCGGCGCTGCAACCGGTTGGCAATACGTGACACAACACTTTGCAAGGCCGCCAACTGCTTATCAAGCATGGCGCGCAGGCGCGAAAGCTCCATGCTTTCGCATAATTCATCGGCAAAGACGATTTCGTCATATTCACGCGTGAACGGTTCGTAACCGCGTTCCAGCGGTTCGTTACGACCATCAAATTCCGGCTGCTCACCCGGCCCGGCAGGTTGTTCTTCCTGGGACTGCGCTTCAAGCTGCTGGTCGTCAATGTCCCCCTCGCCCGATTCCGCGTCGTCAGCACCACTTTCCTGTTGCTGATCATCGCCATCGGGGTCGGTTTCGTCACTATCGCCCTGTTCGCCGCCCTGGCTTTCCTGCTCATTATCCGGGGCATCTTCGCCGTCCTGCTGGTCCTGATCATCGCCTTCCTGTTCGGGCGGATCTTCCAGCAGGTCATCTTCGAGCGACAAATGATCAAGCAAGCGGCGCATACCACGCGAAAAGGCTTCCTGGTCATCCAGCAGCGACTGCAATTCCGCCAAATCGCCGCCCGCCTTTTCCTCAATCTCGGAACGCCAAAGATCAATCAGGTTACGGGCCGAATCCGGGGCTTTTTCGCCGGTAAACAATTCGCGCGCCAACATGCCAATCGCATCGGCAAAGGGGGCATCCTCACGCGTGGTTAAGCGATGAAAGTTCTTGGCCTTGCAATCGGCATCCTCATGCGCACGCAGGTTTTGGCGCACACCGGGGAAATAGCGCGATCCAACCGCCTCATAACGGGCGGTTTCAAGGGCCTCGTAAACGGCCTGGGCCTCGGCACTTTCGGGCATGCGTTTTTGATGCAGGGCCGCATCATGGTGGCGCAATTTAAGTGCCCAGCCATCGGCCACGCCGCGTAAATCGGCAACTTCATCCTTGGGCAGGGCCTGCTTGGGCATGGGCAGGCGCACATGTTCACCATAGCCCCCTGGACGCCCGCCTTTGACAAAGCCCACCTCCAGATCATTACGACCCGCAAGCGCACGAAATGTCGCCGCCGTGCCGCGCAGAAACCCTGAAAGCGCCTCGTCGTTTTTCATCGCTTGCTGTCTCGTATCAATCTGGGTTTAGGGTGCTGCAGGCTGTGTCATTTTCAGCCCGCAGCAAACCTGTCATCTCAAAGGCCGCTTCTTAACGCACCATCACATTAATGGCACTTTGCGGCAGTTCCTCGCCAAAGCAACGCTGGTAATATTCCGCCAGGATCGGCCGTTCAACCTCGTCACAACGGTTCAGGAAGGTCACGCGGAACGCATAAGCGACATCGTTAAAAATCTCGGCATTTTCCGCCAGCGTGATCACGGTACGCGGGCTCATTACCGTGGAAATGTCACCGGCGACAAACCCCTGACGGGTCAGATTGGCAAGGGCAACCATCGCCTCGATCTTTTGGCGGCCTTCGGGCGTGTCAAAGCTGGGCACTTTGGCAGCGATGATATTGGTTTCATCGGCCACCGGCAGATAATTCAACGTCGCAATGATTGACCAACGGTCCATCTGCGCCTGGTTGATCTGCTGGGTACCATGATAAAGACCCGTGGTATCGCCAAGCCCGACCGTGTTGGACGTGGCAAACAGGCGGAAATGCGCATGCGGATGAATGACCTTGTTCTGATCAAGCAGGGTCAGTTTACCATCAACTTCCAACACACGCTGGATCACGAACATCACATCCGGGCGACCGGCATCATATTCGTCAAACACCATCGCAACAGGGCGTTTAAGCGCCCAGGGCAAAATGCCTTCGCGGAATTCGGTAATCTGTTTGCCATCGCGCAGGACGATGGCGTCCTTACCGATCAGGTCAATACGGCTGATATGGCTGTCAAGGTTAACACGAACACACGGCCAGTTCAGGCGTGCGGCCACCTGTTCGATATGGGTGGATTTACCGGTACCGTGATAGCCCTGAATCATCACACGGCGATTATGGGCAAAGCCCGCCAGAATCGCCAATGTGGTATCGCGATCAAACCGGTAGGTCGGATCACTGGCCGGGACATGTTCGCTGCTCTGGCTGAAAGCCGGCACCATCATGTCGCTATCGATACCGAATGCCTCACGCACGGAAATCTTGGTGTCGGGTGCATCCAGCGGATGTTCTGCTGCACCACCGCTCGCTTCGTAACCTTGGCTCATAAGTACTCGCGCATTTAAGGACCGGTTCGCCCGGCCGAATGTGTCATCATTCTCATTAATAACGATTAAGCCGCCGCGAACAAAGGAAAGTTACGGAATTTTTTGTCTTCGTCGTAAAAACCTGTATTTACGGCAGTTTTCGCGGGCCTTACCGGCAACCGGCAAGGCTCGCGAAAACAGGACCGTAACGAAAATCTCGCTAAATCGAAACCCGTGCCTCAAGATCGCGGATATAAGTCATCAGGCTGGAATAGGCCGCACTGATGCTTTTGAAGCGTTCTTCGGCCCGTTTATCGCCACCATTGGCATCGGGGTGGTATTTTTTCGACAGCTGCTTGTATTTGGATTTCAGCTCGTCCTTGGAAAACGGCCAGCCCAGATCCAGCGTTGCCATCGCCTCCTGCTGTTCGCGCGGCATGCCCAGCGCCCCGGCGCGGCGCGCGGCATCCTCGGCATTGCGTTCACGGCGATTGGCATTCGGGTCCCCGCCCGGGCCGTGGTGGGTTTGTTCGCCGTCTTCGTTAAAAAAGCCAAAGCCATCGGAAAATTTAAAATCGAACGGCTTTTTGGCCCCGCGAATATGGCCAAACTGCCATGTCGGGCGCTGCCAATGGGTATCACGGCGGACATGTTCTTCAATATCATCGGCTTTCATGCCGCTGAAATAGTCCCAGGATTTGTTGTATTGCCGCACATGTTCCAGACAAAACTGGTAATAGGTGCTCAGGCTGCGGTCTTTGGGGGCCCTGAATTCCCCATGCGCCGTACATCCGGGCCAATCGCACGCAGGCAAATCGGGCTCGTTAAAATACAACGTCTTGCGTTTGTTTCGTTGCGCTCTGTTCATAGGGGTTTATATGTTCGGAACATTCAAGGGACGCAATATCATATGTGTCGATTGCGAACGATAAAAGGATTGAAAAAGCCTGACGGGTTTAAAAAGCTGGCACAATGAACGCCACAGTTTTTACAGCGGGTATTTTCGCACCGTATCCTTTCAACAATTAGAGAATGTTACATGCAGGTTGCTCAACAAATTCGCGACATCATCACCGCACAATTTGCCCCCGAAAAACTCGAACTGATTGACGATTCGGCCAAACATGCCGGTCATTCAGGTGCCGACCCGCGCGGCGAGTCCCATTTCTCGCTTTTGATCGTTTCCACAAGTTTTGAAGGCCAAAACCGCGTTAACCGTCAGCGGCTGGTTTATGAAGCACTTGATGATCTGCTTAAAAACCGGGTCCATGCCCTGGCCTTAAAAACCATGACACCGGAAGAATGGGCCAACCGGACAGGTTAAAACCCGCAGCACGATATGTGTCCGCATGCTGGCAAATTGCAATGCCGTGGCAGTTAAATTGTGTGACCCCTTGGGCAAAAGACCATTTGGGCAAAAGCCCCAGCGCCCTCACACAGCAAACTGCCACACCCTGCCTTTGCCTCTGCCCATGCCTCTGCTCCTGCACGGATCTGGTCCCGGCATTGTCATTGCGACAGTAACGTCGTGATTAAGGCATCATCGCGCATCCCGGCAATCGCCCGGCATCGGATGCGTTTTTTAAGATGGCAAATTTGGCTTGATCAGGCAGGTCATAACAAGGTGCCGGGCAGGGCATTGCCTTGAAGAACAGGCTTTCCCGCGCCAGCATCATGCGCCTGGGCGCGATGGCACCCCGATAGCGCAAACACCATGACTCCAAATGCCATAATCAGCATCATCCGGCCCAAACGACGAGATGAGCCTGCCATGCCGCCTTTTACTAAAATCACACGATCCATTTTTGCCCCCATCTGGCACAAAACCCCGATAGCATCCTAAGATATCGGCACAGAACCGGGCAGAAACAACCCTTTTGGGCAGGCAAAACCAACGAAAAAGTAGACCTGAATATCTGGGCCATTCAGGTTTCAAGGCCGTGGAAATTCTCGGTAAGGGCCCTGTTGGTCAGATCATACCCGCACGCCGTCAATCGTTTTGAGGGCCGGTATAGCTATCAGGGGCGATGCGTTTGACCGCCGCCCCGTCGCTGCGCCAACCATGACAACTATTGACCAGGGGACTTCTTTTTTTGCGGGGCTTG
>JBNKVZ010000122.1:0-14039 GCA_050299455.1 Thalassospira sp.
GATTGACCGAGACGGCGGGCAGGGCCGTCATGTCGCCAACGATCAGAAACCAGTCGGCTGCATTATCAACCAGCTTTTTGGGGCCGGGACCCCCAATGGTAATGCTATCGCCGGGGTGGCAATTCGTCGCCCAGCGCGACGCCGGTCCGCCATCTTCATGCATGACGAAATCGATATCGATTTCGTCTTCCCGTTGGGCACGGACGGTATAGGTGCGGCGGATCGGTTTTTCCTGGCCGGGATGATCAAACATCAGTTTGACATGGGCACTGGCCTGGTCTTCGGGGAAGGTCTTCATGCCTTCGCCACCCAGGGTGACGCGCAGCATGTTGGGGGTAACTTTGGATTTGCGGATCACGTCAAACTGCCGGGGAGCTGGTTTTGGCATGGTGATCTCCTTTCAGTGCGAAATGTGGGAATGTGCGCCGGTGCAGGCAGTTTTGCTTATTCTGCGAGATTGGCGCTCATGATATTGGCGAGCCGGCTGAAATCGGTGATTTCATCGGGGGAAAGGCCGGCGGCCATGCGTGAAGCGGCGATTTCTTCGATCTCTTTGATCCGCATGATCATTTTCTGTCCTTCCGATGTCAGACGCAGGATGTTGCTGCGTTTGTCGTCGGGGTGCGGATGTTTTTTGATCAGGTTTTCGGCCTGTAAGTCCTTTATAAGACGGGTGATTTGGCCTTTATCGTGTTTGGTGCGGGTGGACAGGGCCAAGGGTGTGCAATCGGGAACCGCGTTAATGCCCTTAAGTGTTCGGATATGTGAAATGGCAAGGGGAATGCCTGCCTGGTCATAGGCCTGTCGCAATGCCCGTTTATAGGCATGAAGCAGGGTATGCAGGGTTTCGCCAATTGTCATATCGGGCATCTTTGGGCTCCGTATTTTATACGACGAGGTAATCAATGATCCCGATCGCGTCAATGCCAGCGGGATAGGAGGTGGTTGGCATCAGGAAATGATGCCGACCTGCCAGGCGCGGTTGCGAATGGCGCTGATACAGCCTGAAATCAGGGCAAAGCCAGCGGCGCTATACATCACAAGGGCAAGGTTGAATTCGGCACTATGGGCAATCAGGATGGCGGCCAGGGCTGCCCCGCTAGATTGTCCCAAAAGCCGGGCGGTTGATTGTAGGCCACTGGCACCGCCACTGCGTTCGCGCGGGCTACTGGTGAGCATGATGCGGTTATTGGGCGTTTGAAACAGGGCAAAACCGGCCCCGGCGATCATAAGCGCCAGGATTATGGAATAATTGCCTGCCTCGCTGGGCAGCCATACCGTGGCGGCAAGGCCAAAGGCAAAAATGATCATGCCGATGGTGGTCAGCGGGGCTGCTTCATATTTATCGGCCAGCCGGCCCGAAAGCGGTGCGGTCAGAGCGGTTGCCACCGGCCACGGCGTCAGCAGAATGCCGGTTTTAACGGCACTATAGCCAATGACGTCGTGAAAAAAGAACGGCAGCGACACAAAAGCGATAAATTGGGCGCAAAAAGCGCAGATCGACGCAATGATCGACCCGGTAAAAACCGGCCGGCGCAGCAGATCAATCGGCAGGAGCGGAATATCGCGATAGAGCTGGCGGTAAACCAAGGCGACCCCGGCAATAAAGGCGATTACAAATTGCCCGATGATCAACGGTATGTTGTGACTGGTGCCAATACTGCCCAAAGCCGAGATTAAAAAACCCAGAGCGAGCGCATTTAACAAGGCACTGCCAAAATCAAACTTGGCACCGTTAAGTTTGTTATGGGGCAGGGTGAAATAGCCCATTGCAAAGGCAAGGATTGAGATGGGCACATTAATAAGAAACAGCCAGTGCCAGCTTGAAACCGCCAGAATGGCCGAGGCAATAGAAGGGCCGGCAGCGGCGGAAATGGCAACAACCATTGCCACCCGGCTGATGCCACGCCCCAGAAGCTTGACCGGCATAATATGACGCACCAGGGCGGCATTGATGCTCATGAGGGCGGCACCGCCCAAGCCTTGAAGCAGGCGGGCAAAGGTGAGGATTTCGATGGTCGGGGAATAGGCGCACAAAATAGACGCCCCGCAAAACAGCACCAGCCCGGCCAGATTGATTTTGCGAAACCCGATTTTTTCACCCAGAGCGGCAAGCGGCAATAGCGATATCACAACAGCAAGCTGATAGGCGGTTACCACCCAAATGGCGTGTGCTGCGCTAACATGCTGGTCATGGGCGATGGTCGGCAAGGCAACATTGATGATCGAACCGTCCAGCACCGCCATCATAATGGCCAGCGAAACGGTCAGAAAGGCCAGGCCGCGTTGGGGCTGGGGAAGTCCATCCTCGTGGATGACCGATGATTTTGACATGCAAAACTATTCCTGAAACGGCGCATGGCGATATATGCAGCCAATGACGGTCGGGGTGAGTGCCCTAAATTGAAAGATCAAACCTGCCAACAAAGACAGGGGACGTGCCAGAAAACGATAATACAGGTTGGCAGGGTTGACTGTGTGTTTGTTGATAAAGTCAACTAATAAGAAATGTAGTTGATAAAGTCAATGATAATAATTCTTATCTATGAAAAATTAGAAAAATGATTTTATATCAATATGTTGATGGGAATATTTGAGGACTTGAACCATAGAAAAAACCATCCCCGTCCTTTGTGAAAGACGGGGATGGCAAAATGCGGTAGCGATTTAGGGGGAATTTCAGTTCACGAAATCGAACTTGTCGACATCAAACAAACCCCGGTCCGTCATCTTGAGATGCGGGATCACCGGCAGGGCCAGGAAGGCAACCTGAAGGAAGGGCTCGGGCAGTTTGCAATCCAGATCTTTTGCCGCCGCACGCAGATGTTCCAGATCATCGGAAATGGTCTCGAACGGCTTTTCGCTCATGAGGCCTGCAACCGGCAGGGCCAGTTCGGCGGTGACTTTGCCATCATTGGCAACGGCAAAGCCGCCGCCCATTTCGATCAGCCGGTTCACGGCCAGGGCCATATCGGCATCATTTGCGCCGACCACGGTAATGTTATGACTGTCATGCCCGACAGACGAGGCGATCGCCCCGCGTTTAAGGCCAAAGCCGGTGACAAAACTGCGCCCGATATTGCCGTTTTTACCGTGTCGTTCAATCACGGCGACCTTGATCACGTCGGCATCGAGGTCGGGCATCAGGCCCTTATCGGAAACTTCCAGGGTTGCTTCCTCGCGGAAGGTCAGGATCAGGCCGGGTTTAACGCCGATCACCGGTGTCTGGTTCTGGCCCGGTTTGGGGTCGCAAATAAAGGCATCGGCTAAAACCGGTTTGGCCTTCATTGATGTCAGGCCAACGGCGGGTACCTGTTCGCGGGCTTCAAAAAGGTCTGGCGTGACAAATTTGCCCCCGGCAATCACATCGCTGACCTGGCATTCTTCCAGATTATCAAGCAGCACGATATCTGCCCGCCAGCCTGGGCCAATCAACCCGCGATCCTTAAGGCCAAAAATGCGGGCGGCAGAATGTGAGGCGGCACGGTAGACATGATGCAAGGGCCGCCCCTTGCCAATCAGGCGGCGGATCAGCGCATCAAGATGGCCTTCCTCGCCAATATCAAGCGGGTTGCGATCATCGGTGCACAGGGCGACAAAACTTGAGGTGTTTTCATCAAGAATTTCGGCAAGAGCTTCCAGATCCTTGGACACAGAGCCTTCGCGGATAAGAATTGCCATGCCCTTTGCCAGCTTTTCGCGGGCTTCCTCGGCGGATGTTGCCTCGTGGTCGGTGCGGATACCAGCTGCCATATAGCCATTTAATGGCAAACCACGCACCAGCGGTGCATGCCCATCCATATGACCATCCTGAAAGGCCAGCAATTTTGCCATGATACCCGGATCAAGGTTCAGCACGCCGGGATAATTCATCACCTCGGCCAGGCCAACCACCTTGGGATGATTGCGAAATGGCAGCAGATCATCGATTTCCAACTGCGCGCCAGATGTTTCAAAGGGCGTTGCCGGCACACAGGAAGACAGATTAACGCGAATATCCATAATTGCGCGTTCGGCACTATCGAGGAAATAGCGAATGCCGGTCGCGCCCAGCACATTGGCGATTTCGTGCGGGTCGCACAAAACGGTGGTCACACCGTGTGGCAACACGCAGCGGTCAAATTCCAGCGGAGTGACCAGCGAACTTTCGATATGCAAATGGGTATCGATAAAACCCGGCACGGCAAAACGACCGGTACCGTCAATTTCAACATCGCCTTTATAATCGGCGTGGGTGCCAACAATACGGTCGCCCACAATGGCGATGTCGGTTGTGGTAATCGCCCCGGTAATGACATCAAGCAGGCCAACATTGCGAATGACCATATCCGCCGGGACTTTCCCCTGTCCGGCGAGAATACATTTTGAAAGCTGGGAATGGTCCATCACACTGTCCTTTTGTTTTTGGGGCGAGGCCATATTGCGCCGCGGCCAAAGTGATTTTGCTCTATGTCGGATAGCATTAGACGATCCGCCGCCTTCGGGCGAATATTTTATGAGTTTTCACCGCTCCTGTGAAGCCGTGAGGCTGGTTTTATCCCCGCTGGTGATGGGGTGTTTCAACCCGAATGCGGCGCCGTTTAAAATCAGGCTCGTCTGGCAGACCGTGCCGGATGGTGAGGGGCGGGGGATAGACCCCAAGCCGGTCCGCCAATGAATTGAACGCATCGCGCAGTTCAGCCTCGCTATTGGGGGCGGGGTTTTCAAGCCAGATTGTCAGATGGTTGTTTTTTTCGATAACCCGGTAATCCGTAATCGGCGAGGGCAGGCAGGCAATTGTGGTGCGGATGGCATCGGCCGTGACCATTTTGGGGCCAGTGTCGCTCTGCCACCATAATGTGTCGTCTTCCCTTCCTTCAATACGGGCAATGCGCGTGCAGGCGGAGCCACAGGGGCAGGGTTCGGCCTCCGGGATCAAAACATCATTGAGACGGTAATTGAGCAATAGCAGGCTTTCGCGGGTGAAATCATGGATGATCGGGCAAAAGGCACCTGTTTGCGGATCAATGATCTCGCGTTCAATTCTAAGCCAGGCTTCGTTCAAATGCAGGTTTCCCGCCGGGCAGGTAAAGGCCAGCACCCCTTCCGTTGCCTGATAAACCTCGTCAATTTGGCAGTGAAAGGCGTTTTTTGCGATGGCGCGGTCTTCGGGCGAAAGGGTTTCAGCCACTGAAATCACCCGCTTTGGCGAGATGGCGATTTGCCCGCTATTTTGCGCCTTGGCCAGAATTTTAAGCATACTTGCCGGGGCAATCAGCACCGTGGGGGACAGGGCCTGAAGGATGGGCAGATGCGTTTCAAACGGATCAAGCAAATCGAAAAATTCAAACCGTAACAGCGGGTTGCCCAAACTGCGATATAGCGCGTTATCAGCCCGCATGAAAAAGGCAACACGCTGCGGTTTGGCAAGGTTGGGCCAAAAGCGCCCGGCGAGAATAGCCGCCCAAAGTTTGCGTTCCTTTGGTGTTGCCAAAAAAAGGCCGCGTTGCCCCGATGTGCCGGTTGAAAGCCCAACCGAGACTTTGCCGATCATGGGGGAAAAATCCCGGCTTTGTTCGGCGCGC
Source organism: Thalassospira sp. (assembly GCA_050299455.1). Taxonomy (GTDB): domain Bacteria; phylum Pseudomonadota; class Alphaproteobacteria; order Rhodospirillales; family Thalassospiraceae; genus Thalassospira. The sequence goes on from JBNKVZ010000122.1 coordinate 5,565, forward strand.
AGGGCAATTTCAAAGGCTTTTTCCCGATCAATGCCACATGTATTGATGTCGGTGAAATGATCCATCAGCCGTTTTTTGCTCATGCGGGGCAGGTCCGATAGGGGGGTGTCGGCATAATCGGCATAGAAGGGCGAACGCGGCATCACCGTGCGGCGAAAGCGGGCAAAGGATTGTTGATGATGTTCTTCAATCGCCGCGCGGGAACGAAAACCTTTGCCATATCGGGTTTTTAAAAAGGCTTTCAGGCTCATGGTGCGCATTCCCGACAATGAGAGGGAATAACCGAAATATCAGGTCGGTCCTGCATCAAGGTGCTTAAGCGGTTAAAGGTATCGCGATAGGTTTTTGCATCCCCCAATGTTGCCAGCACAAAGGCGGGGGGCAGGCGACCCGTCCGCAACCCGTCGCGGGAATAGGCTGCATCGGCAATCAGGAAGGTTGCGGCCTGTGGAAGCCAGATACCAATCTGCCCAACGCCATGCCCCGGAAGCGGGATGGAGATGAGATCGCCCGTACCCGTCAGGTCATTGCCGCGCGGGAATTGGGCCAATCCTGTCGCGATGAGGGGTTTATCCTCAACCGATTGCGGATTGCGGCTTAAAATACCATCACGCAGATAGGGCGGGCATGCCGCAAGTGTGGCGCGCCAGTTCGATAACCCGCGTAAATGTGCAATGGCTTGACGGGAGGCTGAAACGGGGATATGTGCCGGCAAGTCCAGCAAGCCGGCAACATGGTCGCCGTGCATGTGGGTTAACACCACATGGTCGGGCAGGCGCGGCAGTTGTTTTTGCAAATGTTCTGTGGCCGGCAGAATGACGGGGGTTGCCAGGCGATAGGCTTTGCCGGGAAATTTATCGGTCGCGGTGAAAAACGCATCCCCATAGCCGCAATCAACCAGCAGGGACGATGTCTTGGTTTCAATGAAATGGGCCAGGGCAGGCAACATGACTTTGCCACGATCCGGTAACCCCGCCGAAAAGGCCGGGACCCGGCAACTGCCAACCCGTAATGTGGTTATGCGAAGCATTCGGCCAATCCTTGTTCAAGACGGATGGCAGGTTGATAGCCAAGGTCCCGTTGTGCCGCACTGATATCCAGTGTCAGGGACCGGCCCAATGACACAACCGCCTGACGGGTAAGGGTGGGTTCCGCCCCGCCTGTGCGAAGGGCGCGTTGTTCGGCCATCGTCGCCAGTAAGTAGGCGATTTTATAGGGCATGGGAATGCGCCGGACCCGATATCCGCCATGATGGGCGACTAGGTCAGCGAGATGGCGAAAGGAAAAAACTTCACCCGATGTGATGTTCCACACCCGGCCCCCGGGGCCATCTGCCGCCAGGCGCATGCCACGGGCGGCATCGCTGCGATGGGTGAGGTCTATCTGGGCATGTCCGCCGGCAATCATGGGGACAAAACCCCGCTGCATCACCTTTTGCAGGCGCGGCATCAATGTGCGGTCATGCCGCCCGTAAATCGCCCGGGGGCGAATGGCGGTGCACCGCATGCTGCCGTCATTATGCGCCAGTACGATCTCTTCGGCCCGTCGTTTTGTTTCGGCATAGGGTGACAGGGCCTTTAACGGCAAGGAAGCATCTTCTGCCAGATCGAAACGATCTTTGCCATTGGCATAGAGGCTGGGCGTGGATGCAAAGACAAACCGGCTGGTGCCCGCATTTTTTGCAGCCTGCAACAGGTGTTCGGTCGCGGTTATATTGGTCGCTACAAACTCCTGCGGGCTTCCCCAGCCCGCACTTAATGCCGCACAGTGAAATACCGCATCCACGTCCTTAAGCAGCGGTGCCAGATCATCCTTGATCAGGTCAGCCGCGATAAAACCGGGCAGGTCAACCGGGGTGCGGGCCGTGGTGCGCAGGTTCCAGCCATGTGCCTGTAATTCATCAATCAGGGCGCGGCCCAGGCAGCCGCTGGCACCGGTAATAAGGGCCTTCATTAAAACCTCACCACTGTACCGCCCAGCGAAATCCCGGCGGACGTTCCGATCATTAATGCCGTTTGCCCCCGTTGCAACATGCCGGTGCGAACCGCGTGGTCAAGGGCCGTGGGGATGGAACTGGCGATTTGATTGCCGGTTTGAGCAAAGATATTAACCACCTTGTGGGTCGGGAAACGCAAGGCGCGAACGGCATGTTGCAGGGCATGGGCACTGGCCTGATGCGGGATGATGCAATCAAGCGCGTCCTTTTCAAGGCCTGTACGGGCCAACAAACGGGACAGGAATTTGGGTAAATGGCGGGATGTGACACGAAACGCCTTTCCCCCATCCATGCGGAATTTATCATCACCCGCGGCAATGCCACGGGCCGGGTTGATCCGTGTGCCCCCGGCGGCCAGCACACAGGCTTCTTTCCCTTCGCTATAGGTTTCAAAACCGTGCGCCAATATGGCCCCGTCATGTGTGGTTCCGTTACCAGGCCCGACAATAATGGCAGCCGCACCATCGCCGAAAATGGCGGCACTTTCGGGATGTGTCCAATCCAGTCCGCAAGATGCGATATCGGATGAAAAAACCAGCACCCGGCGCGCCCGACCGGATTGAATCCACAACCCGGCGACATCAAGCGCCTGCAAAAAGCTCAGGCAGGTGGCATTGATATCAAAGGCCGGGATGCCGGATTTGCCAAGCCCCAAACGGTCCTGAACCAGCACCGCTGTGGAGGGAATGGGCTGTTCCATAACCCCGCAGGCACCAAGAATAAGGTCGATATCCCGTGCATCGCATTGTGCCATGTTCAGGGCGTTTTTTGCCGCCTCGACCGCCATGAAAGACGATGTTTCGTCCTGGCTGGCAACATGCCGGTTGGCAATGCCAAAACGTGCATAAGATTGGCCTTTGGGCCATCCCAGCAATTGGTCAACTTCATTTGCACTCATACATTGTTCTGGCAGATAGCGACCTGTGCCATAAATTGTTACCGCGTTTGTAGACATGGGTAAATCCATTTGTGAACATTGTTTAATAACCTTGACAGAAGATGAAATATTGTCAACACTGTTTTTAAACGTTGTTCAATAATAGTCGCAGGAATGTCTCATGGCACGGCCCAGACAATATGATTATGTGGAACTTCGCGCCCAGGTGGTTGCTGCGGCACGCACCCTGTTGCAGGAAGGCGGACCGCCGGCCTTAACCGCGCGTGCCCTGTCAAAGGCGGTTGGCGTAACCGTGGGCACGATTTACGGGCAATTTGGCGATTTGCATGCCGTGTTGCTGGAGGTTAACCGCGACACATTTGTTGAATTGACCCAAATGATCGAATCCTTGCCCGATGATGAACCGGAACCCTGGTTGTACGCGCTGGCCGAAGGGTATGTCCAATTCATGCTAAGCCGGCAGGGGGTGTGGCAGGGCCTGTTTGAAGGACCGCGCGTGACGGAAAAGTTCCCCGATTGGTATATGGAGGCGATTCACGGGCTTTTGGCACGCATCGCCCAACCGCTGGCACAACTTGCCCCGACAATCGATGCCAATGCCCGGGCAGAGGAACTGTTTGTTGCCGTACATGGCGGGGTGGCCCTGGCTGCTGTTGGGCGGCTGGATATGGTTTCCTCACGTTCCCCCCATGAATTGGCCCGTCAGGCCGTTAGCACCATGATCCGCGCGATTACGGAGAAATCATAATGTCCCGGGACCCGTCCGCTACGGGGATGTTGCCAGGGGGGCTGATTTTGGGGTCGGCGCGGTGCGGGTCCACGCTGATTTCGGAAATATTGCGTTTGCACCCGCAAATCCTTTCTATTTCCGAGCTGTTCTCCACCGTTGGTCCCAATGCCTTTCGGTCCTCGCAAATGTCAGGCAAGCGGTTTTGGCGCTATATGTCGCACCCCTCGGCGGCCTTGTCCAAGGTTGGGAATCCCGGTGTGGCACCGCAGGAATTTCTATATGGCAAGGTCGAAAATCCCGCCCATGACCCCTGGTTTTGCCCGCCCATTCTGGCAATTACCCTGCCGCATTTAACCCGCACCCCGGACGCGCTTTTTGATGAACTGGCGATGCGTGTGCCACGTTGGCAACGGCAAAGCATGGCCGATCATTATCGGGCGCTTTTTTCAGTTCTGGCAAATAAATGTGGATCACGGCGTATTTGGGTGGAACGTTCTGGCGGGTCTTTGGTCGCGGCAGGCACGTTACTTCAAATGTTCCCCGAAGCCCGCCCGGTTTTGTTGTTACGCAATGGTGTCGATACGGCATTGTCGATGCGGGATTATCCTGCAACACGTTTGGCAATCTGGATGTGGCGGCATTTGCGCCCCTTGGGGATAGATTTGCTCGACCCGCGCCATCATTATGGCAAAGGGCGCACATGGCCGTTGCTCGCCCGGCTGGGCAGTATTTTTAGACTGCAGCGTATTATTGAAAAACGTCCCAGCCTGGAAGATTGCGGGGCCTTCTGGTCGGCCATTACCAAGGCAGGATTACAGGCCCTGAACGGGCATCAGCCGCTGGTTTTGTCCTATGATGTATTATGTGACCAGCCACACCGGGAAATTGCCCGGTTGGGTCATTTTCTATTGGGCGATGCGCCCGAGAGCTGGTTGGCCCAGGCCGCCTCTTTGCCGCAAAAACGCCCCTCGTGCCAGCAATCCTTAACGTCACAGGAACAAACTATCATAAGGCAGGCCTGTGAACCGGGCGAGCAAGCCATTCAAAATTGGCTGGCGGGACGGGGGCTATCAAATCATGCGAAAGACCGGTGTGAATTTAAGTAAGCCTGGTAAGGTTATAGGGCACGGTCTGCTCACTAAATTCGCCTTTCACCTCTGTCAGGGGCAAGGTGCCCGTTTGATCCTCCATGGGAATGTCATTTCATTGATTTGTCAGTGAATGGTTCATTGATGAAATGCTGTTTTCGCGAGGTGCAGAATGAAAAAGAAATGGATGCTTGCCTGTGCGGGGGCGTTGTTTGCCATGTTTTTACCTGCAGTCGGGCAGGCTGCAACCGGGTGTAGCAAGGCCCCCAATTATCAGGCGGAAGGTGGGCTTTCGGGTTGGCCGAACCGGGTGAAAAATTCGGCGAACCAAGCCCTGCGTGACGGATATGACAAAGGAACCTGTTTGTGGCTTAAAGGCCAGCATTCCGGTGGAATGACGCCGCCAGGGGCGCCTAATAATACGCATGTGACGGTTACGCCGAAAAACGGTGGTGTTGCGTGTCACGTATTTAAAAAATCATCCACCAATAAGTCGCCCTATTTCCCCACCACCTGTTTTTAAGCCGCTATTGGCTTGGATGTGCGTTTTGCGCTGCGGGGCGGAGGAAGGGCGCGTGCCGCCCCGCAATATGGGCATTACTGGACCTGGTAAATGTCGTAATGGATCAGCTTGGTATCGCCAAAATCGCTGTGCCGCGGAATATAGGGGGAAGGCGGTGAATGATGGATCTGTTCCCACAGCTTTTCAGCGGTTAGCGTTTCCACCATGTCGGCAAAGGCGGCGTCATAAAGGTCTGTCCGGTGGGTGAAGGTCAGAATGCCGCCGGGTTTGACCAGCCGCACAAGTTCGCGCATTAAGCCTTCGACATGTTTTACATAAGTCAGCGCGCCAATACATTGCGCGGCCGCAAAGCTGTTATCGTCAAAGTCCAGTTGCTGGTTCATGTTCTGGATTTTGACTTTTTCATAGCAGTCTTTTGCTTTTGCCAGTTTCAGGGATTCTGGTGAAATATCAACGCCGGTTAAGCGTTTATACCCCTGTTTGGCAAGTTCCAGCCCGGTTAAACCGGTTCCGCAACCGGCATCAAGGATCGGGCTGTCTTTGGATATATCGTGCCTGCTCATGAATGCGGCGGCCTTGGCCGGGGCCTCATATCCCATTTCCAGCAAATCTTTTTCATAGGACGTGGCCCATTGGTCGTAATAGGCTGCAAGCTCTTCGGGGCTGGCATTGCTCATGCTGGCAAGGTTGGATGCGGTATCGGAAATATCTGTCTGGCTGGTGGCGCCATTACTGGCATCTACCATGTTCTCACCTCTCTGATATGTGGATGTTCTTTTTTTGAAGTCGTTGCAAGTAAGGCACAGCCGACCGGCAATTGCAAGTTAGGGGCAGGTCGGGCCTAAGCGGCGACACACCTGCATGTTGAAAGGCGTTGTCAAAATTCGCCTCTGTGCGGTCATTGTTATCTGGAATGAAACCAAAGCGTTATCAAACCGTCACAGAGAAAAATTAGAATGCCGACATTGCCTGTCGTTGCTCAGGGTTTGGCAGGCGGATCTCCTGATCGGGGTTTCTTTCCAGAATTTCAGACTGTTATTTTAAGGATCAACGACATGACCAGCCCAACCGGCATTTCCCGCCGTTCGCTGCTTGGTATTCTTGCGGGCGCACCTTTCCTTCCGTTGCTTGAAACCTCGGCATTGTCCATGCTGGGCAGTAGCCCGGCCTTTGCCGCAACGGCCAAAAACCGCGTTAAATCCATCGAATTTGTTGGCATGGATGCGCCAATGACCGATGCCGAACGCGCCACCACGACGGTGAAGTCCGGTCTTGTTGCCACCTATGAAGACGGTGCCACGCAGACCTTCAAACTGGCTTACAAACCGCTTTTCATCACGGGTGACGAAGTTTCCGATGGCAAAGGCGGCAAGATTGTTGCCGGTGGGTATCGCGACATCAATAATAACCCGATTATTGATGAATCCTCGCCCAACAAACGCCAGTTCTTTTCCGATTGCCCGGATGGCTACAGCCTGATCAAAGTTGATGGCGCCAAGGTGCCGGGTGTGAAGGGCAATACGGTTTTTGCCGTGGTTCAGTTTGAATATACCTCTGCCGCGTTCGATGGCACCGACATGTATGGCAAGCTGCCGTCGCCGATTGCCGTTCTGACCTTTGACCAGAACCCGGAAAGCGGCGAACTGAGCCTGGTTCAGTATCATCCGGTCGATACCAGCAAGGTGCATGGCCTCTGGATCACCTGTGCTGCCAGCCTGTCGCCGTGGAATACGCATCTGTCATCAGAAGAATACGAGCCCGATGCCACCACGGCAGCAACCTCGGATGAATTCCAGACCTACAGCAAAACCCTGTATGGTGACCCGAAAAAGGCCAATCCCTATCATTACGGCCACATGCCCGAAGTGATCGTGAATGCCGATGGCACCGGCGAAATCAAAAAGCATTTCTGCCTTGGCCGTATTTCGCACGAACTGGTTCAGGTGATGCCGGACCAGCGCACCACCCTGATGGGCGATGATGCCACCAATGGCGGCCTGTTCATGTTCATCGCCGACAAACCGGCCGACCTGTCTTCGGGCAAGCTTTATGTTGCCAAGGTAACGCAGCATGAAGGCGTTGACCTGGATAAAGGCGGCAAGTTTGACCTGAAATGGGTGCTGCTGGGCCATGCCACCAGCGACGAAATCAAGGCGCTGGCCGACAAACTGACAGCGGCGGACATCATGGATGTTGTCCATGAAGACCCGAAGGATGACAGCTTTACCGCCATTCGTCGCAGCGGCAAGCAAGAATGGGTCCGCATTAAACCGGGCATGGAGAAGGCCGCGGCTTACCTTGAAACCCACCGTTATGCCCCGCTGGTTGGCGGTACGCTGGCCTTCACCAAAATGGAAGGCACCACGGTCAATGCCAAGGACAAGATCGGTTATTCCGCCATGTCCTATATCTATAAATCCATGAGCGACGGTAAAAACCCGATCAAAGTGGACCAGATCAAGGCCGGTGCCGTTTACGCCTGGCCGATGACCGGCGGCCAGACCGATACCGCAGGCAACGCCATTGACAGCGATTGGGTGCCGGTAACGATGGCTGCCGTACCTGGCCTGATTGGCCGTGACCTTGCCACCCCGGATGAAATTGGCAATACCGCTGATGTCAACCTCATTGCCAACCCGGATAACATCAAGTTTTCCGAAAAAATGCGCACACTGTTTGTCGGTGAAGACAGCGGCAACCACGTCAATAACTTCCTGTGGGCCTATAATGTCGACACCCAAAAGCTGGACCGCATCCTGTCTTGCCCGGCGGGTGCTGAATCAACCGGTTTGCATGCTGTCGATGACATGAACGGCTTTGCCTATATCATGAGCAACTTCCAGCATCCGGGCGACTGGGAAAAAGGCTTGCATGACAAGGTCAAAGCCGAACTGGAACCCCTGATCGACGCCAACTACCGCGACGGCTTTGCCGGTGGTGTTGGCTATATCCACGGCATTCCTGTCGAAGGCTGATCTGGGATCAATGTGGTGATGTAAACGAAGGGGCAGGCCGCCGGGCTTGCCCCTTTGTCTGTCTGGGGGCTGTTGTTGTTGTTCGACGAGCAAGCGATCCCGGCATCTGAAACGATAATTTTGATGGCCGCGAAATTGGCGGCGACATCCTGCATGCGATCTTTTATTCTGCGCTGATTATGGCATTTACAATCCGTCAACTTCAGTATTTCGTCGCAGTCGCCGAACAGGGAACGGTTTCCGGGGCGGCGCATATTTTGTCGAT
>JBNKVZ010000123.1:0-13991 GCA_050299455.1 Thalassospira sp.
TGTTTGCGCTGGGCTGCATTCAGGCGCAATCGTGTCACACCAATAAATGCCCGGTAGGTATTGCAACGCAAGATCCGGTCCGTCAGCGCGCGCTGGATGTGGGCGATAAACGCGACCGTGTCGCCCGGTTCCACGATAACACCCTGCATGCTCTGGCCGAAATTACCGGGGCGGCCGGGTTAAGTGACCCGCGCAATTTCATGCCTTATCATTTCATGTTCCGTCAAAAGGATAATGAATTCCTCGATGGCAATGAAATGTATCCTTATCTGCCAGAGGGATTTTTGGTCTCCGGTCCGGAAATTCCCGAATTGTCCGACTGGCACAGCCGTTGGGATCGTTCATCGGCGGAAACCTTTGCGCCGTCCGAAATTCCGTTTGGGCCGTTTAAGCGGCGCGAAATGGTGCATAACGCCTGAGCATTTAGGCGCTATGTCGGGAATTGTGCCGTTAAACGGCACACCTGGTTTGAAACTTGGCTTATATGCTCGACCAGATATGCTCCGACCAGGGGAAAGGGCATCCTGGCGGGCATTAATGCCCCAAAGCCCCTGCGGTTTTAAGATCAACACCATAGCCAGCAACACAAATATCGCCGCATCGCGGTAGGGATCACCGAAATATCCTGTCCAGAGGGATTCCAGCACCCCCAGCAACAATCCGCCCATCCATGCCCCCGGACAATGCCGATCCCGCCCAGAATGGCCTCCGTCAGTGCCTTGAAGCCCAGAAGGGTGCCGGAATGAAAATTGACCACTCCGTATTTCAGGGCCAGAATTGTACCGGCAACAGCGCATAGCAACCCGGCGAGCGTGAAAGTCAGGCCTTCGATGCGATGTAGATGAACCCCGCACAGGGCAGCGGCAACACCATCCTGGCTGATGGCGTGCCAGGCGCGACCAAAGGCGGTTTTGTGCATCAGGTGATGCAGTATGACAGCAATGATGCCCGCCAGAGCAATGGCCAGAATGTCAGACCCGTTAATATTGACAATAAAATGCCCGCTTCGCGCCAAAGGCTGGGTGAATTGCCAGATCGGGGGCAAGTTGAAGTCGCAGGAGAACCAGACCAGACGGATAAATTCCTGAATGGCAAGCAGACATCCCGGCGAGGCAACAATCATTGCCTGTCCGCTGCTGTTTGCGCGGCCCAGGGGTCCAAAGACCCATCGCCAGAAAAGCCGACTTGTTCCGGCGCTGTAAATCAGGGCTGCAATCAGGGCGCAGTCGACAATCAGGGAAACATACCAGCCAATGTCGGTAATGACCACGCGGCTGGCGACCATTGCGGCAATGCCGCCCCCCATCAGCATTTCGCCAAAGGCCAGGTTAATGCGCCCGATCACCCCGTAAATCAGGGTAAAGGGCAGGGCCAGCAGAGCATAAATTGCCCCGCGCGACAGCCCGGCGAGCACAAGCTACAAGCCAAAAGCGGTCTTCACCCCAATATCAAGGACGTTGGGCAGGGTGGCGTTGCGGCTTTCGGTATCAAAAGAGTCAAGGGCTGTATGCCCGACACGATTGATCCAGAACCGGTCGAGCAGGGCAAGCTGGCTTGTTGGCATTACGCCGAAACGCGATGTTTTAATGCCAATAAGCGGCACACGGGCCCCGGGCGTGGAGGCCGGGGCGAACTGGCATGTAATGCTATGCGCAAAGACAGGTGCGCCATCCCCCACAAGGGGGATATCATCAGAAAGCTGCCCACTAGTACTGTAGGAATAATACATCTTGTCAGGCAGGATTTCATAGATCAGCGTGATGCTGTCGTCTTTGCTGTCAATGTCTGGCTGGGTTAACAGATGAAAGCGAAGCCCGCTATTTTCAACGCCTGGCAGGGCAAGACGGCAGATGTTGAACTTATAAAAATCCTGTTTCTCGCAGCCAGCCAAAAGCAGGAGCACCAAAAGCCCCGGCAAAACTTGCCAGCCCCTGTTTCGCCATCCCCGTCTCATTTTGTGCCCTATTTGTTTGGGTAGGGCTTATTACAATTTTTGCGAGAATTGTCAAATCTATACGTTTTTTCGGATTTTCATTCGTAAGGTGGAAGCCTTTTTGTTGAATATAACGTCACGTACAACCACAAAAAGTCCCTTCTGTATCGGGAAAAATGGTCTATTGCCCTGCTGTCTTTGCCAGACTAATTCTATGTGAAGAATACAGAACAACACGGTGCCGCTTGCCAAAAGGGAACGGGCACCTGTTTGGGTAATTGCACAGCAAAAAAGGATCTCCCGTGGCAGATATCATCGATTATGAAATCATCGGCAATGAAATGCAGCTGGTTGAAATCGAACTGGACCCGGGCGAAGGGGTTCGGGCCGAAGCCGGGGCCATGACCTATATGAGCCACGGCATCACCATGCAAACCAATACCGGCGGTGGTTTGTTTTCCGGTTTCAAGCGCATGCTGACGGGCGAAAGTTTCTTTATCACAAGCTTCGTTCATGAAGGTGCGGGCAAGGCCCATGTTGCCTTTGCCGCGCCGTTTCCAGGCAAGGTGATTGATCTGAACCTGCGTGATTTTGGCGGGACCATCCTGTGCCAGAAGGATGGTTTTTTATGTGCCGCCGCCGGGATCGATATTGACATCGCCTTTTCCAAACGCCTGGGGGCCGGGCTGTTTGGCGGCGAAGGCTTCATTTTGCAGCGGCTCAGCGGCGATGGCATGGCCTTTGTGCATGCCGGCGGCACCATTGTGCGCAAGGATTTGCAACCCGGCCAGCGCCTGCGCGTGGATACCGGCGCCCTGGTCGCAATGACGGATGGTATTGATTATTCGGTCGATTTTGTTGGCGGTTTCCGCAATGCCCTGTTTGGCGGCGAGGGATTGTTCATTACCACCCTGGAAGGTCCGGGAACCGTGTGGCTGCAAAGCTTGCCATTTTCCCGCCTGGCTGACCGCATTGCCGCCACCATGCCCAAGGATCGCAACAAGGATTGATGATCCGCCACATCGCCCAATTTCAAACCGCTGCCCGGCGAAATTCCGGGTGGCGGTTTTGTTTTGGCGGGGCGGTTTTTAGGCGGGCCTATCAGGCGTCTGCGCTGTCCGCCTTTTGCCCCTTGGCTGTTGGACCAAAGGTGCTGACAGTGTCATGCGTGTCATGCGTGTCGTGAGTGTTATGGGCGATGATATCGCGCGCCCAATTGGCAAAGGCCGTTACCTGGCTTTGCCGCCGCGGGGCGGCGCGTGATGTTAAAACATAGCCGCGTTCGGAGGACAGCGTGACCGTGCTGGCCGCAACCAGTTGCCCGCTTTGCAGATATTGCTGCAACAGGGCCGTCCAACCCAGTGCCACCCCCTGCCCGGACAGGGCCGCCGATAAAACCAGTAAATAGGTATTAAAGCGATGCCCGCCCAACGGACTGGCGGGCGGGTGGCCTGCCATGCGCAGCCAGCTTTCCCAGTTAAACCAGCGATTTTCAATTTCGCTATCAAGGTGCAAAAGCGGCATGTTGCACAGATCCGTCGGTGTCGGCACACCGCCGTAACGGGCCAGAAAGGCCGGGCTACAAACAGGTGTTACCCGTTCGGGCAGTAGCAAAATGCCCTGTGGCCCGCAATGGCCGAAGGAAAGTTCGACATCAATATTGGCATCCATCCCGAACCGCCCGGTCTGGTTGGTGACAATATTCACCTCGATATCGGGAAAACGGGCGGTGAAATCGGCCAGATGCGGCATCAGGATAAAGGAGGCAAAGGCAAAGTCGGTGCCGACACTGATGCGGGCTTTGCGCCGTGTGCGAATATTTTCTACCGTCTGGTCAATCTGGCCAAAGGCCGCACTGACACTGTCATAAAGCTCCTGTCCGGCACCGGTCAGGGCGACACCACGATGCAGGCGGCGAAACAGCGGCTGGTTTAACTGGTCTTCCAGCAATGTCACCTGATGGCTGATCGCAGGTTGACCAATGCCAAGTTCCTGTGCCGCACGGGTAAAGCTGCCGCAGCGGGCGGCCGCTTCAAACGCGATCAGGGCATGGGGCGAGGGGATGTTGCCATATCTCATGACATTTATCATATCAATGGCAAGGATGAATACAAGCGGCCTTCACAAGAAGGTGTCAAATGATAAAAATTGCGGAAATAAAAGTATATGACGGGATTTTGGCCGTAACGAGCCTGTTGATGCCCGCACCATAATCATTGATAAAATCAGGGGTGAGACTGCGATGTCGTCACAGAAAATGAATATTCTGTTTGTCATGGCCGATCAGTTGGCGGCGCGCTGCATGCCGCTTTACGGGCATAAGGTGGTCAAAACGCCAAATTTGGATGCGCTTGCGGAAAATGCCGTGGTTTTTGACGGCGCCTATACCAACAGCCCGCTTTGCGCGCCGTCGCGCTTTTGCCTGATGACCGGCCAATTGCCCGGCCGGATCGAAGCCTATGACAATGCCTCTGACCTGGCATCGGATATTCCGACACTGGCCCATTATGTGCGCCATGCCGGATATCGTACCGCGCTGGCTGGTAAAATGCATTTTTGCGGGGCGGATCAGCTTCATGGATATGAAGACCGGCTGACTGCGGATATTTACCCTGCCGATTATGGCTGGTATTGCGACTGGGATAATTTTGATGACCGGCCAAGCTGGTATCACAATATGGGCTCTGTCACGCAGGCCGGGCCGGTTTACCGGTCCAACCAGCTGGATTTTGACGATGAAACCGTGTTTGAAGCCCGGCGCTATCTTTATGATGTGGCCCGAACCCAGCGCCATGATGACCGCCCGTTTTTCTTGACGGTATCGTTTACCCATCCGCATGATCCTTATAACGCCCGGCCGGAATTCTGGAACATGTATGATGGTGTGGAAATTGATCCGCCCCATGTCAGCGTGAAGCCTGAAGACCTGGACCCGCATTCACAACGCCTGCGCCATGTGTATCATCTTGATCAGCAACCGGTGACGGACGCGGATGTGTTAACGGCACGGCGCGCCTATTATGCCTCGATCAGCTATGTCGACAGCCTTGTCGGCTCGCTGATGCAGACCCTGCGTGAAACCGGCATGGCCGATAATACGCTGGTTATTTTCAGTGGCGATCATGGCGATATGCTGGGCGAACGCGGCATGTGGTACAAAATGTCGTGGTATGAGCCCTCTGCCCGGGTGCCGCTGTTTTTTGCCTTTCCTGGGGCACAGGGGCAAAAACGGGTGTCACACTCTGTTTCCCTGATCGATATTTTACCCACCCTGCGCGACATTGTTGGCGATGAAACCGTGCCAGCCCCCGCCAGCCCGATTGATGGCCGCAGCCTGATGCCACACATTCAGGGCACCGGCGGGCATGACGAAGTGATTGGTGAATATTGCGGCGAGGGGGCTTTGTCGCCCATTATCATGATCCGTCGGGGGGCTTATAAATATATCGCCGCGCAAACCGACCCGGACATGTTGTTTGATCTGGTTAATGACCCTGATGAAATCCGTGATTTGATTGATGATCCCGAACATTACAAAATCCGCGATGCCTTTCGCGCCGAACTGGCCGAAAACTGGGATTTGGAAACCTTCCGCAAAAAGGTGATCGACAGCCAGAAACGCCGCAAACTGGTGTATGAAGCCCTGACCCGGGGCCGCATCACCAGCTGGGATCACCAGCCAACCCGTGACACCGCAAATATGTATATGCGCAATCATAAGGACCTTGACGATGTCGAGGCCGATGCCCGCCTGAATGTCCCGGGCTTTTACAAAGCCAAAACGGCCCCATAACAGTTGGTTACGGCATCATCCCTGGTTAGAATAAGCCGTGATGACATAAACCGCCCGCGTTCGCGGGGGCGGTTTTTTGCGGCCGGGGGCGAAAAGGTAATACCAATTTGCAATGTGACGTCGTAGGGTGGGCAAAATGCCGGGCAGGGAAACCTGCCCAAAGTCATCTCTACGAGGAACGTCATTCATGTCGGATCATCATTATGAACGGGCCGTGGTACCGGCCAGCCTGATCGAAACCCTGCGCGAAAAATTCGGTGATCGTGTCTCGACCGCCCAGGCGGTTTTGGACCAGCATGGCAAGGATGAAGGCTGGCACGATGCATCCCCGCCCGATGCGGTGGTTTTTGCCACCTCGACCGAGGAAGTCGCCGAAACTGTGACGCTTTGTGCTGCCCATGATGTGCCGATTGTGCCTTTTGGCACCGGTTCATCGCTGGAAGGGCATGTTGCTGCCCTGCGCGGGGGCATTTGCATCGATGTGTCGCGCATGGATAAAATTCTTGAAATCAATAACGAAGACCTGGACTGCCGTGTTCAGGCCGGTGTTACCCGCGAACAGTTGAACGAACATCTGCGCGATACCGGGCTGTTCTTCCCGATTGATCCGGGGGCAAATGCCTCGATTGGCGGTATGACGGCCACCCGGGCCTCGGGCACCAATGCGGTGCGTTATGGCACCATGCGCGACAATGTTCTGTCGCTGACGGTTGTTACCCCGCAGGGCAAAGTGATCAAAACCGCCCATCGGGCGCGTAAATCATCGGCTGGCTATGATTTGACCCGCCTTTTTGTCGGGTCCGAAGGCACGCTGGGCGTAATCACGGAAATTGGCCTGAAGCTTTATGGCATTCCTGAAGCGATGTCCGCTGCCGTATGCGCCTTTCCCTCGGTCGAGGCGGCGGTCAATACCACGATCATGACCATTCAGGCCGGTATTCCGGTTGCCCGGATTGAACTGCTTGATGCCTTGCAGGTGCGTGCGGTGAACAAATATTCCAAAACCGATTATGAAGAAAAACCGACCCTGTTTTTTGAATTCCACGGCACGGATGCCGGGGTGAAGGAACAGGCGGAATTTGTGCAGTCCGTGGCCGAGGAATTTGGCGGCGAAGGCTTCCAGTGGGCGACACGCGCGGAAGACCGCAGCAAATTGTGGGCCGCCCGGCATAAGGCCTATTATGCGTCGCTTCAGCTTGAACCGGGCAAACGCGGCATGTCCACCGATGTGTGCGTGCCGATTTCGCGCCTGGCCGAAGCCATCATGGAAACCCGCGAGGATTGTGATGCCTCGATCCTGACCTGCACCATGGTTGGCCATGTGGGCGATGGCAATTTCCATACCCTGATTTTGCTGGACCCGGAAAAACCCGAAGAAGTCGCCGAAGCCCACCGCCTGCATGAACGCATGGTGATGCGCTCGCTCCGTCTTGGCGGCACCTGTACCGGCGAACATGGCATTGGCTATGGCAAGCTGGACTTTATGGCGGCCGAGCACGGCCCCGACACCATCGCCATCATGCAGGCGATCAAACATGCCATTGATCCCAAAGGTCTGATGAATCCGGGCAAGCTTGTGCCGGGTGCCTGATAAAACATATTGCTGAAGACGTAAAACGCCGCCAGATATGCCCTTTGGCGGCGTTTTTTATGTGGCGACTTCCGGCAATGACGGCGAGGGTCATTGCGGGCGACACGGCACTTTGGAACGCAGGAATGTAAGGTCTGTGGCAAGACGTGCGGCATAGGCAGACATAAGTACTCTTCAAGGTTACCAAATTTTTGGCAGATCGGATATGCGCTTTTGTCCAATTTTGCACCATTTTGCACAAATCTTAAGTTGTGATTGATGTTTTTCTCTTGTCAGTTAAAAGGGAAAAAAAGGGGGATTTTTCGTGGTGGTACGATTTTTTTTGAAATGGGGACATGATCAATGAAACGTTTGATGAGACTTGCCGCAATTGCGGCCCTTTCCGGCAGTCTTGTTGCCGTAAATGCATCATCCGTCTGGGCGCAGGATGCTGGTGCCTCTGGTGGTGCAGCCGCAATTAATACGGGTGGTGGTGGTAGTGGTGCTGGTGCTGGTGGTGCTGGCGCTCGTGGTGGTGGTGGTGCTTTTGGTGCTGCTGGTGGTGGTAGTGGTGTTGATGGTATTCGTGGTGTTGGTGTCGCCGCTGCCGCTGCCGCTGCTGCCGCCGCTGCCGCCGCTGCTCCGGGTGTCGCCATCACCTCTATTTCTGAGACGAATAATAACACGCCCTCAGGCACAAAAGGCACAGAGGTGCTCACCGCTGCTGAAAAGACTATTCTTGATGATGCGCCAACGGATCCCGCTTCTCTTGCCCGGGCCGTTCAGCAGATCATGCAGGGACGAAAGGACAGTAGCAGAGGCCTCTCTCCCGAAATTGCAGGACTTGTGACGTCCTATGCAATCCGACGTAATAATGATGCCGCTGCGACGATCACATCAACAGCCGTTGCGGTTGCCAAGGGGAATGACGTTGCCATAAATCAGGAAACCGGTGTTATTGTGGTGACGGTTGTGGCTGCGGCAACGGCAACGGCCCGGGACCAGGCGGAAAATATCACAACGGCAGCCAGTACGGCAGCACCTGATTACCTGGCAGCGATTACCCAGGCCGCGGTGACGGCAGCACCGGAACGTGCGGGTGACATTACGACTGCCGCCATCAGAACCAACCCGAGCCAGGCGGCTGCGGTGGCAAAGGCTGCGGCAACAGCGGCACCTCAGCAGGCAGCCGCCATTACCACGGCGGCCGTGGCGGCAGCGCCGGATCAGACCACAGCAATCACAAGTGATGTTTCCTCCGTGCAGGGTGTGAATACCCAGGAAGTTCAAACGGCGGGAGACACCACAAGCACGGAGTCTGTTGATACCACCAACGATGGTTTTGACGATGTCGCGCCGGTGGAGCAAAATGCCTCGCAGGATAATAAAGCCAGCCAGGACACACCCAAATCATAAGACGCGGCCCGTTTGCGGGGGCGTTAATGGTTTTAAAAAAAACACCCCCGCCGGATTATTTTCGGCGGGGGTGTTTTGTTTTGCCCTGTTTATGGGCAGGCTTGCTTTGCCCTATGTGCTCCGTTTGAGGTCACAACATTTCGGGCCGCTTCATCATGTTCGGCAAACACATCCTTTGCCGCAAACAGGCCGTTCAGGGCGGCGGGGAAGCCAGCATAAACCGCCATTTGCATGATGGTTTCAATGATTTCGTCGCGCGTGACGCCAACATTGAGGCCCGCATGGATATGCACCTTTAATTGTGGTGTTGCCGTGCCCATTGCACACAGGGCGGCAATGGTGGCGATTTCGCGATCCCGCAGGGACAGGCCGGGGCGGGTATAAATATCGCCAAAGGGAAATTCGATCAGATAACCGGCAAAATCCGGGGCGATATCGGCCAGGGCATCAATCACCTTTTGTCCGGCGTCGCCGTCTATCGCTGCCAGGGCGCGCAAGCCGCGCTGATACCGGCTGTCGGTAGGGGGAGTCTGATCCGTCTTCTGGCGGGTTTGTGCGGCATTCCGGGGTGTCCCGGGCTGTGTGTTGTTGGGGGTCGTCATTTTGCGTCCTTTGCATGCTCGCGGCGTAACCCGCGACTTTTTGATCAAGGACGAGAAGGTTTTCCTGAAGATTTTGGAGGGTGGCACGGACCTGGTCACGATGGGCCACCAGAATATCGTGACGGGCCTGTTCGGTTGCCGGGCCGTCATTGCGCAATTTTGCATAAGCCAGCATATCGCGGATGGGCATGCCGGTATCTTTCAATCGGCCCAAAAAACTGATCCAGACCAGGATGCCATCATCATAATCACGCTGGCCTGACGCATCACGGTCCGCATAGGGCAGCAGCCCGATACGCTCGTAATAGCGAAGCGTATGGGCCGACAGGCCACTGCGTTTTGCCAGTTCACCAATCTTCATAAGCGGGTGTTTCCTTTGCCTTCTCGTCGGAACGCAAAGAAGGCTAGGGGTTAGAGCGCGCTCTAAGTCAAGCGGTTTTCTGGCACAATGTTTTAAAACCGCATGGAAAGCGAGATTGCCCCAAACTGGTCGGTGCCGTTTTGGCCGTAAAATTCCTTGGTACGGTAAACATGGGTGTAGGTAATGCGGGCCTCGCCGACAATCACGGCAAAGCCAACCTGCAAATCGCCGACCAGCGGTTTTTTATCGACCGAATTGCTATCGGCGAAGGTATTGCCATCGAGCGTAATATCGCGGGCCACGGCACGCCCCACCACGCCGGCAAACAGATAGCCACTTAGCGGGAAGCCGTCGGTGTCTGGTTTAAAAAAGTCCGATCCCGGCAGGCTGGGGCGAATGCGCGGCGGGCCGTAATCGGCTGGCAGGTCCACCCCAAGGCGGGCCATTGCACCGACTTCGGCATTGGTAAAACCGTTGCCTAGGGTAAAGCCGGCACTGGGGGTTAAATCGGCTTCGACACCCAATAATTTCTGTTTCGCCCAGCCACGATATTTGCGTTCATAACTGATATTGACGATGGGCTCGTTTTTGATCTGGTTGTCCCAGCCCTTGGGCTCGGGGCTGCCGATGATCTTGTGGACAAATTTCTGGCTTTGTTCGGTTAGCGATGCCGGGCCGACAACCCCCAGGGTCAGTTCCAGGGTGTCAATGCGGGCGTAATCTTCGTGCCCTTCATATCCCAGGCCCGTATCGGAAAGCAGGCCCAGGCTGCCATAAAGGTATCCGGCCCAGGGGCGGTCATTGGGCTGGTTTTGTGCAATGGTAATGTCGCTGGGCGTATACATGCTTTGCCCCAGCGCATAGCTGGTGCGGATGCGGCCGTTAGATGCAAAAAACGGTAGTTCCTTGGCAATGTTAAGGACTTCCGCCGGTGCGCTGTCCTCGGGCGAGATAAAAGCCAGCCGGACGCCATTGGTGTAGTGACGGTCCTGGTTGTCTTTGACAAACAGGTCATTTTCCACCGAAAGGGACACCCCCCATTTGGTGTCGGGGCTGCGTTGCGATTGCGGCCCTTTGGCGGTGTTTTGCTGGGCCATTGCCGGCAGGGCAAACAGGCCGGTCAAAAGGGTTGTGGCACAAAACCGGGCCGTCCACAGGGATCGGGCGCGGATATTATTCTGTTGAGACATGATCGCGGTTTTCCAAACGAAGCTCTTGGGCCAGAAAATCGGTAACGGTCCGAATTTTACGAAGTTTGTGCCGGTGCGGAGCACTTAACGCATAAAGATTAAGGGAACGCGGCAGATATTCGGTCAGCAAGCAAACCAGTTCTCCGCGTGCTATAAGGTCTTCCACAACCAGGCGGGGTGTCAAGGTAATGCCGCTACCAAGGGTTAAAACATCGCGCATGGCAAGGCTGCTATTGACCCGGTAACGGCCCGAAACCTCAATTGCCATTTCGGTATTGTCGGCCGGATTGGTAAAATGCCAAAGGCCGGTGCGCTGGGCGCTGCTAAATAAAATGCAGTCATGTGCCAAAAGGTCGCGCGGTTGCGTGATCGGGGCATGGCGGGCCAGGTAATCCGGGCTTGCGACCAGGGCGCGGGAATAACTGCAAATGCGCCGTCCAATCAGCGAGGAATCCGTCAGTGTTTCGCTGGCTCTTAGGGCAATGTCGAACCCTTCATCAATAATGTCGACGATTTTGTCATCCAGGACCAGATCAATCGACAGATCAGGATGGGTATTCAGCAATTTGCCAATTACCGGGGCAAGTTTAATTACGCCAAACGATGTCGAGGCGGCAATGCGCACACGGCCGCGCGGGCCGTGGCCCAGGTCGCGCACGGTTTCATTGGCGTCATCCATGTCATCAAGAATGTTGCAAACGCGCGCAAGATAAGTCTCGCCAGCCTCGGTCAGGCTTAAGCGGCGTGTGGTGCGCGAAATAAGCTGCACGCCCAGCATGTCTTCCAGGGCGTTGATCTGTTTGGTAATTGCACCGGGCGACATATGAAGCTCGCGCGCAGCGGCGGCAAAGCTGCCCCGTTCGGCAATTTTCCGAAAACATTCCAGTCCGCGTAATCTGTCCATCTTGTCCCTAAAGTTCCCCTTATTCTTTCCATTATGGAAATAAATTAGGGCGAAAACACGGCGCGATCGGCAAAAATGCCTGTGATAGGCTGCCTGATATGAAAAGGATCATGACAGGCAATGGTTCCCGCATGATGGCAAATTTTGATGAAAAAATGCCCGATCATGCCCGCCTAAGCATTGGCAGGCGGAACCGGTCGTATGGAAAGTTGGAATGATGAAGGCATTATTGCTGTTATTGGGCGCAGGCATATTGGGCGGGACCTCCATCCTGCTGGCAAAGCTGGCGGTGGGGGCAGGCATGACGCCGCTTTCCTATCTGTTTTGGCAATCGTTGGGGGCGGGGCTTGTTTTGCTGGTTGTTTCGGCTCTGTGCGGTGATGCACCGGCCTTTACGCCACGTTATTTACGCTATTATTTTGTGTCGGGGCTGGTCAGCCTGGCATTGCCGATGGGGGTTGGCTATTTCATGGTGCCGCATCTGGGCGCGGCACTGGCCGGTATTTTTACCGCCATGCCGCCCTTGATCACTTATTTGCTGTCCATGTGCATCGGGTTGGAAAAGGCCCAGCTTAAACGGATGCTGGGTTTGATGGCGGGGTTTGTCGGGGTTTTGTTTTTATACCTCCCGCAATTGACGGCACCGGACAGTACCCTGCTGGTTTATTTGCTGGTCGCGGCGATTATTCCCGTCAGTCTGGCGTTGGGCAATGTTTATCGCACGGCGGACTGGCCTGCCGGGGCGCGCCCGGTGCCGCTGGCCTCGGGCATGTTGTTGGCCAGTGCGGTTTATTGTCTGGTTTTTGAAACCGGGCGCGATCATTTGCAGGTGCCCGATTTTGACCAGGCCTATCTGTGGGCGGTCATTGCCGTGCAGGTTGCCGTCGCCGCCCTGATGTATATGTGCCATTTTGAATTACAGCGCGTCGCAGGCCCGGTTTACCTTAGCCAGATTGGCTATATCATGGCGCTGACAACCCTGGTTGGCGGTGTTGCCCTGTTTGATGAAGCCTTGCGCCCCGAATTGCTGGTCACATTGGCCTGCGTGGTGCTGGGCACCTTTTTGGTGCGGCCCGGTGGCAAAAAGGCGGCGCTGGCCCGGGCGCAGTCCGCCGATGCGGACTAACCTGCTTGTTGCTGTTGCCCTTACTGTTGCTGCTATTCCTGGCGCACAATCGCCCCAAGGGCATTGACCAACAGGCGTGATGCCACCAGGGCTGACATGCCATCAATATCGGTGGGAGGATAAAACTCTACCAGGTCAAACCCGGCAATGTGGGACTTTTTGCCAATGGCGGCGATCAGGTCAATCACCTGTTGATAGGTTAAACCGCCCGGCGTGCGGGCGGCAACGCCGGGCAGGATGGCCGGGTCCAGGCCGTCACAATCAAGCGTGATAATCACCTTGGCCCCATCGGGGATATGCCCAAGGGCGGTTTCAATGCCGCGATGGTGAATATCGCGCGCGGGAACAAGGTGGCTGCCAAAGGCCTGGGCGGCTTTAATTTCCTGATGTCGGGCGCTGCCCACACTGCGCAGGCCAATTTGCACCATCCCGGCAATATGGGGCATTTCACTGGCCCGGCGCATGGGGCTGGAATAGCCAAATTTTTCGCCGTGCAATTCATCGCGCCAGTCCATATGGGCATCGATTTGCACAATCCAGAGCGGTCCGTGATCGCGAAAGGCGTTAAAAAACGGGATCGGCAGCGAATCATCACCGCCGAGCAAAATGGGCACGGCCGATTGCGCCAGAATATCGCGGGTGGTGGCCTCGACCAATTGGCGGTTTTCGCTATTATGCCCCATTACTGTGGCAAGGTTGCCAATGTCGGTGCAGCTAATTTCCTGGCCGTTAAATAACGGCCCGCCCAAATCAAAATCCCAATGCGTGATCAGCGGGGCGTCATCCTGGCTAGCGGCCCGGATGGCATCGGCGGCCTTGGCGTATCCGCTGCTATCCTTGCCGGGATAGGTGCTGCCATGCCCGGCACCAAAGATAATGGCTTTGGGCGTTGTGCCCTTGGTTAAATCTGCCGGTAGCCCCAAAAAGGTCAGGCCGGAGGTATCTGATCGGGCCTTTTGCGCGTGTTTGGGTGACTGGGCTTCGGACATGGGGCGTTCCTTGGTCTCTGGTGGTGGCGGTGGCGTTTGGTGCGGGGCGGTGGCGGGCGCGCTGAGTGCGATGAGGGTTATGATTGCCGGGGTGATTATGCCGAAAC
>JBNKVZ010000124.1:0-13931 GCA_050299455.1 Thalassospira sp.
GTGCTGTTTTTGCTGTGCCTTATTCCGTTTTGGGTCAGTGAGCTGGTGCGCACCTTCGGCTGGATGATTTTGCTGCGCGAAAGCGGCGTTGTAAGCCATTTTTTGCAATGGATCGGTTTGGTCGATGGCCCGGTGGAGATGCTTTATAACGATGTCACCATCATGGTCGGGCTGGTCTATACCTCCATGTTGTTTATGGTCGTCCCGCTGGTTTCGGTTCTCGATAGCCTGGATGACAGTTTGATCGAGGCGGGATATGACCTTGGCGGCAATGCCTTTACGGTTACCCGTGATATTGTCATTCCCCATGCGATGCCCGGCATTGCCTCGGGCTGCATTGTTGTTTTTATGCTGACACTTGGCAATTATCTGACACCAACGCTTTTGGGCGGGAAAAGCAGCCTGTGGTTCACCGATCAGATCTATACCCAGTTCATCACCCGGTTTAACTGGGAATCCGGCTCTGCCTTTGGCTTTTTGCTGTTGGTGCTGTCATCTTTTATTGTCTGGCTTGGTTTGAAACTCAGCCGACAGACATTGTCAGACACTGTGGGTTAAGGGGGCATTATGATACCGTCTATTCCGCAGTCACGTTATGCCAAAGGTCTTTATGCGGCCTATGTGGCATTGTTTTTTGTCTATCTGGCGGCACCTTTGGTTGTGGTGGGTGTTTTTGCCTTTAACAACAGTCTGTTTCCCTCCATGCCGTGGGAAGGGGCAACATTAAACTGGTTTTTGGGCGATAAAGACCCTTATATCGGCATCTTTCATGATGATGCGCTGCTGCGCAGTGTTGGCACATCGGCCTTTGTCGCTTTCTGGGTCACGCTGCTGTCGATCTCGGTTGGCACATGTAATGCCTTTTTGTTTGAACGCGGCAAATTCCCGGGCAAAAACCTGCTTTATATGGTGGCGATTTCGCCCCTGGTGATCCCCGGTGTTATTCTTGGTATATCGATCCTGGTTTTTTCCAATGCCATTGCCAACGGGGTCGAGAATGCGCTGGGCTGGGAATGGGATTTTCTGCGTCCTGGCCTGTTTTTGGTGATTTTGGGCCAGTTTGCCTTCATCACCACCATTACCACGCTGATCATCTCCGCCCGCCTGCGCAAGTTTGATCTGACCTTGGAAGAGGCTGCCTTAAACCTTGGCGCGACCCGGTTTGATGCCATCCGAACCATCACCATTCCCTTCCTTAAACCGGCATTGGTTGGCGCTGCCATCGTGTCGTTTTTAATGTCGTTTGAAAATTTCAATACCACATTGATGCTGGTTGGCTCGGATGCGCCGTTAACCATCGCCATGTTTGACCGTTTAAAACAGGGATCAACCCCTGTGCTCAACGCGCTTTCATTGCTGTTGATGGTGGTGTCAGGAGTGCTCGCCTTGCTCTCTGTTTTTGCCCAGCGTGACCGAACGGAAAAGGACAAGGCTTAGACCTGGATCGATCTGTCTAAGGTCCTCTGTCTTTACCCCAATTTTGAAATGAACATTGTCGAAATAAGCGGTCCCGGTGGGCCGCTTTTTCTTTTGTTGATTCGGTGTTGATATGAAAATGGTGGAAAACAGATAAGCGCAATCAATTATAAGTAAGTGTTTTGGATCTGCTTTCGATCTATTAGCCGGAAAACGGTGATATTTCAGTAATATGACATCGTTATATGCTGATGATTTGGCTGTTGACTGAGCTGAAATGGTCGTCTTTCTGTTTCATTTTTCGATCAAAAGAAAATTTAAGTGTTCATTTCGGCGCCAAGTGAAAATGAAATTTGTTTAAAACATAAGTTTCCGAAAACTGTCACTTGAGTGAATGGGCTCTGCATTGGAAAAAACATGCGTGTTGTTTGGCCTGGGAGACAGCGGGCCAATGCAGGCTATTTATTTTATTTGGGAGTTCAAAGAACCATGTTTCGCAAAACGCTGATGGCGGCTGCGGCGCTGTTTGCTATGGCAAGTTCAGCCAATGCAACGACGGAAATTACCTGGTGGCACGCAATGGATGGCGCCCTTGGTGACGTCGTTAATCATATTGCTGATGATTTCAACAAAAGCCAGTCAGAATACAAAATCGTACCGGTCAATAAAGGCGGGTATGAAGACACGATGACGGCCGGTATCGCTGCGTTCCGCGCGAAAAATCAGCCAAACATCATCCAGATCTTTGATGCCGGTGCGGCCACCATCATCAATGCCAAGGGTGCTGTTTACCCGGTTCAGGATCTGTTGGAAAAATATGGTTCCAAATTCAACATTAACGATTACATCCCGGGTGTGCGTTATTTCTATGCCGATTCAAACGGCAAAATGATCGGCCTGCCGTTCAACAGCTCGACCCCGCTTTTGTATTTCAACAAGGATGCCCTGGCAAAAGCCGGTATTCAAAACCCGCCAAAAACCTGGCAGGAATTTGAAGAAATGGCACCGAAGCTGAAAGAAGCCGGTTATCAGGGTTTGGCTGAATCCCACAGCCCGTGGATCTTCTTTGAAAACTTCATGTCGCGTCACAACCTGCAGCTGGCAACCGCAAATAACGGTTATGACAGCACCGACGTTAAGCTTCTTTACAACAATGAAAACCTGAAAAATCATTGGAAGAAGGTGAAGGAATGGAAAGATAAGGACTATTTCGGTTATTATGGCCGCGCCTGGGGGGCAAACCAGGATGCCTTCTTGCAGCAGAAAGCTGCCATGTGGCTGGGGTCTTCGGGGTCGTTTGGTGGCCTGCGCAAAAGCGCGACCTTTGACTTTGGTACCTCGACCCTTCCTTACTGGAAAGGCGTTGGCGATGCACCGAAAAGCACCTTTATCGGTGGTGCAGCCCTGTTTGCCTTTACCGGTCATTCGGACGAGGAAAACAAAGGCGTTGCCAAGTTCTTTGAATTCCTGACCAAGCCGCAAACCCAGTATTACTGGCACAAGGAAACCGGTTACGTTCCGATCACGAACGCCGCCTATGAACTGGCCAAAAAAGACGGCTATTACAAGAAAAGCCCGGATGCGGAAGTTGGCATCAAGCAGCTTTCCGAAGAAGGCGGCAAATGGACCAAAGGTTATCGCCTTGGCTATTACGTCCAGATCCGCGAAGTCATCTATAGCGAAGTTGATAAAATGATGAATGGTGATGAAACCGTTGATCAGGCTTTTGATGTCATCGAAACCCAAGGCAACAAGCTGCTGAAGCGTTTCCACGATACCTATAGCAACTAAAAAATCATCCTTGCGGGGCAGGGCGGCGCTTATCGTCGCCCTGCCTTTTTGGTTTCCCCGTTTCCGTCAGGCCGATATCCGTTATGAAACGCGTTCAGTTCGGGCATAGCCCGGTGCCTTATTTGTTTGTGGCACCTCAAATCATTATTATTGCCATATTTTTCCTTTGGCCCGCCTTGCAGGCGATCCATCAGTCATTTCTGCTTGAGGATGCGTTTGGCATGTCCTCGCAATTTGTCTGGTTTCGCAATTTCGAGGATGTGCTGTCCAATCCTGCATGGCTAAGGTCAGCCTGGTTTACCGTTGTGTTTTCAGCGCTTGTGGCCGTTATTTCAATTGCGATTTCATTATTTCTCGCGGTGCGTGCCGACGAAGTCATTCGTGGTGCGAAGGCTTATAAAACGCTGTTGATGTGGGGCTATGCCGTGGCACCCCCCGTTGCCGGGTTGTTGGGCATCATGATGTTTAACCCGTTGATGGGCGACCTTTATCTGTTCATCAACAGCATCGGCATCCATTTCAACCATATCGAGAATGCCAATGATGCGACCTTTGTTGTGGTGCTGATTGCCGTTTGGAAACAGGTAAGCGTCAATTTCATTTTCTTTTTGTCCGGCTTGCAGGGCATTCCCAAATCTGTGACGGAGGCTGCAACACTTGATTGCAAAAGTGCCGAGCGCCGGTTTTGGACCATTACCTTTCCGCTGCTGGCCCCGACGACCTTTTTCCTCATGGTTATCAACCTGACCTATGCCTTCTTTGAAACCTTCGGGATTATCGACGTTTCGACCAAGGGCGCACCTGGCGGTGCCACGGCAACCCTGGTTTACAAGGTCTATGTCGATGGCTTCCTGGGCGCGGATATGGGCGGCAGTTCTGCACAATCCGTGTTGCTGATGATCATGGTCAGTATTTTGACTGTGTTCCAGTTCCGCTTCATTGAACGCAAAGTCCATTACTAGGAAAGGGCATCGTTATGTATCAGTCAAAATGGCGGTCCCTGACCAACCATATCATCCTTATTCTTGGCTCGCTTTTCATGATCATGCCGGTCTGGATCGCGTTTGCATCTTCGACCCATACCCGCGAATTTCTGTTCCAGCACGGCCTGCAGCTTTTGCCTGGGGGGCATTTTTTCGATAATTACGGCAAAATCCTGTTTGATGCCGAGGCGACCAAAGGCCGTGTTACGGCGTTGCAAATGCTGTTTAACAGTATGGTTCTGGGCCTGGGTTTTGCCATTGGCAAGGTCATCATTTCCATGATGGCGGCCTATGCCATTGTCTATTTCCGGTTCCGGTTTGCCGTGCCGTTATTCTGGGTGATTTTTTCAACCCTGTTGCTGCCACTAGAGGTTCGCATCGTACCGTCTTACGAGGTTGTTTCGAAACTGGGCTTGCTAAATACCTATACCGGTTTGATCCTGCCTTTGATTGCCTCGGCCACCGGCACGTTTTTCTTCCGGCAGTTTTTCCGCTCCGTGCCCGATGAATTGCTTGAAGCCGCCCGTCTGGACGGGGCAGGGCCGTTGCGCTTTTTCATCGATATTCTGGTACCGCTTTCCGTCACCATGATTTCGGCCATCTTTATCATCATGTTTGTTGTGGGCTGGAACCAGTATCTTTGGCCGCTTCTCATGACGACGGATGACCAGCTTTACACCATCGTGATTGGCATCAAGCAGGTCTATAACTCGCTTTATGAAGGTGGGCAGATCCCGCAATTCCCCAAGGCATTTGCACTGACCATCATGGCATCCGTCCCGCCGGTTCTGGTGGTGGTGATCTTTCAACGCATGTTTATCCGGGGGCTGGTTGAAACGGAAAAGTAAGGCGTTTCAATACCCTGATATTATCTTTTGAACAAAAACATCAGTCCCCGTGACGACAGGATAAGAGAATGGCGACGTTAAGTTTAAAGCAGGTTGAAAAGACCTATGCCAACGGTTTCAAGGCAATCCACGGTGTTGATATTGACATTGCCGATGGTGAATTTGCCGTGCTGGTTGGTCCATCCGGCTGTGGCAAATCTACATTGCTGCGTATGATTGCCGGCTTGGAAACCATCACCGGCGGCGAAATATCGATTGATGGCCGCATCGTCAATAATGTGGCACCGGCAGATCGTGATATTGCCATGGTGTTCCAGAATTATGCGCTTTATCCGCATATGTCGAACTATGCCAATATGGCCTACGGCCTGAAAAACCGGGGCTATAGCAAAACCGAAATCGACCGCCGCGTGCGCGAGGCTGCCGCGATTTTGCAGCTTTCGGAATTGCTGGAACGCAAACCGCGCCAGCTTTCGGGCGGGCAGCGCCAGCGTGTGGCAATGGGCCGCGCCATTGTGCGTGAACCCAAGGCCTTTTTGTTTGACGAACCTTTGTCAAACCTGGATGCCAAGCTGCGGGTGGATATGCGCCTTGAAATTAAAAACCTGCAAAAACGCCTTGGCACAACGTCGGTTTATGTGACCCACGATCAGGTCGAAGCCATGACATTGGCAGATCGCTTGATTGTGATGAATGGTGGTGTCGCCGAACAGGTTGGTACACCGATTGAGCTTTATGAAAAACCGGCGACACGCTTTGTAGCCGGGTTTATCGGTTCGCCTTCAATGAATTTTATTGATGGCACTGTTTCAGATGATCGTAGCCACGTTATGCTTAATGATGGTACGCGACTGGACCTTGATCACGATGTTGCGGCCAATCGCCCGGTTGTTGTGGGTATTCGTCCCGAACATTTATCGCTGAACACCCCAAGCAACAGCAAGATTACCGCCCGTGTACGCATTATCGAAGCCCTTGGGGCCGAAACACTGGTTTATCTGAACTTTGGCGATAAAAATGAAGCCATCACCATAAGGATGCAGGGCACACACCAGTTTGAAACAGGGTCGGAATTGGTGCTTTATTCCAATCCTCAGCAAATTCATTTGTTTGACCGTGAAAGCGGCCATCGGATTTAAACCCGGCGGCCCGGATTAAACGCACGTGAAACCACCCGTATCGTTTGCGGGTGGTTTTTCTTTGATGGGGGTGAATGCGGGGCGGGTTTGTCGATACGGCGATTTTGTCCTTGTTTCCGGGCAAACGAAACGTTAGTTCCATGCCTAAGCAAGACAGGAGCACGATCGTGAACAGCGACCAGAAAAATGCACTTTATGCGGATGCGATAAAGGAACTGGCAAGCATTACCGAAGGCGAAACCAATGTGACAGCATTGATGGCCACGGTTTGCTGTGTGCTGGCCGAAAAGTTCGACTATTATTTCTGGACCGGCTTCTATATCGTTGATCCGGTCAAAGAAAATGAATTGGTGGTTGGCCCTTATCAGGGCACATTGGGATGTCTGCGTATTCCGTTTGGTCGCGGGGTTTGTGGTACGGTCGCGTCTTCACGAAAAAGCAGTGTTGTCGAGGATGTGCATGCCTTTCCGGGGCATATTGCCTGTGACAGCCGTTCAAATTCGGAAATTGTGGTACCGGTTCTTGATCAACAAGGTTCTCTGATTGCCGTATTTGATGTCGATAGTGTGGAAACCGGGTCTTTTGATGAAACCGATCAAAAGGCGCTGGAAACCATCATGCAACAGGTATTTGCGCGCTGACCGCTCATATTCATTCGCCGGTTCTGACACGGAATCGCAAACTAACACCGAACTCTGGAAGATAACTCATGGCAGGCAGTGTCAATAAAGTCATTCTCGTTGGTAATCTGGGCCGCGACCCGGAAATCCGTTTCACGCAGGCAGGCAAGAAAATTGCCAATTTCAGCATTGCGACATCCGAGCAGTGGCGCGACCGCCAAAGTGGCGAACGTCGCGAGCGGACGGAATGGCACCGTATCGTTGTGTTCAACGAAGGCCTGGCCGATGTTGTTGAACGGTTTGTGAAAAAAGGCAGCAAGCTTTACATCGAAGGCGCATTGCGGACCCGTAAATGGCAGGGCCAGGACGGCAAAGACAATTACACCACTGAAATCGTCCTTGAAGGCTTTAACAGCACGCTCACGATGCTTGATGGCCGTGGCGATGGTGGCGGCAGCGGTGGCGGATCATCGTCGGGTGGCGGCAATTATGGCAATGATAGCGGCGGCGGGTTTGGCGGCGGCTATGACAATGGTGGCGATCCCGGCTGGGGCAATTCTTCCCCGCGCAGTGGCGGTGGGGGCGGTAATTCCGGCCCCGGTGGCGCACCGGACCTGGATGATGATATCCCGTTCTGATTTTTACATACGGTATTAGCCGTTTGTAATGTGCTGCCCTTATTATGGGGCGTGACAGATATTTTAGGAGGCAGTATCCGCCAGGGTGCTGCCTTTTTTATCATTCCAGTGTGAAACGATGTTGATATGAAAATTCATTCGGTTCACTTTGCGATATTGGAATGAAATTGCAGTGCCTGCGGACGGACTGCCATTATTGCAGTGCCTGCGGACGGACTGCCATTGGAGACATCTGCGTGATCGGCCCTATATTTGGCAGCCCGGAGCCGGGCAAGTGTTATGATGTTCAGGATTGTGTATATGCTGTTATCCCGGATGGGAACGGCATGTTGGGCGTTGTTCGCACGCCAAAGGGCATTATGCTGATCGGCGGGGGGATTGAACGCAACGAAACCGCAATCGATGCCCTGAGCCGTGAAACCATCGAGGAAACAGGCAGGACCATCCGTATTGTTTCCCGGCTTGGCCTGGCAACCCAATATGTTAATAACCGGGCTAAAGGCAAATATCGGTTAAAACGGGCGGTCTTTTTTGTTGCCGAGATTTATGCGCAATCAGCCAAGCCTGTTGATCTGGACCACGAGTTTTTGTGGCTGCCTTCACAAGAGGCCGAGCAGCAAATGGTGCGGACCTTTCATAAATGGGCCGTACAGCAGCATGTAACCCTGACAGATATGTCCTGATATCCGTCATTCGCCTGTGCTGCGTGTTCAGGGAATATGTCGCGGGGCTTATGACGGGCTTATATCTTTCTTGGCAAAGGTTTTGAGGATTTCGCGCAAACCATCTTCCCGAACGATTTCGATGGCTTGCGAGAGCGGGACCCATTTTCGCCCGCGATGTGCTTCTTCCCAGTCTGTTTTGGGCAACAGTTCCGTAACTTGCATGGCAAAGACCTCAACATCGCAGCGCGCGCCCCATTTCTGGTAATGATAGCGGCCAATAGCGGGTTCAAGGGCTGTTCCGATGCAGCCAGCTTCTTCACGTGCTTCCTTTTGTGCACTTTCAATCGCGCTCATCCCGGGGTCAATCGCGCCCTTGGGGATGACAGAATGTTTGCCGCTGCTTGACAGCGTCATCAGGATTTCAAGCGTCTCGCCTGTGTTTTCATCCTGCGTCACACGATACGGAATGACCGAGGATTGCCGGTAAAAGTAAGGCGGGCGTTTGCGCTTTTCCGAGCCGTTTTTATCGGGCCACGGAAAATCCTGCGGCACCTTGGACGGTTCCACCTGTTGCAGGATCCGCCCCGAGGCGGCGTCCAGCCCGGACCATTTTCCCTTTATTTCAATCATGATCATCGCCGCAGGCTTTAATGACGGAAACATGCGTTTTTTGCGGATGTCTGCGCCAGCGATAAGCGCGGGCAGGGCGCTGATACCAGGATTATGCCCAACCAGCACAACATGGTGCACATCACCAGGCAAATTTTGCAAAGCGTTCCGCAATGTGTGGGCATCGGCATTATAAAGCTGACGATCCAGGGTGATGACGGGCTTCAGGTTCGGGAACAGTATTTTATGGAGCTTTTCAGCTGAATGCTGGGTGCGCTCTGCCGCGGAGGCCAGGATCAGGTCGGGATAAAGCCCCTGTTTGTCCAGAAATGCACCAATACGCTGGATATTCAGTTTGCCATCTTCGGTCAGCGGCCGGTAAAAATCGCCCCGGGCATCATAGGTGACAGTTTCACCGTGCCGCAAAAGGGTGATTAAACGTTTCATGCCGCTGTCCTTGATATCTGATGTCCATATGGTTTCGGTCGCTGGGAAACCGGATCTCTGTTATTGTAAAATCACACCGAAAAGAGCGATGCCTTTTAATGTAAGGACATCGTGATGATCCGGTACTTATACAAGTAGGGAGTAGCGGACGCCGTATTGCATATATCGGTGATTGAATCTATGAAATTTTTATGACGTCAGGGCCGAGTAAGGCGCATGCCTCTCTGGCTCTCAGGGCAGAAATTCCCCGTCAATATACAGCCATTTTCCATTTTGCCGCACGAAACGTGATTTTTCATGATGCGCGCCAGCACGGCCTTTTTCCTTAAATCGGGCGATGAATTCAACATAGCCGGTCTGGTCAAAAAGCCCACCGGCTTCGGTGCTGACAATTTCAAGTCTGGTCCATTTGGTTTGCTGGCGGGCAAGGCTGTCGCTGTCATAATCTGCACTGTTTTCAGGCGGCACGGTATTGGCAAGATAGGCCGCATTGCCAAACACAAAGGCACTATAGCGCGACCGCATCAATTGTTCTGCCGTGGCGGGCAATTTTACCCCCTGATGAAACAGTCCACAACAGGCGCCATAACTTTTGGAATTGCCACAAGGACAGGGTTGGGAAAGATCCCGGTCTGACGGCAGGACTTTTGTCATTTCAAAAACACCTGTTCTAAGGGTTGAGCACGAAATGGAAGGGAACCTCGCGGGTCTCACAGCGTTGTGAACATAGAGTGACCGCGATAGAAAGCAAATTGCCTTTTTTTCGCCTCATATCATTTCTACCGTGATTTTACGGGAAAGATACATATCCGAGTTAACCAGTCGGGTATAATTGATAAAGGACTGATATCATGTCCGAAATTGACGTCAGATGTTGTGCTTTTATCTTGACGAAATTAGTCGGGTTTAGGTATATTAGTCTTAAAGCGGGTGGGGGCCCATTAGGCACCGCCGGATTTCAGTCCGGCCAGGTTTGGCGGACGTAATGTCGATTTGCTTCAGAGTAAGGATGAGACGTATCATGAATACAGTTTTCAGCTTCAGTCGTCCTCTACCATAGGCGCCTTTTGAAATGGCATTTTGCGCGCGTTAACGCCCCGTCGCCATTTCTGTCTATGACGTGTTTTGTTTACACATTTACGAGGTCGCGTATCGCTTCCGGGTTTGACATCCGACACAGGATATACCGGGCACGTTGACCTCCCAGGAGGACAAGAACCATGAGCACCCTTAAAATGCCTGCCGTCCCCCAGGATGACGGTTTCTCAGGATATCTGCGTCAGGTATGGAAATTTCCGATGCTGACCGCAGACGAGGAATATATGCTGGCACGTCGCTACGTGGAACACCAGGATACTGAAGCAGCCCACAAGATGGTGACAAGTCACCTGCGTCTTGTTGCAAAAATTGCTTTTGGCTATCGTGGCTATGGTTTGTCGTTGCCCGATCTGGTAGCCGAAGGCAATACCGGTCTGATGCGTGCGGTGCAGAAGTTTGATCCGGAAAAGGGTTTCCGTCTGTCGACTTATGCCATGTGGTGGATCCGTGCTGCTGTAACGGAATATATCCTGCATAGCTGGTCGATGGTGAAGCTGGGCACAATGGCTGCACAGAAGAAATTGTTCTTCAGCCTGCGTAAAGCCAAAAAACAGCTTAACATCTATGATAATGGCGAATTGACGCCGGAACAGGCTGGCGAAGTTGCACAGCGTCTGGGTGTGACCGACAAGGAAGCACTGGACATGAACCGTCGTTTGGCGGCGCGTGACTTCTCGCTTAATACCCCGATGCCCAAGGATGAGGGCATGGAGTATCTCGATACTCTGGCATCCGATTCACCGTCGCCTGAAGCCTTGGTGGCAGATTCCGAAGAACGGACCCTGCATAACGGGATGCTGAAAAATGCACTGGGTGAATTGCCAGATCGTGAACGTGAAATCATCATGGCCCGTTTCCTGAGCGATGATCCGATCACGCTGGAAAAACTTGGTGAACGTTTTGGTGTGAGCCGTGAACGTGTCCGTCAGTTAGAAGCCCGCGCTTTCAAGAAGTTGCAGGACTCTGTTCTGACCCAGCATCAGGCAGCTTAACCGGATTTCCGGTTTGCCGTGACAATATCAGGAAAAAGGGTGGCGCGTTTGCCGCCCTTTTTTGTGTCTGAAAATCTTCTTTAAGCAGACGAAACCCGGTTCACAATCCGCGTGCCCGGCGGGACTTTTCGATCACCTGTCGCGTTACCGTCCATAAATGATAGCTTTCAAGCCTGTCAGGATCGACCCAGATGGCATCACTGGCATCGTCACCGGCAACAGGGGTTGCTGTGTTGGCAACGGCATCGGCGGAAAAATCCAGTAATGTGTAATGATAGCGCGGTTTGCCCTGCGCCCCGCCCGGGGTGATCAAATCGACAATCTCGAGAAATTCGATATTGGTGATGCGAATGCCGGTCTCTTCAAAGACTTCGCGTTCCAGCGCCTGTTGTACGGTTTCCCCCAGTTCCTGGGCACCGCCTGGCAGGCTCCATTCCCCCGCTTTGGGTGGTTTCCCCCGGCGGATCAAAAGAACCTTGCCGTCATGCCATATAACGCCACCAACACCGATGATGGGGTGTTGTGGATTTTCCCGACCTACGGATGCCGTCATTTAAAGGTCGCCATCTTCGTCTTCGAGATCAGGATCAGGAAGGTCGCTGACGATTTTGCCGGTCATTTCATGGGCCTGAATAACGGTGCGCCCTAAAAACTGCTCTTCGGACTGCGGGCGCACCGACATGACAAAATCCGGGGCGGGGGCGTTGGCGACGGCAAAAGACCGGGCTGTTTCGTAGTCTTTGGCACGTATATTGGCCGTGTTGACACGAACGGCACCGTCATCATCATAAATATATTCAACAATCCAGACCTGCAAAACGGATCCTTTTTTCTGGCGGCTCTTTGTTTGGTTGCACTGCAAAAGCCGTTGCTGCTATCAGTGTTCTAAAGAGGCCTGCTGTGACCTTGATCAAATCGGGGAATGACCGTCGCAGCAATGCCACAATTTTTCGGGCAGACTTTCAAGACATATTTGTCGTGTCTTGTCGCAGTACAACCTATCAAAGGTGATAAATGAACGCCAAGCGTGATGATTCTCCCGACCATAAAGATGGCGCGCCAACGCCGCCTCTACCTTCGTTGGGAATTCTGGGTAGATTGCGCACCTATTTTTTAACGGGCGTTCTGGTAAGCGCACCGCTTGCAATAACGTTCGGTCTGGCCTGGTGGTTTATCGAATTTGTCGATGGCTCTGTCATGCCGTTGATTCCGGCCAAATATAACCCCGAAATTTACCTGCCAGATGCCTATCAAAGCTATGGTATTCCCGGCTTTGGCCTGTTGATTGTCGTCATTGCCATAACGCTGGTTGGCTGGCTGACCACCAATTTCGCCGGTCGTGCCCTGATCAAGGTTTATGAACGCATTCTGGGCCGCATTCCGGCGGTACGCAGTATTTACGGGGCGATCAAGCAAATCCTGGAAACGGTTCTTGCCAATCAGTCCAACGCCTTTCGTCAGGCGGTTTTGATAGAATATCCGCGTCGCGGGATGTGGGCGATTGGTTTTATTACCGGTGAAACCAAGGGCGAAGTGCAAAACTTGACCGAAGACACTGTGATCAATGTCTTTTTGCCAACAACGCCCAATCCAACATCCGGATTTTTGCTGTTTGTTCCGAAACGGGATGTCATCGTGCTGGACATGAATGTCGAGGAAGCCATTAAAATGGTGATGTCGGGCGGGATTGTGACGCCGGTGGACCGTCGCCCCAAGGAAGAACAGGAAAAGCCCCAGGTATCGGCAAAAACCTATGAGGATGTCGATATTTTACGGGAAAAGGAAAAGGCCCCCGTCCTGATATCGCGTCATGGACCGGGTGACACGCCGCAGGAGCCGGAAAAACAGGATTCCTGAAATCGGCAAGGCTGTTGCGACCTAACGGATCATAATCAAAGGGCAGGGTCATTCCTGCCCTTTTTTGTGTCAGCCAGAGCGAAAATAACGAACGGCTTCATCGCGCTCAAACAAATACAAAAGCAATCGAAGCGACTGGCCCCGCTCGGTTTGTAAATCGGGGTCGCGTTCGACAATCAGGCGGGCATCATCGCGCGCAATTGCCAAAAGGTCGCCATGCAAATCAAGGCTGGCCAGGCGATAGGCCTGAAGGCCGCTTTGCCGTGTACCAAGCACTTCGCCGGCACCGCGCAGGCGCAAATCTTCCTCGGCGATGATAAAGCCGTCCTCGGTTTCACGCATGATTTTAAGCCGTGCCTTGGAAATCTCGCCAAGGGGCGATCCATAGAGCAACAAACATGTCGAGGCCCCGCTGCCGCGCCCGATACGCCCGCGCAACTGGTGTAATTGTGCCAGACCAAACCGTTCGGCATGTTCGATCACCATGATGGTGGCCTCTGGCACATTCACGCCGACCTCGATCACGGTGGTTGCGACCAGAATGGACAAATCGCCATGGGCAAACCTGTCCATGACTTCGTCCTTTTCCTTGCCCTTCATCTTGCCATGTACAAGGCCAACGCGCCCTTCGCCAAACTGGTCAACCAGAATGCGGTGTCGCTCTTCGGCAGCTTGTAGGTCGACAATTTCGGAATCTTCGACCAGCGGGCAAACCCAGTATATTTTTGCCCCCTGGCGCATGGCGCGGCCAATACCGGCGGCAACATCCTCGACCTTGTCGATGGGGAGAACACGGGTATCTACCGGCTGGCGTCCCGGCGGCTTTTC
>JBNKVZ010000125.1:0-13829 GCA_050299455.1 Thalassospira sp.
AACAAGAGGGCGAAAAGGACCAGGCTGATCCGGATAAGGCAAATCCGGATAACGCCAATCCCGATGGCAATGAGACGGGCAATGGAGAGGCACCTGCGCCTGACACGGGCGACGCCCCGACAGCCAACGGTAATGACCGTGCCGCGGCGACAATGTCAGATAGCGATACCTTGGCCGGTATGGCGGCAAAAGAGCGGATGTTGAGCCGCATTGCCGTAGATGCCCAAGCCATGAATTTTGGCAGGCATGCGATTTTGGCCGAGCGCGAGGCCTTGCTGGCTGATTTTGCAGCATTGTTTCGGGGATAAATAACCGGGTTTGAAAACAAGACTTAATAGGCGTCAGAGGCTGCGTAAACAGCCTCTGACAAGGGCGGGCTGTACGAGGCCGTGAGAAAGCAATCTTTAAAAGGGGAAGAACTTACAGCATGGCTGCATGTGGTTGCCTTGGCGACCGGCAGACGTGATGTGGGGCATGCTTCTTTTAAGGGAGAAAAAGAAGCGAATGGTTACGGATATGCAACAGGCGACAAAATCTCTGGGCAAGAAGCTGATATATAAGAGCCTTCCGGTAATGGCTGCGATTATGTTTCTGAGCGGCTGTGCTGTGAAGATGGAACCAATTAGCGATGCGGATGTGGCCGCAGCTGCAAAACATGACATGGAAATGATTAAGGCGTCGGTACCGCCGGTCAGCGGGCCTCTGACCTTGTCTGACGCCATTGCGCGGGCGTTGAAATATAATCTGTCAAACCGGGTCAAAATTATGGAATCGGCCCTGGCCACCAAAAACTTTGACCTGGCAAAGCTTGATATGATGCCGCTTTTCAAGGCGGATGGCGGTTATACGGCGCGTACGGGCAAAAATGCCACCAACAGCCGTGACTATCTGACGGATATTGAATCAAAACCCTATTCCTATTCCGATGATCCGCAGCATTGGGACGGCAATTTGCGCTTCAGCTTTAATATCCTGGATTTTGGCATTAGCTATCTGCAGGCCAAACAGGAAGCAGACCGTGCGGTGATTGCAATGCATGCGCGCAGAAAATCGATGGCGCGCCTGATGCAGGAAGTGCGCACGGCATTTTGGCGTGTGGTTCTGCTAGAGCGTGTTGCGCCCAATGTCGAATTGCTGCTCAAACGTGCTGATCAGTCGATGAAAGACCTTGAAACGGCCCGCAAGGAAGGGTTGCGCCCGCCGCTGGCCGTGCTGGAGGACAAGCGCGCCCTGATCGAGATTATTCAGCAGCTTGAAACCATGCAGCAATCGATCGGGGCGGCGCGGATTGATTTGGCATCCTTGATTAATGCCCCCGGTGATACGCCCCTGAAATTGAAGGTGGACCACAATTTCCCGGCTTTGCCGCGTAAAAGGCCGGATTTTGACAAGCTGGAGCTTTATGCGCTGGTGCATTCGGCGGATTACACCGATGAGCTTTATAATCTGCGGATTGCGCGTAATGAATCGCGCAAAGCGATCGCCCGCCTGTTTCCGTCACTCGAAGGCTTTGGGTCATTGAATGGCGATACCAACCATTTCCTGGCGGACCCGTCCTGGTATGAGGCGGGGGCGCGGGTATCGTGGAATCTGTTTAACGTGTTGCGGGTTGGTGATGTCAACGAAACCAACGAGGCCCGCCGCAATATGACCGTTGCGCGCCGGCTGGCGGCCAATATGGCGGTGATTACCACATTGCATGTTTCGTGGCAGGAATATGCCGATGCCAATGCCCGCCTCGACCAGGCCAAGCGCATTGATGACATTGACAAGGAAATTTCCAAACTGACCGAGGAATCGGTCTCGACCGATGCCGTCAGCGGCATGGACCGCATCCGAAGCGAGATCCGGGCCCTGCGGTCGGCCGTGGCGCGTGTTCTGGCTTATTCGGATGCGCAGGATGCCTATGGGCGGTTTTTGTTAAGCGTTGGTCTTGTGCCCGATGTCAGCGCCTCTTTGAACGCACCGGAGCCGCAATTGGCCGCCAAGATCAAAGAATCGCTTGATAAGTGGGAAAAGGGCGATTTGCCATCCGTCGAAAAGGTCGGGACCATCCCCGATTTTGTTGAAGACAAATAAGACCAAACGGCACGGATCAAAACCGATCAGTGCTGCCCTCAATCGGCGGCGGGCTTCTTTGAAGTCCTTGCCTTTCGCGGCCATCGGTCGCCGGGTGCCGTCGCGCCTAACCCGTTCTAAAGGCATTTGACGCATGGAAAACGGGTGCAACATTTGAAAAGGTCGGTCAGGTGCGGATTTCTTGCCTGACCGCACGGAGAAAACAGCGTGAGCAGGCTTAAGACGGGAATTTTCACAATGGTGCTGGCAGTGTCTATGTCACTGCTGCAGGCAATGTGCGGGCCGGGTTCTGTGGCAATGGCAGCCCAGGGCAAGGATAGTGGCAAAATTGATTTGCCCACAATGGCCCCGGTGCCGATGCCCGACGCCAATGGAAATTTCCCCGAAAAGGACCCGGCAAATGACTCGTTTCAGGGCTCGGTCCGGGCGAAAATCCGCCCGGTGCAGCATGCTGTTTTATCAGCCCCGCTTGCCGCAACCCTGTTAACCCTGGGCGCACGGGAAGGCAGCCGGGTTAAAAAGGGCGATTTGCTGATGAAATTTGACTGCACCCCGCTGGAAGCCCAGTTGATTGTCGCCCAGACCCGGCGCAAGGCCGCCCTGACCAAGCTGGATGTCAATGAACGGCTGGAGAAAATTCACAATGTCAGCAAGCTGGACCTGGCGCTCAGCCGGTCCGAAGTGGCGCTGACCGAGGCCGATATCAAGGGGATTCGGGCGCAATTGGCGCAATGCACTGTTGATGCGCCTTTTTCGGGCGTGGTGACACAGCAACTGGTACAGGCCCGCGAATTTACCAATCCGGGCGACCCGATTTTGCGGCTGGTCAATATTGACGATCTGGAAATTGAAATGGTTGTGCCCTCTACTTTGTTACGCAAATTGCATGCGGGCGATCCTTTCATCCTGCATGTGGACGAGCTGGACCGCGATATTAACGCGCGCATCAAATATGTCGTGCGCGAGGTGGACCCGGTGAGCCAGACGGTGCGCGTGATTGGCGTGCCGGTGAAGGCCGAGGCGGATTTATTGCCCGGCATGAGCGGCAATGTGCGGTTTGAATTTGCCAAACAGGTTTCGGCCCGGACAAATGCGGATAAACAATAATGGCGGCGCAGGATAACGGGGCAGGGGCGCGCGGCCTGGCCAATCTTTTATTGTTGCAGGATCGCATTCGGGATGCGGATAGTCGTGC
The DNA here is from genome assembly GCA_050299455.1 of Thalassospira sp. GTDB lineage: Bacteria > Pseudomonadota > Alphaproteobacteria > Rhodospirillales > Thalassospiraceae > Thalassospira. Next base: position 3,275 of record JBNKVZ010000125.1, read on the forward strand.
GGCGCTAGGGTCGGTCGTGGTGAATGATACCCGCATCATCGTTCCCTTTGATGTTGCCGTCTTTTGGCAGGGGGAACGCGGGCGCGGCGATGTGCTGGCGGTTTCGAACCTGGCGGAACCCGAACGCCAATCGGCCTTTACGCTGTGGAGCAAAAAGCTCGGCGGGCATCTGTCGCGGATGGGCCATGAAGGGCCGGCGCGGATTGATGTCGATGATATCGATAAAAGCCTGCAGGTTGACTGGCCCCATTATTTGCCCGCCCATTCATTGTGGCTGCCCTTGCGCGCGCCAGACGGGCATGAACTGGGCGGCCTGTTGCTGTCGCGGCCAAAACCCTGGCAGGACGAAGAATTGCGTGTCCTGTCGCGCCTGGCAAAAAGCACGGCATTTTCGCTGGAATTTTTGATGCGCCGTCGGCGTCGCCGTCATTTGTTGCGCAATCGAAAGCGGTTTCTGCTGCTGGGTGTGGGGGCCGTCGCGATTGCGGCGGCACTGTTTATCAAGGTGCCGCTGACCATTCTGGCCCCGGCCGAGGTGGTACCGCTGGACCCCTATGTGGTGCGCGCCCCCTTGCGCGGGGTTGTTGAAAGCGTGGATGTCGAAGCCAATCAGATGGTCAAGGCGGGTGACAGCCTGGTTCATATGGATGCCACCCAGCTTAAAACCGATCTGGCTGTGGCGCGCCAGGAATATGAAATTGCGATTGCCCAATATCGCCGTGCCCAGCAGGCGGCCAGTTCGGACCGGGAATCATCCAGTCAGATGCAGGTTTTGCTCTCGCGTGTGCATCAGAAAAATGCCGAACTGGATTATATCACCAATCAGCTTGCCCGTGCGGATATCAAGGCCCCGCAGGATGGTGTGGTGATTTTGCCGGGCCGCACGGAAATGGAAGGTTTACCGGTCTCTCAGGGCGAACGGTTGATGGTGCTGGCGGACCCAAAATCGGTGGAAGTGGAATTGTGGCTGCCGGTCAAGGACCGCATTCCCCTGCATGATCATAATCGGGTGGTGCTGTTTTTGAATGTCGAGCCCGATCATCCCTATGAAGCCAAAATGCGTTTGGTGGATTTTCAGGCCAAAAATTCGCCTGCCGGGGTACTATCGTTTCGGGCCCGCGCCAGTTTTGACGGCAAAGATCGCCCGCGCGTGGGCTTGCGCGGGGTTGCCAAAATATATGGCGATGATGTGCCGCTTTATGTGCTGCTGTTTCGCAGGCCCTGGGCTGCCTTGCGGCCCTGGCTGGAACTGTAAGGGCCACGAAGATGGCAGCACCGGCACTCTCCTTTGGTCCGCCCGGCCCGCGTCAGGAACCGCCCCCGGTTTTGCGCCGGGACCTCGATATTGTTCCGGGCGAACCTGAACGCAACGGGCGACCTGTTTATATTCTGCATGATGCGGCGGCGGGGCGGCATTTTCAGCTTGATCCGGTAACGGTGGATTTATTGCCGCTGATTGATGGGCGCCCGGCGGATAAAATTTCGCAATTGGCGGAAAAATATCTGGGTCATACCGTCTCGGTCGAGGAAATCACCCGGCTATTTGGTTTTTTGCGCGCCCATAACCTGGTGCTGTGTGACGATATTCAGCATAGCCGCCATAAAGCCCAGCTTAAAATGAAGCCGGGTTTGGCGGCAAAGCTGGTGAAATCCTATATTTCCTTTCGCATCCCGCTGGTAACACCCGACCTGTTTTTGAACAAAACCGTGGCATATGTGCGCTGGCTGGCGTCCGCACCGATGGTGTTTTTACATGTTTGTGCCGCCTTGCCGGGATTTACCTGGTCTCGCGCCAGCCCGATGTGTTTTTGCATACCTTGCGCGGCTTTTTATCGTTTGAAGGTATTGTGTCCTATGGCCTGGCGGTCACGGCGGTAAAGGCCTTTCACGAATTATCCCATGCCTATACGGCCAAATCGCACGGGCTTCGGGTGCCGGTGATCGGGGTGGCCTTTATCGTGTTCTGGCCGGTGCTTTATACCGACACCACCGATGCCTGGCGCCTGCCCAGCCGACGTGACCGGCTTGAAATTGGCGCGGCCGGGGTGTTGTGCGAACTGGTGATTGCCGCCTGGTCGATGCTGCTGTGGAACCTGTTTCCCGATGGGCCGATCGGTTCGATCCTGTTTTTGTTTGGCACCAGTACCTGGGTTCTCAGCCTGTTTGTCAATTTGAACCCGTTAATGCGCTATGACGGCTATTACCTGTTTTCCGACCTGGTGCGCGAACGCAACCTGGAAACCCGCGCCCATGCGGTATGCCGCTGGAAACTGCGCGAGGTGGTTTTGGGCCTTGGTGTGACCCCGCCCGAAAAGCCGACTTTGCTGCTGATGGGCTTTGGTTTTACCATTTGGGTGTACCGGTTTTTGCTGTTTTTTGGGATCGCCCTTGCGGTTTATCACCTGTTTTTCAAAACACTGGGGATCGTTCTTTTTCTGGTGGAAATCTATTTCTTCATCGCCCGGCCGATCATAAAGGAAATCGTTGTGTGGTTTTCATTTGGCAAATTGCTGAAATTCAATTTTGCGCTGATGCGGTCGCTTGCGATATTGGGGCTGTTTCTGGCGTGGTTATTCATTCCCTGGCAGGGCGAGGTTAGCGCGCCAGCTGTGTTAACCCTGCCATATAATACGGTTTATGCCCCCATGGCGGCCCGGGTGGAAAAGGTATTGGTCACCACCGGGCAGGTGGTGAAAAAGGGCGATGTGATTGCGCAATTACAATCGCCGGAACTAGATGAACAAATCCGCATTGCCGAACTGAAACGCGCCGAACTGGCCTGGGAAAATGCCAGCATTGGTGTTGATGCGCTGCGCCAAAATCGGGCGCTGGTGCTGGCCAGCCAGCTCGCCACCCAGGAACGTGTTTTACGCGGCCAGCAGGCGCAAAAGGCCCGGCTGGTGCTCCGTGCGCCAGTATCGGGCAAAGTTGTTGATATGAATGCCGGCATCAATCAGGGCGCCTGGGTCGCCGCCGATGAAAAGCTGTTATCCGTGGTCGGGAACGGGGCGGAAATCATCGCCTATCTCGATGAAATTTCCCTGCCCAGGATCGAACCCGGTGCCAAGGCGCGTTTTTATTCCGAAGATGGCGTGATGAAGCCTGTTTCGGCCACCGTAACCCGCATTGATGCGACGGGTGTCACCAACCTGACAGAACCCTATATGCGCTCGCAAAATGGCGGGCCGATTGAAACGGTGGAACAACCCGACAAAAGCTTTGTGCCCGGTCGGGCCATTTACCGCGTTGTGCTGCATAACGATAGCGGTGCCACGGTGCCCAGTGCCATGCGCGGCAAGGTCATCATCACCGCCCGCCCCGAAAGCCAGTTCAGCAAACTGTCGCGCCGGATGATGTCGCTGCTGCAACGCGAAAGCCAGCTTTAGGCCGGGTCATCTGACAGCACCAGTTTGGCTGACTTGGGATCATAGATATAGTCGGTAATGGTACCTTCGCGGATTTTTTCAACGGCCTCGTCAATGACAAACAGCGGTACCATAAACCATTCGCGCGGTGTCACCGGGTTGCCAAAACGGTCGTCGATTGTAATGTCCAGCCGGGCCGGGGCAAAAAACCGGTGAATCAGCTTTTCCAGTTTGGTGCGGTTGATATTGAAAAGTTCATAGGTGGCAACAATTTCAACATCGGCCAGCAAAAAGGTGGCATCAAGTTTGGCAGTGGCAATGCGTTTTTCAACATCCCCACCGGTTACGCCAATTTTGTGAACAATTTCGCGGTTTGCCGCCACCAGTGGATGGTCTGATTTGCTGCGCAGAATATAGATTTTGCCGCTGGCGGCATCGCCATCCTCGCTGATATTGGCAAAAAGCGGCCCGGCAGCCGGGTCCGAAACCATGCGGCTGGTATCGTCCTTATATAGCGCCCGCTGGAGCGAGCGCAGCAAGAGGTTGCTTTCGGTGCCGTTCGAATAGATTACCCGCAGGCGGGCATCGGATTCGCCATTCGGGGCCTTGATGGTGTCGCCCTTTTCCGCGACATAGGCCGTCTGTCCGCCCAGAATGAAAAACTGCCCTTGGACGATGTCGGTTTTTAAAAAACCGGCATCGCGGCGAATTTGCCGTGTGACGCGCAAGCCGTTATCAAGATCCTCAAAGACGGATTTGAACATCGGCGAAAATTTTGCAAAGTCCCGGCATTTTTCGCGATTGGCAATTTCCTCGGCCGCCCGGCGCTCGGCGGTGGAGCGCACATGTCGCAATGTGGTGATGTCCGTGCCATCTGCGGTATGGGCATCATCAATGCCCAGTTCGGCTAACAGGGCATCGTCATCCATTGCCGCAATATCGGCCTGGTTTTGAAGGTGCGATTCATCAAGTAACCCTTGATGATCCATCGGGGTTAACAGGGCACGGCAGTCTTCCTGTTCACGCAGGCGGTCCAGGCGCACGGCATATAGACGTTCAAAAATATCGCGGTCCTCGCCATGTTGCGGGGCGTGGCCGTGTTCCTCGACAAAACGCTGGATGTCCTCGAACCCGGCGATGATGCGTTCCTCGCGCGGGGTGTGGGGGGCGGCTTTTTTGGTTTCCACCTCAACACCCAGTTCGGCCAGCAGGGCATCGTCTTCGTCGGTAAACTGGTTAACCATTGGCGGCCTCGGCCTTCATGCGGGCCAAAAAGGCAATCCCTTCGGCCATTTTTCGTTCCCAGGCATCGGGTGAGTTCAGGTCCGGCAACCTGCCCCTCTCCTGTTTGAATTTTAGCGCCCGGCGGGCCAGATCGCGGGCTTCCTCCGGGGTTAGCTTCACTTTTTTCGCCGAAATAATGGCAGCGACCTGTTTGAGGCGTTCTTCGTTCATGGCGACGGACAAAATGGCATAGGCCTCGCCAAACGGGTTGATACGGTCAATCATGTCAATGTCAAGTTCGCGCACATCGGTTATATATTTGCGCACCCCCACCACAAAGGAGATGTTGGCGGTTTTGCTTTCCTCGCCGGTTTTAAGCGCGGTTTCCTTGGCCTTTTGCGTCAGGTTCAGGGCGGCAATGGCGTGCTGGCGCACCGCTTCCTGGTCGGCGTCATCCAGTTCGGGATATTTATCCTTGATGATTTTGCCCATCCGCACCTGGGTTAATTCCTCTGGCACCAGTTCCTCGTCAAACAGGCCGCGTTCAACGCTGGTTTTATCCTGGACAAAGGCGGTAATCACCTCGTTTAAATCTTCCTGGCAAATGCGGGTGGCTTCCCGGCTTTTGGGTTCGGCCAGGCCTTTGATTTCAATTTGAAACTGGCCGCTATCCTCGTTAAATCCGACATTGCACTTATCGGGGTCATAGCCGCCTTCGCCATAATCAAACCCCTCAACCGGGCCGCTGGCCTCGTTTTTCGGTTTGAAGTTAAAACGCGGGGCCAAAACCTGTTCCATTAGCAGGCTGGCGGCAATCGCCTTTAGGGTATCATTCACCGCCTCGGTGACGGCCTCCGCGCTGGCATCGGGTTCGGCGATCAGGTTGGTGAACCGGGCGCGTGTTTTACCCGGGGCATCGCGGGTGGCACGGCCAATGATTTGCACTACTTCGGTCAGGCTGGAACGATAGCCCACCGTCAACGCATGTTCGCACCATACCCAGTCAAAGCCCTCCTTGGCCATGCCAAGGGCAATGATGATGTCCACATGGTCGCGATTATGCTTTTGCGCCGGGTCTTTTAAGGCACCTGAAACGCGGTCGCGCTTGGCCGGGTCATCATCGACCAGATCGGCAATGCGCAATATGCGCCCGTCGGCCGTTTTGACCAGTTGGAAGCCGGTGGCGGGGTCGGTGCCCTGCCAGTCGCCCAGTTCCTCGATGATATGTTCCACCTCGCGGATTTTGTCGCGCGTGCTTTCGCGTGAATTGACCGACGGAATGTGAATGATGGTTTTTTCGCCGGGATCAAGAACCTTTAAAATATCCTCCGCATAGGCCCCGGCATAAAAATAATACCCAATATCAAGAGATTTCAGGTATTTATAGCCGTTCAATTGCTCGTAATAGGTATAGGTGACGGTGGCAAAGCGGGCCTCGTCCTCCGGCGAGAGCACCGGCACCGCATCGCCGCGAAAATAGGACCCGGTCATGGCAACCATATGCACTCGGTCCCGGCCAATCAGCTGGCCCAGTTGGGTGCCCAACCGGTTATCGCCATCGGCGGAAACATGGTGAAATTCGTCCACGGCAATTAACCGGTCATCAAAGGCGGCAATGCCAAATTGCTCAACCGCAAAACGGAAGGTGGCATGGGTGCAGACCAGTATCCGGTCTTCACTGTTTAAAAATGCCCCGACCGATTGCACCTTGCCGCCACTTTCCGCCCCTGGCGCGTTGCACAGGTTCCATTTCGGTTCCACATGCCAGTCGGCCCAAAATCCGAATTGCGATAACGGTTCATCGGCAAAGCTCGATCCGATGGATCGTTCCGGAACCACAATAATCGCCTGTTTCAGCCCCTGATGATACAGTTTATCAAGCGCAATAAACATCAGCGCCCGGCTTTTGCCCGACGCGGGCGGCGATTTGATCAGCAAATATTGCTCGCCACGTCTTTTATAGGCGTTTTCCTGCATCGGCCGCATGCCCAGTTCGTTGGCCCGGGTCGATTTGCCATTTTGCGCATATGTTACCGAAACCGAGGGGACAGATTTGAGACCGGTCATAAAGTCACTTCCTGTTTGTGTTTTTACGTCCTGTTTTCCCCACGTGCCAGAAAGGCCGGTGAAGCGAGCGGCAGGTGAACGGGTAAGGGGCAATTGTGCGATTTTGCAGCCAGAATGCGCAAGGATCAAAACCCGATCAACAAAAAACAGCGATATTAAAATTCTTTAAGGCTTTGATTTTGATGAATTTGTTGACAGAACCGTCAAGAAGGATGCTGCCAAAATCAAAACACGATCAACAACTGTATTGGCTTTATGCCCAGGCTGGTAAATATCCTGCCTTGGGGCGGCCAGGGTCTGCCGGTCGGATCAGGTTTGCAGCCACGGCCTGGCGAATGACGACCGATGCCTGCGCCCTGTTTTTGGGATCGATCCCGAAACGTTCACAAAGGGTCGCGTTTTTCATGCGTTCTCCGCTGACATATTTTAGGGCGGCATGTTGATAACAGGCGCGCACACGCTCTTCCGGTGTCATATCGGCAAAGCTGCGCGGTGCGAACATGACGACACGTACAGCGTCGCCTTCGGCCCTGAAATCGGGTGGCGGAAGCTGGTGCATTTCAATGGCGACAATAACCTTGTCGATCCCGGTTCCCTGTTCCTCGCAAAGTCTCATGCGGCGCATAAGCGATGCCAGCGCCTCGTTGCGTGAACGCGGCGGAGAATCCAGAAAACGTTCCGGGTTTACCAAAGGCTGGCCGGGATTGGTAATTTCAAGGCGGTCTTTGAACATTTCGATCAAAGGGCCGGTCCCGGTAATCGTCATATCCTGATGGATCAGGGCATTGGCAAACAGTTCACGAATGGCAATTGCCGGATAAAGCGACCGTTCTTCACGAAAAATTGTGCCGATATATTCGTTATGCGGCAGCAGATTGTCGATATAAGTAACCAGTTTTTCAAATCCACTGGCATAGCCCGCCGTGATTTCCTGCCGGTGTGTGACCGTTGCCGCCCGGTTGGTGCCATCATAGGCGACAAATCTGACGGCTTTTCGGGCAATGGAGGGTGAAAAATCGTTCAGGTTTTTCGCAAACAGAATGGCGCCAAGATTTGTAATATTCCAGTGCCCGCCAACATCCTGATTGATCAGGCGGTCTGCCGTCAGTTTTTCAAAAATGCCCTGGCGGTTATCGGGCAGGGGCTGCCCGGTCAGGTTAAAATACGGGGTATGATCCAGCCGGGCCAAAACATCATCGCCAGACAAAAACTGTGCGGCAATGCCGGTTTCCCAGGCATAGGGCTGCAATTTCGCCCATAAGGCGCGTAACCGCTCCGGGTGATCGGAAAGCCGGTGTGTGGTGCTGCCAATGCGGATATGGGCGGTGCGGTCGAATTCTACCGGGCGTGTTTCGGCTGCCGGAATTTCCAGCAAAATCAGTCGTTCCCCCTGATACTCCAGTGGTTTGAACGAAAAATTGATGCGCGGCTGCAAATATTGCGTTAGCCACAATTCCAGTGGCTGCTTTTTGTGTTTTTCGCGTGTCGGTTCAAAGTCGGTGCCGGTCACTACATGGTCGCCATCGCGAATGCCCCAGACAATATAGGCAAAATGCTGGTCTGCCAGCCGGGCGGCATTGGCCAGGGCCGAAATCAGCCTGCCAATCATTTCCGCGTCGCTGTTATTTTCCTTGAATTCCACCCATGCCGTTTCTGCTGGCAGTTTTCTCAAATCATCAATCAGCGCCAGTGTCCGTGCGTCTGTCATCACTTTTTCCTTATATCCCGTCATGGCCGGGGTGATCTTGTGTCCATTTTAACAGATTTGCCGCTTATGCCTTCACTTTCGAGGTTTTTTTCGGGGTATTTGCGGCTTCGGTCATGCGGGTATAAAGCTCAAACAGTTTTTCCAGCCGTTCGGTATCGTTTTTAAAACGACGACCGATATAAATGCGCTCCAATACCTCGTCATTGCGCTCATGGGCGGCACGAACCAGCGGAAAGTCGCTATCCATCCGTTTGGGGCCATACATATCGGCAATGGTGGCGGGAAAATATTGCTCACGGGCCAGCAAAATCTCCTCGGCACAGCGGGTCAGTTCCGACTTGTCATTTTCGGTTAGTTTCGGCATCGGAAAGGTGTTCCAGCCAAGGGTGTTGGAATAGCGGAAGTCGGTTTTCATTTTACCGCAGACTGTGGCGATCCAAACCAGATGCAGGCGAGAGGCTATTAGCGCCATGTTCCAAAGTGGTGCATCATAGAGGGCGAATGCCTGATCTTGAATAATTGCTGCACCAGGCAACAAACCTACGGGCAGAAACGGCCGACTTTCTGAACTGACACGGGGCACGACCATTATCAGATTTTTCGCTGTCATTTGATCGCGAAACCGATACGGTGTTTTAGCCAATTTTTGAGCCGCTTGGTCTCGCTTTGCCGCCCTCCGTGCCTTTTCCACCTCACCAATTTTTGCTGCTATTAGCAGAATTGCCTCGGCTTTTTCGATATCTTCAGCCTCGATCCAGAGGCACGCTCTTGGAGCGGCTGAGATAAACTCTTTTGAGCCATATAGCGGGCGAACGAATTTTGCGGCCTCGGGATAGGTTTTAATCAATTCCCGACCTTCCTGATGAGGGAAAATAAGGGCAGCACCATAGTAGGGATGATTGCCAAACTGCATAAGTGCCCGGTCATCAATGGGTTTCGAGCGTGAAGTGATCTCAACATTTGGCACAGCAACCAGATATGCGTTAATGTTGTTAGCCTCTTTCACTACTACTCCACCATCCTCGGCCACCATGAAGAGCTTCCGCGCTGCTACTAAATGGTTGGAAATTGACACAATCGCGACGGTCACACCGGCGTTGTGACTTGCGAGGTTCGCCCATTTGAAACTGGTATGGGCAAATGCAATCTTGTGCCCCGTTGCGAAAATCAACGGCCAGAGGATCGGCACCTGTTGTCCTTGGCATATTGAGTTGGTGGATACAAAGGCCGAAATAGTTGGCGTATGTAGTCCATAATCGGCTGCCTTCATAAACCAGCCCGCGACATAGTCTAGCGACTTCCAGCCTTTGACCCTGCCATCAAAAATGCGTCCTAGGTCTTCTTTTTGTTCCTTCGACTGCCATTTGGAGCCCAGATAGGGCGGATTGCCACAAATATAGGTTTCTCCACCTTCATTCTCGAAATCGATTTGGGCCTGATCAAGGGGGGAGTTAAATAAATCGTCGGCATGGTGTTTGACGCCGGTGCCCGTCGGCGGGCAGATGGACAGCCAGTCAAGCCGCAGCGCATTGCCACAGGTGATCCAGTTTTGCGCATCGAGCGGCAGGAAGGTCGCCAGGGCCTCCTTTTGGCCGCGATAAAGCACATCGCACTGGTATTCGGCGATGATCAGGGCGAGGCGGGCGATTTCGGCGGGGAAGTCGCGCAGTTCGATGCCGCGAAAATTGGTTAGCGGTATTTCGGAGCGGCGGTCGCCCTCGCCCCGGCGTTTGTTGATTTCTGCTTCAATCGCGCGCAGTTCCTTATAGGCGATCACCAGAAAATTGCCCGAGCCACAGGCCGGGTCAAACACCCGGATGCGGGCAATGCGATTGCGCAGATTAAGCAGTTTGCGCGGGTTTTTATCTGCATCTGCCAGTTTGTCGCGAAGATCATCCAGGAAAAGCGGGTTCAGCACCTTCAGGATATTGGGCACGCTGGTATAATGCATGCCCAATGCGCCGCGTTCGTCGTCATCGGCGACCGCCTGAATCATGGAGCCGAAAATATCGGGATTGATCTGTTGCCAGTCCAGCCCGCCAATATGAAGCAAATAGGACCGGGCGATTTTGGAAAAGCGCGGCACCTCGGTACTGCCGGAAAACAGGCCGCCATTCACATAGGGGAAGGCATCGGCCCAATTGGGGATACCGGCCTTTTTCTTGTCTTCGGTTTTTGTATTCATCGCCCG
>JBNKVZ010000126.1:0-13813 GCA_050299455.1 Thalassospira sp.
ACCGCAGACCTTAAAGCAGAATGCGTGGATTCCGGTCGATACCCCTGAGGGACAGGACTATTGGGACGCCTTGCAGCTGATCCGTAAATGGACAAAGGCCAACCATAATGCCATCCATCAGGCCACCGTTGAGACCGCCGGGGTGGAGGATACGGGCGAGCGTTTCTGGAACGAACATAACTTCGTCTTCAAGCGTGGTGATCTTTTCTATCACGGCAAAGGTGCCACGCCTGCCTGGGACGGTTATGCCAGCGACGCAACGGGGCTGACCCTCATCCCGCTCAACATGTCGGAGCCTGTGCTGGTGGTGCGAGGCAAGGATGCCGAAACCGGCCTTGGTTTCAGCCCGCATGGCGCAGGGCGCAATTTTTCCCGCTCCGAGCATCGCCGCCGCTCAGAAAACACGACGCCGGAAGCCATGCTGAAGGCGGAAACGGATGGTCTGGATATCCGCTTCCACGCCGGGGAAATTGACATTTCCGAACTGCCGTCCGGCTACAAAAGTGCCGAAAATGTCGTGTCTCAGATCGAGTCCTATGGTCTCGCCGATATTGACGACTATATCGATCCCTATGGCTGCATCATGGCTGGCAATATTCCGCCTTTCTGGCGGCTGCGCAAAGCGGACAAACGATAAAAGGAGTGTCAATAAAGATGCAGCAATGCGGCGCCAGAGCCAAGACGCCTTAACATGCAAGATGAGTTCGAAATATCCCAGGGATAAACTGCGCATCCCAAAAGCAAAAGCCCGGCTCATCAGAACCGGGCTTTTGAATGGTAGCGGAGGAGGGACTTGAACCCCCGACACGCGGATTATGATTCCGCTGCTCTAACCAGCTGAGCTACTCCGCCATATGGCTTTGTCTTCGACGTTCCGTGTCGTCCGGAACGGGGCGGTTTTTACGTCAGGGAACCGCCCCCGTCAAGCGCCTTTTTGACGTTTTTGTCAAAAAAGATTCCAATAAAATCGCAAGTGGCACAAAGCCTTGAAAAAACGCCCTCTGACGGGGCTTGCGGGACTGACCCTACCGGATGTGGCAGGGTCAAACCGCATCAGACATCACCGGGCCACAGGCGCACCATCATTAGCGATGACAGCGTGCCCCATGATCCCGGCTGGTGAGGCTAGTGGGGTATGAGGCAAACAGCCCCCAATGCCCCGAGGCGGCGATTTTAGGCGGCATGAGCCCCATCTGTAGCGCTGTTATGTTCCTGGCTGCTGATCCAGCCCCCGCCCAGCACACGGTCGCCCTGATAGATCACACCCGCCTGCCCCGGCGCGATGCCAAATTGCGGCGCGTGCAGATCGATGCGGGCCTGACCGGGGGCATCGGCCACCGGATAGATGGTCGCCGTTGCCGGGGCCATTGCGGAACGCAGTTTGACCTCAACCTCCACCCCTTCGGGATCAATGGCAGCCGCCCCCAGCCAGTTCAGCTCCTTGATATAGATGCTGTGCTTTGCCAGGGCCGATTTCGGGCCAACAATGACCTGCCGGGTTTCGGGCACCAGTTTGACCACATAAAGCGGTTCCGCCGTGCCACCGATATTCAGGCCGCGGCGCTGACCGACCGTGTAATGGATCAGCCCGCGATGATCGCCCATCACAGTGCCATTCACATCCACAATCTGGCCCGGCTCGCCCGCTTCGGGGCGCAGTTTTTCGACCAGACGGGCATATTTGCCATCGGGGACAAAACAAATGTCCTGACTGTCGGGCTTATCGGCCACTTCCAGGCCAAAACGGGCGGCAAGCGCACGGGTTTCGGCCTTGGAGGTCAGATGCCCAAGCGGGAAACGCAGGAAATCAAGCTGGTCCTGGGTGGTGGTAAACAGGAAATAGCTTTGATCACGGTTGGCATCCGCCGCACGGTGCAGTTCCGCCTGCCCGCCAGTGCCGAGCTTGCGCTGGACATAATGACCGGTTGCCATGCAATCCGCACCCAGATCATGGGCGGTTTCCAGCAAGTCACGGAATTTGACGGTCTGATTGCATTTGACACAGGGAATCGGCGTTTCGCCGCGCAAATAGCTATCGGCAAAATCATCGATCACTTCTTCGCGAAAGCGGCTTTCGTAATCGAGAACATAATAGGGAATATCAATATCCTCGGCCACTTTGCGGGCATCATAAATATCGCGCCCCGCACAGCAGGATTTCGCCCGCGATGGTGCATTTGCGCCCATATCGTAAAGTTGCAGGGTAATGCCCACAACGTCATAACCTTCGGATTTCAGAAGGGCCGCGGCGGCCGAGCTATCTACCCCGCCCGACATGGCGACAACCACGCGGGTATCTTCGGGGGCTTTGTCTATTCCAAGACTGTTCATCGTCAAATTCCCTTGGCCCACCATCGGTCAAGGCGATGGCGACCAGATTATCGATCTCTGATCAGGTGTTCGTTTTGGTGCTTCTGCACCTTGATGCTTTTTATGCCCCAAGGGGCAATGCCGCCTATTTTGCCAGATCAAGGCCCATTTGCCAAAAATCGGCTTCCAGGCGGCTGGCCGTGGCGAAGGTTTGCGTCAAATCGGCAATGCGGGCTTCGCCACCGCGTTTTGGTGCCAGGGCATCCAGCAGCATAATTTCCGCCTTGGCGACATTCTGGAAATCCTCGGATGCATACATTTCAATCCATGCGCGGTAAGGATTACCTTCCAGTTTTGTATCAGAACTTGCCATCAACCGGTTTGCGATTTCGGCATAGCCCACCATACAGGGCATCACGGCAACATGCAGGTCAATCACATCGCCCTGATGACCCTTTTCCAACACATAGCGGGTATAGCCCACTGTCGCACGGGATTCAGGCTGGCTAACGATATCGCCTTCGACAAGGCCCCAGTCTTTGCAAAAATCGAGATGCAGGCTCATTTCCATATCAAGGATGGCCGAAACGGTTTGCGAAAACTGGCGCATCGCAGCCAGATCATCGGCCTTATAGACCGCCAGGGCATAGGCTCGGGCAAACTGGATCAGGAATAAATAATCCTGAATCAGATAATGGCGGAAGCATTCTTCCGGCAAGGTGCCATTGCCCAGCTTACGGACAAATTCATGATCCACATAACTTTGCCAGACATCGGGGGCTTTGGCACGCAGGCGGCCAAACAGGCTGCTTTCCGGGATGATGTCGGTAAAGGGGCTGGTCATGGCATCTGATCCTGTTTTGCAAACACATCACGGGTCAAAAACAGATCAGACCAGCCCGCGTTGGCGGAACTGGTCCATCTGTAAAATCGGCGACGAACCGGCCAAAGGCCTTAATCTTCGCGTTCATCAATCCAGGCCATCTGGATGGCCTCAAGGATTTTTTCGTTCGAGGCTTCGGGATCGTCCTCGAAGCCCGGCAATTCGCATACCCATTTATGCAAATCGGTGAAACGCAGATTAAGGTTATCCACGTCCGGGTGGGCTTCTTCGAGTTCGATCGCGATGTCGATGGTATCTGTCCAGCGCATGGTCGTCCCCTTTTGCGGGTGAAAAGGCAGGCGGCAAGCAGGCCTGATTATTTATCAACCATCATGTTACGGGTGGCTGACGGCAGCATCACACGCAAGCCGTTCAGCTCGTCGCTCATGATAATCTGGCAGCCAAGACGCGACGTTTCGGTCAGGCCAAAGGCCAGATCCAGCATGTCTTCTTCGTCTTCACTGGGTTCTTCAAGTTTGTCGAACCAGTCGCCATCCACAACAACGTGGCAGGTCGAACAGGCCAGCGAGCCTTCGCAAGCACCTTCCAAATCGATGCCGTTTTTATGCGCGGCTTCAAGAACGGATAACCCGTCGGCGACCTCGAATTCCTTTTCCGTACCGTCAGGTTCTACAAAAACGATCTTGGGCATCTGCGCCTTTCTCCTCGAATTTACTTTTGTTTCGATCTCTGTTTATCGACCCGCTATGGCGATGTGCGGGGACAATCGCCGCAGCAGCACCATTTGTCAATTCATCACCGCCAGCTCAGGAGCTGACATTGTTCACATTTTGGCCAGCCAACGCCCGGCGAATACCGCGATCCATGCGTTTTTCCGCAAAGGGACGCGACGCGGTATCAAGGGCCTCGGCCAAATCATTAATCACCTGGCGGTCATCGCCCTGCATGGCAGTTTCCAGCGCGTTAACCGCACCGGTAATCGCGGCCTTGTCATCATCGTCAAGCAACTCGGCATCGGCCTGCATCGCGGCCTGAACGGCCAGAATATTGCGTCGCGCCTCCACCCGGGCTTCGGTCAGCAGGCGCAGCTCCATATCTTCACGGGCATGAACCATGCTGTCGCGCAACATGTTAGCCATGTCGGATTCATTAATGCCATAGGTCGGTTTAACGGCAACTTCCTGTTCCACGCCGGTGGTTTCTTCACGGGCGGAAACCGACAGCAGTCCGTCGGCATCGACCTGGAAGGTCACACGGATGCGCGCCGCCCCTGCCGCCATTGGCGGAATGCCGCTTAGCACAAAGCGGGCCAGCGACCGGCACTGATCGACCATTTCACGTTCGCCCTGCACCACATGGATCATCATGGCATTCTGGCCATCCTGATAGGTGGTGAATTCCTGGCCCTTGGCCACCGGGATCGGCGTGTTACGGTCAATCACCTTTTCCACAATGCCGCCCATTGTTTCGAGACCCAGCGACAGCGGGATCACATCCAACAACAGATTATCCGATCCGCCTGTCAATGCCTCGGCCTGCAGGGCCGCACCCACGGCAACAACTTCGTCCGGGTCGATATTGGAAAGCGGTTCCTGGTCAAACAGGGCTGCCACCGCCGCACGCACCGCAGGCACGCGGGTCGAACCGCCCACCAGCACCACCCCCTTGACGTCTTCGGGCAGCACATCGGCATCATCTAACACCTGTTCCGTGATCGACATGGTGCGCGCAACCATCGGCGCGATCATGGCGTCAAAATCGGCACGGGTGATGCGATGGGTGGTTTCGCTGTCATTAATATCAACCGCCACATCCACGATATCCTGATCGGTCAGGGCTTCCTTGATCGCCCGGGCGATTTTAAGTAGGCGTTTGGCGGCCGATGAGTCAATCGTATCGGCAATCCCCTCGGCCTTGCGGGCGGCAAGCAGGCTTTCAACAATAGCATGGTCAAAATCATCGCCGCCCAAAGCGGCATCACCCCCGGTGGATTTCACCTGGAAAACGCCCTTTTGCATTTTCAAAAGCGAGATATCAAAGGTGCCACCGCCCAAATCATAAACGGCATAAAGCCCCTCTGCCCCGTTATCCAGGCCATAGGCCAGGGCCGCGGCAGTTGGTTCATTTACCAGGCGCAAAACCTCGATCCCGGCCAGTTTGGCGGCATCCTTGGTGGCGGTACGGGCCGCATCATCAAAATAGGCCGGAACCGTAATCACGGCCTGTTCGACATCCTGCTCCAGCGCGGCTTCGGCCCGCGCTTTCAAGGTCCGCAAAATATCGGCTGAAACTTCCACCGGGGTTAAGACCCGGTCGCCTACATTCAGGCGCACCATTTGCGGTTCGCTGTCGCTGCCATCGGCCGGGGTTTCGGGAATTTCAACATGATATGGCAGCGTACCCGCCACCGATTTGACGTCTTCCAGGCCACGGCCCATCAGCCGCTTGACCGATGACACCACCTGGCTTGCCTGGCTGTCAATCATATCGCGGGCGGCTTCGCCCACCGTAACGGTACCATCGCTGGCATAATGCACGACCGAGGGCACAATCGCCGAGCCGCCATCCGCGTGGCGCAGCACTTCGGATTTTTCATCGCGCGACATCGCCACGACAGAATTGGTTGTGCCCAGATCGATCCCGACGGCCAGCTTACGTTCCTCCTCGTGAGGAAGCGGGGTTTGTCCGGGTTCGTGGATGGTCAACAAAGCCATAAAATCAATCCGTTTATTGTGTCAGGCCGCAGCCAAACGCGCCTTTTTGGCACGCGCTTCCTGCGCCATTTTTAACAGATACCGCAACCGCGTCGTCAATTTGCGGGCCGCATCATAGGCCCCGCCATTGATCGCCGTTGCGACTTCTTTTTCGCAATCACGCGCCATTTTGCGCACATCGCGAATAATCGTATCAATCGCAGCACGATCCCCGGCATCATCCAGGGCCTCGCGCATTTCCATTGCCTCCATCAGCAAGGCCGGGTCATTCACCGTTTGGCCCTCGCCGCCTTCCGGTTCCACCCCGTTCATGCGCATCATATATTCCGCGCGCGACACCGGGTTTTTCAGGGTTTCAAAGGCATCATTCAGGCTGGCAGCCTGTTGCTGCGACAGGGCCTTTTCCCGCGCCGATTTGGTGGCAAAGCGATCCGGGTGCAGGGTTTGCTGCTGCTTAAGGTACCGGGCCTCAATCGCATCAATATCGACATCGAAATCGCGCGGAATGTCAAAACGGGCAAAATGATCAAGCTGCCCTGGTGCCTGAATGGCCCCGCAGGTATCGCAAAACAGCGCAACAGCCGCCACCGGCCCCTTGCAGGACCAGCAGGTTTTATCGCCACTGGTGTTGGATTTGCTCTGTTCTGACGCAGCACTCATCATATTTTGGCCTGTATCGTTTTTGGTCATGCAAACGGCAACCGAATATTGCCGATCACAACGCTTTTCCGCCATATGGAACCCGTCCTTGGCCCGTGACAAGGCCGTTTCCGGGTTTCAAATGCCGGCGGTAAATTTGTCGCTATCAAGTGACGGCCCCGGCGCAAGCACCGGGGCCATCGACAAGATCAGGGCCGGAAACCCGGCGACATTAAACGTGGAAGGATTCTCCGCAGCCGCAACGCCCTTTTTCATTGGGATTACGAAAAACGAAACCTTCTTCCATTTTATCGACCGAATAATCCATTTCGGTACCCAGCACAAACATGATTGCCTTGGGATCGATCATCAGCTTCACGCCGTCATCAAGCTGGACGACTTCGTCAAATCCGCTTTCATCATCGGCGTATTCCAGCGTGTATGACAGACCCGAGCAACCCTTGCTGCGAACACCCAGACGAATGCCCGCAGATGGCTTGCCGCGGCTGTCAAGCAACGCCTTGATATGCTCAAGCGCGTTGGGTGTTACATTGATAGGGGCCGGTAATGCCATCCTGGTCTCCTTGTCTCCAGATCGTCAGCTGGTGGGCAAAGCGGCTTATTCAGCCGCTTCAACCTCGGCTTTGCCGTTCTTGGTGTTATAGTCGCTAATCGCTGCCTTGATCGCATCTTCAGCAAGGATCGAGCAGTGAATTTTGACCGGCGGCAATGCCAGTTCTTCGGCGATCTGCGAGTTTTTAATCGCACCGGCTTCGTCAATGGTCTTGCCTTTGACCCATTCCGTGATCAGCGAGCTGGACGCAATCGCCGAACCACAGCCAAAGGTTTTGAATTTCGCATCTTCAATGATGCCGTCTGCCGATACCTTGATCTGCAGTTTCATCACGTCGCCGCAAGCCGGGGCACCGACAAGGCCGGTACCAACCGAGGTTTCGTTTTTGTCAAACGAACCGACATTGCGCGGGTTTTCGTAGTGATCAAGAAGCTTTTCGCTATAAGCCATGGTTTGAACCCTCCTAAGAAGTCCTGTGTCTCTCTGTAACTATTATATAGTACGCGTCGCGATTAATGCTCGGCCCACTCGATTGATTTGATGTCGATGCCTTCCTGCGCCATCTCCCAAAGCGGGCTCATTTCGCGCAGACGTTCCACTTCGTTACAAATCGCATCAACAGCCTGGTCCAGTTCTTCGCGGGTGGTGAAGCGACCAATACCGATACGAAGCGAGGTGTGGGCCAGTTCTTCGTCAACACCCAGGGCACGCAGCACATAGGACGGCTCGAGCGACGCAGAGGTGCAGGCAGAACCCGACGATACCGCAATATTCTTGATGCCCATCAGAAGGCTTTCACCCTCGACATAGGCAAAAGAGATATTGAGGTTACCGGCAACGCGGTTTTCCTCGTCGCCATTCAGGTAAATATCGGCCAGACGTTCGCGGAAACGGTTCAGCGTATAGTTACGCAGTTCCATAATGCGGGCGTTTTCTTCGGCCATTTCGTTTTGCGCAATGTCACATGCCTTGCCCAAACCAACGATCAGCGGGGTCGGCAAGGTGCCTGAACGCATGCCACGTTCCTGACCACCACCGGTGATCTGGGCGACAACACGCACGCGCGGACGACGGCGAACAAACAGGGCGCCAACGCCTTTCGGACCATAAATCTTGTGGCCCGAAATCGACATCAGGTCAATTTTCATGTCATTCACATCAAGCGGAATTTTGCCAACGGCCTGGGCCGCATCGCAATGGAAGAACACACCGCGTTCCCGGCAAATTTCGCCAATTTCCTTGAGCGGCTGGATCACACCGATTTCATTGTGAACCGCCATGATCGAAACCAGGGCCGTTTCATCGGTGATGGCGGCTTTAAGCTGCTCAAGGTCAATCAGGCCATTCTGCTGAACCGGAAGATAGGTTACTTTGTACCCTTCCTGTTCAAGATGGCGCGCACTGTCGAGAACACATTTATGTTCCGTCACCGTGGTGATGAGATGCGGCTTTTTCTTGCCGTAAAACTTCATCACGCCCTTCAGCGCCAGGTTGTTGGATTCCGTCGCACCCGACGTAAAAATAACTTCCTTCGATGACGCACCGATAATCGAGGCAACCTGCCCGCGGGCAAGCTCAATCGCGTCTTCAGCTTCCCAGCCGAACGAATGGTTCCGCGAGTGAGCATTGCCGAATTTCTCATAAAAATAAGGCAGCATTGCATCAACGACACGCGGGTCGGTCGGCGTTGTCGCCTGATAGTCCAGATAGATCGGCTTTGCTTTAAGCTCGTTCATTTTTTGGCATCCTCACTCATTTATTCAGGCTGCATTACGCGCAAGCTTCTTGCGCGCTGCATTGTCCCGCATCCGGCTCCAAACACGGATAAACAGATCGATCTCTTCGTTGGTTGTTTCAGGTCCCAGACTGACACGAATGGCCGAGCCCGGTTCCAAAACACCCATTTCCTTCAAAACGTGGCTTTCGCGAACCTTGCCTGAAGAACAGGCCGATCCCGAACTGATTGCCACCCCGGCCAAATCCATTGCCATAACCTGGGTTTCACCGGGCATCCCCGGCAAAATCAGGCAGCTGGTATTGCCAAGGCGGGCCGCATCGCGGCTTGCGATCACCACTTCTGGCGCATGGGCCAGAATTTCGCTTTCCAAACGGTCCCGTTTGGCTTTGATGTCATCGGCGGCGGCACAACGGTCCTTAACCTGCAGGGCAGCAGCGCCAAGGCCGGCAATACCCGCCACATTTTCCGTGCCACCCCGGCGATATTTTTCTTGCCCGCCACCGCGAATTTGCGGCACCAGCATCACACCAGAGGCAATCGCCAGCGCACCAACACCTTTGGGCCCGCCAAATTTGTGGGCTGAAACAGACACCATATCCACCAGCAGCTGCCCCATATCCACCGGCATCCGGCCAATAGCCTGTACTGCGTCACAATGGATTTTGGCCCCATATTCACGGGCCAAAAGGGCGGCTTTCGCCACAGGCTGGATCACGCCTGTTTCATTATTCGCCAGCATCACCGACACCAGCACCTTTTCCCCGGCATCCTGACAGGCCTTTAACATGTCTTCCAATGCCGCAAGATCAATGACGCCATTGCCATCCACCGGAATGCGCCGGGCATCCAGCCGGGCTTCAATCACGGCCGGGTGTTCAACCGCACTGGTCAAAACAACAACATCGTCAAGACCATTCAGGGCCAGATTATTGGCCTCGGTACCGCCGCTGGTGAAAATGATGCGTTCGGCATCACCCCCAACCATATCGGCAACAGCGCGGCGCGCATGATCCACAATTTTGCGGGCCTCGCGCCCGGCCCCATGCACCGACGACGGGTTTCCCGCAACATCAAGGGCTGCCACCACCGCATCTTTTGCGGCGGCAATCATTGGCGCGCTTGCGTTGTAATCAAGGTAAACCTGCTGTTTCATCACGTCGTATGCTGTCTTTACGTTACGGGGTTAAACCAAAATGCAATTATCCTTGCCAGGACAATCACCCTGTTTCCAATTCCTATTGTGCTGCCACCTGGGGTTCGTGGACCTGGGTTGTGCGGCGGTCAAACAGTCGCCCCACACCGGCAATCTTGCGATCCACCACGTCAGCCAGGCTGACCGAGGACAAATAAAGGTAAATCTGGTTGCCCAGCTCTTCCCACAATTCGTGGGTCAGGCACCGGCCCTTATCCGCCTTGCAGCCCTTGGGCGAGCCAGACTTGCAGCGCGTGGCGCGAATGGGTTCGTCAACCGCCAGGATCACATCCGAAATACGGGTTTCCTGTGCAGAACGCGCCAACATATATCCACCGCCCGGCCCGCGCACCGAACGGACCAGTCCGCCCTTGCGCAGCTTGCCAAACAATTGCTCCAGATAGGACAGCGAAATTTCCTGACGCTCGGCAATGTCGGCAAGGGCAACGGGGCGTTCCCGGCCACTATCTGCCAGGTCCACCATCGCCATCACCGCATAGCGGCCTTTCGTACTTAACTTCACAGCATGTCCTCCTGCCTGTGCATCGCATTATCAAACAATGTCCAGGCTTTCGATTTCAATTTGCCGCATCGCGACAGTCGAACAGAAGATGAGCCCTATTCCGAAGCCGCCACAATGCGTGGCTTTTCCGGGTTTGCCGCAGGGACATAACCGTCATCCTGCTTTTGTTCACTTTCCAGTTCCTGTACGCGCTGGCGCAGGCCCTGCACCTCGCGCGAAAGTTCGTCAAGGGCACGCGCAACCGGGTCTGGCAGGTCGCCCACCGGCGTCCCATAGGCACAAAACCGGTCGTCTTTTTCGCGGCGAACGATTTTTGCCGGAATACCCACCACGGTTGCCCCTTCGGGCACCTCGGCCAGCACAACGGCATTGCCGCCAATCCGCGCGTTTTTACGTACCGTAAACGGACCGAGGATTTGCGCCCCGGAACCAACAATAACGCCATCTTCCAGTGTCGGGTGGCGTTTAAGGCCACGCTGCCCGTCACTATCCACACTTGGTGCCGTTCCGCCCAGGGTGACGCCCTGATACAGAGTCACGTCATCGCCAATTTCGGCGGTTTCACCAATTACAACACCCATGCCATGATCGATAAAAAAGCGTTTGCCGATCGTGGCACCAGGATGAATTTCAATACCGGTCAACCAACGCATGATCTGCGAAAAAAACCGTGCCGTTATCCGGAAACCGCGCTTCCAAAGCCAGTTTGTACAGCGATATGCCATGATCGCGTGAAACGCCGGATAGCTTAACACGACCTCCCAACGGGAACGTGCCGCGGGATCGCGTGCGATCATCGCGTCTATTTCCTGGCGAATTATCTTGAACATGGGGCTGTCCCCTGTGTAATAAGTAGCTTCGATTCCCGGCAACCGACCGCATCGAAACAGTGCTACGTTTCACGCAACACGTATCGTTTTGGCTGTCCGGTTGACCGAAATATAGGATAACCGAGTAACGTGGTCAAGTATTTGCCCCAAGCAATTTATGCCAGCAGAACAAAAAAACTCACAAATCTACTCGGGTATATTCTTCCTACTGCACACCCACTTGCGGACAGGAGCTGTCTGATCCATGCCTGAGGTCATTTTTAACGGCCCCGAAGGGCGCCTAGACGGGCGTTATCATCACAACGGTGCCGACGATTCGCCCATCGCCCTTATCCTCCACCCGCACCCCCAACAGGGCGGGACAATGAACAACAAGCTGTGCTTTAACATGTTTAACATGTTCAAAGATCGCGGCTATTCGGTCATGCGGTTCAATTTCCGCGGTGTTGGCCGCTCGCAAGGCGTTTATGATCACGGTATCGGCGAACTGTCGGATGCCGCCTCCGCGCTCGACTGGATGCAAACCTACAACACCAATTCCCGATCAACCTGGGTTGCAGGCTATTCCTTTGGCGCCTGGATCGGCATGCAGCTTTTGATGCGCCGCCCGGAGATTGACGGTTTTATCTCGGTTGCTGCGCCGGCCAGCGATTACGACTTCACCTTCCTCGCCCCCTGCCCGTCTTCGGGCATTTTGATTCACGGCAAGCGCGATGAAAATGTCCCGCTTAATTCCGTGACCAAGCTGGGCGACAAGCTTAATGCGCAAAAAGGGATTGAAGTCGATATGTGCATTATCGACGGTGCCGATCACTATTTTGCCAAACAGCAAGAAGAAGTGATCCGTCACGCATCGGCCTATCTGGACAAGCGCGGCGCTTAACACGCCCGTAATTGATCGATACCGAAAAATGAAAAGGCCGCCTGATCGCTCAGACGGCCTTTCTTTTTATGTAAAGCGTTCCGCCGCAGCATGGCCTGGGCACACCCGTTGTCCCAGGAAAACTTAACGGCAAATTGCGCAAGTGCCGCACGGCCAGATAGCCAAAGCATTCCGCCTCGACCGCATCGCCATCCCAATCAAGCTCATCAACGGATCGTACCGGCACCCCCAAACGCGCGCCAAGTTGGGCCATTACATAATCATTATGGCGACCGCCCCCACAGACAAACCAGCTTTTGGGGGCGACGGGCAGATGGTTCACAGCGGCAACAATGGCCGCAACCGTGCAATTGGCCAATGTGGCCGCACCATCTGCGATATTAAGCTTTGCCTCGGCCACAAGCCCGTCGATATGTGCGGCCATGTCTTCACGATCCAGCGATTTGGGCGGGATACGGTCAAAATACGGGTTTTCCAGGAAATTGACCTCAACCATCGGGTCGCCCTTGCCTGATGCCGCTGTTGCCCCATTCACATCAACCGGACTACCGGTATGGCGCAGCATCCAGTCATCAATGCGCGCATTGCCCGGCCCACAATCAAAGGCCAGCAAAGTGTCATCCGCGCCAATCCAGGTCACGTTGGACACCCCGCCAATATTTAGCACCGCAACCGGTGCCTCTATACCGGCACTTTTTACCAATGCCGCATGATAAACCGGGGCCAAGGGCGCGCCTTCGCCCCCGGCGGCAACATCGGCCAGGCGGAAGTCGGCCACAACCGGGATGCCGGTTTTTTCTGCCAGCATATCCGGGGTGCCGATTTGGCGGGTCAGGCCGGATGCCGGCTCGTGAAACACGGTTTGCCCATGAAAGCCAATCACACCAATGTCACCGGCCGACATGCCGGCCTTGGCAAGCAACAAATGAACCGCATCAACATGCACCCGGGTCAGATCATCGGCCACGACATGTTCGGAATTGGTGGCCCTGCGATTACCAAAACAGCCCCGCATATTTTCGCGCAGTTCTGCGGTATAAGGCACAAAAACCGACTGCCCGAGACGACGGACCTCAACCCCATCTGTTTCAATCAAGGCCGCGTCAACACCGTCAAGTGACGTGCCGCTCATCATGCCGATTGCTGTGATCCAGTCCTTGTTCATCTCGTGCCTCAATCATCGATAGGGCCGGCAGCTTATCGTCAAATATCAAAATACGACAAGGTTGAATCCATACCACGGCACGGGGCGGCAAATCCGCCCTAAATCGGGCCCAAATTCGCCTGCCTATGAAGATCCGCACAGCAGGCAGGTTGTATCATTGCCCATTTTGCTCTGAATGTGCTAGATCATCGCCTCCGCAAAAATTAGCGGTTCGAATTTCCTATCACAACCAACATAGCGCAAAAACCATGACTGAACTCAAGTCTGACTTTCTCCGCGTCATGAACGATCGCGGTTATATCCACCAATGCACTGATATTGAAGGCCTTGATGCCTATGCATCAGAAAAAAAGGTGGTGTGCTATGTGGGTTATGACTGCACGGCAGACAGCCTGCATGTG
>JBNKVZ010000127.1:0-13805 GCA_050299455.1 Thalassospira sp.
CGAAGCTGCCGCCTCTACCGGGGCTGCTGCCGAACAGGTCTTGTCGGCATCGGGCAATTTGTCCCAACAGGCAGAAGAGCTTAGCAATAAGGTCGAAACCTTCCTGGCCTCAGTCAAGGCGGCTTAAGGGGCGATTTTATACGCTTAAAAAGACATCGCTACTGGATTTTTGGGGCTGGCACATATTGCCAGCCCTTTTTTCAAATTTCAGTACGATCATGGACGGCGCATTAAAACTGTACTGTCAACCAGCCAATAAACTGCATGGTGGCAAACAGAACCCCGCCGATCAGGGCGCCAACCAGCGTTCCATTCAGGCGGATGGATTGCAAATCGCTGCCCATTGCCAGTTCAAGTTGGGCGGTGAGTTCATCTGCACTCCAGGCCTCGACCCGTTCCTTGATGAAATGGCGGATTTTTTCGCGATATTCGCCGATATAGGGATCAATTGTTTCAAGAACCCACAGATTGAGCCAGTTTTTCATATCCGGGTCGGCATCAAGCTTGGTGCCGATATTTTGCGACGCACCGATAATCGCGCGCCGGATTTCCGATTGCGGATTAGCAAGGTCTGACCGTAACCAATTCAGCGTTTTACGCCAGATATGGGCGATATAATCGGATAATTCCTGATTATCGAGCATACGGTCGCGGAACAGGTCCAGGCGGGCGCGCAAGACCGGGTCTGTTTGCAAACGGTCAATAAAAACAGGAATTTTGTTTTCAAATTTCAGGCGCAGTTCATGGTCCTTGTTATCGGCAAGATCCTGGATCAATTCACGCAGGCCAACAGCCACCTTTTCGGTGATATTATCGGCGACAGCCTTGTCCAAATTAACCCAGCGCAAGACGGACCATAATTCACCGGCAATTTTATCGGCCAGCATATTGCGGGTTTCATCGCTATTGGTGAAATCGGCAATGTCGTTTAACAGGCTGTCGACCATTTCATGATGGCGGCCATCCTGGGTCAGAATGGTGATAAAACGGGCGGAAAGTTTACCGACATCTGCCTCGCGCAGTTTTTCCCGGGTTGTTGTGCGCACAAATTCCTGCAATTCGGCACTATCAAGCAAATACATCAGGCGTGGGGCAAACTTCACCACCAGATCGGCCATTTGCGCCGATGTGTTCGGGTTGGCGCAATATTTCGCCAGCCTGTCTGCCGGGTCAAATTCGCGAATTTTTTCCAGCACATGTTCCTTGCCCAGGAAATGATCGCAAATAAAATCCGCCAGATTGCGGGCGATTTTATCCTTGCTGCGCGGAATAATCGCTGTATGGGGAATTTTAAGGCCCAATGGACGGCGAAACAGCGCAACAATGGCAAACCAGTCGGCCAGCCCTCCCACCATTGCCGCCTCGGACATTGCAACAAGCAA
The DNA here is from genome assembly GCA_050299455.1 of Thalassospira sp. Taxonomy (GTDB): domain Bacteria; phylum Pseudomonadota; class Alphaproteobacteria; order Rhodospirillales; family Thalassospiraceae; genus Thalassospira. The sequence goes on from JBNKVZ010000127.1 coordinate 1,383, forward strand.
GGCAACCCAAGGGTTTTGATGCGCCGGATCATAGATGGTCAAACCAATGAAACAGGCACAAGCCAGCAGCAAGGCCAACAAGGCCAGCCTTTTCTTACGCGCCAGTTTTTCCGCCTTGGCGGCGTTATACGGGCCAATACGCGGTGCGGCCTGCATCGCCGGTTTTGCCATAAAAGATACCCTGCCTTGTCACGATCAACACGAAGAAGCGATACCGCACCCCCGACCCTGACCGTGCAGATAGTCTTTTTTCATTTCTGACGCAACGCAACACCACAGCAACCTTTGGAAAATCTATGCTGTGCAAGAATAACAAGGCACCCCAAACTGCCCTACAGGTGGGGCAATTGCCGTAACATTGCCTGTGAACGTTTGGGTCACATAGGGCGAGGTCATGGCGCGCAACAGCGCACTATAATCGGGCTGAAACGAAACCTCGGTCCCTAAAACCAGCGGGCGGGCACCGGTATTTAAAACCAAATGATCACTGCTGGCCCCCAAAATCTTTACACCCGATAAGGGATGCAAACCGCTTGGGTCAATATCCTGACGGCCAATGGCAAGAAGGGATTGAAAAATATTGCCCTCATCACGGACAACCGCGACCTGCCCAAACGGCGTCAGACCCATTTCGCCCCACGGTTTGGTTGGTTTTATTTTGCTTTCGATGACTTCTGCGACAAGTTTAATCGCATCGCTATAAAGACCCGGAATATGACGACCGTTTAACGGATCACAGCCACATAAAATGGCTTCCCCAAGACGCAAATTGTTAATGCGTCGTGCCTTTCCTCCCCCGAAAACCCAGGAAAGATTGCTGGAATTTCCGCCCGATACGACAAAATCATCCGGATTGCCTTTTTCGTGAAGCTGATCGGCCAAAGCTGAAAGTATGCCCATATTGGCATTATCCGGGGCAACGCCATTGCGACAGGCAAGGTTCGCCCCCAACCCCATCAACCTGATATTTGGCAAACGGCGCACCGTTTGAACGGTTTTTGCCACATCACATGGCATGATACCTTCGCGAAGGTCGCCCAGTTCGACCATTAAAATAACGTCATGTTGTTTCCGGGCTTTTTGCGCCGATCTGGAAAGGGCCACGATCACATCAAGTTCGGAATTGAAGCTGACATTAACAGCGGCCACAACCCGGTCCACCTGACTGATCATAGGGGATCGCACCAGTGTCATATGTCCATCAATCCCGGCCCGTCGCATGCGTTCGATGTTTTCGACCCGGGAATCTCCCAACCCGGAAACCCCCGCCCGCTGCAACATACGTGTAATTTGCGGCGCACCGCAAAAGGCCTTGGTGATCCCGGTTACCGAGATCCCCAGCCTTTTAAGGCGCCCCACAAGGGTTGAGGCATTATGATAAATTTTATCAAGATCAATCTCTAACCTGGGAGTGATCATTGAAGGGTGACGGATAGTTTCTTTTCAAGCGCGGGAAAAGACGAAAGTACCATATCAACAAGCAGATCAACCGGGCGCGCCAGCGCATCGGTTACCGGAATGGCCAATTGTTTGTGATAATCTGTGATGCTGGCCTCAATTTCGGTGTCTGTCATGTTTTCATGATTAATGGTCAGTCCGATAACGCGCGTATTGGCAAAGGCTTCGATCAGGCGAATTTCAGTTTCAGGTGTCGGCATTGGCATTTGATCAAAATCGCACCGGTGCACACGTTTTGGCGCATGCTGCAAAATCACACCATCGGGGACGCACCCGCGAAGAATAAAGGCAGATGTACAAAACGCAGGATGACTTAAAGCCCCCTGACCTTCGACAATAATAATATCAGGATGTTCACCTTCATAAGCCTCGATCACGGTAGCTTCGAGTTCGCCACAGCAAAACTGTGACGGCACGGCATCTAGCGCAACACCATATTTGGAGCCTTGCATCATGCCGGTTTGGCCCGTTGTGACCATAACAGCCTTTATCCCCCGTGCGATCAAAGCGCGGGTCAGAATGCTGGCGGTCGTGCGTTTCCCAATTGCGCAATCCGTGCCAAGAACGGCAATGCGCGGGCATGGTATGGTGTTGATATTGCCGCTAAACAGGCGCAGATCATTTTTGGGGCGTGGCTTGCGAATATCGATAATTTCAGCATTGTTGGCTTTGCTTGCAGCAACAAATTCGACATCATCATTGAGAAATTCGTGAAGGCCGTTCACGACATGTAGGCCGCGGTTCAAGGCATCGAGAACAACATCGCGTTCGTGGGCCGAAAGCATGCCGGTCGCCGGCGCCATGCCATAAATGAAATAATCAGGGATACGAAACCCTTTGGCAAAGGCCGCGTCAAGATGACCTAGAACCGGAATACCGTTGGGTTTGCCGTCCAGCACGACCCCGGTGTCTTGCCCGGTTTGTGTGCTGTCGATTACGGAAAGAATGTCATATTTTTCAGAATGTCGGACAAGACCGTTTGCGGTTTTACCATCATCAAGGCCAAAATTGGCTTCGCAATAGACAATCGCGGTGGGGCGAGCCTTACGCGCGACAAGTGCTGTTGGTACCGTCAAGGGTTCGGCGGCCTGGGCATTGAATGCCAAGTGAATAACATTTTCGGTAATAACGGCTTTGGTAAATGAAGGAATCGTCATGTTGGCTCCGGGGTTAAACATTGGCACACCATCGCAACGGGAAAACACACCCCGCCCCTCGGCGTCTGTTACAGGACCACGCAAAGGCCAATATTAATGAAATTACAAATTGAGGCTTACCCGCTGGGAAACCCCTCACGTCGGGTCAATGCACCGCACGAAGTTTGTCAGTCGGATATAGAATGGGATCTGAGATAAGATGGACCACGTTGGTCTGATCGGAAGGAAAAATCAAAGTATCAATGGATCCTGACCCATCATCTCACTCTGACTTCCTGCTAACCACTATAAATTGCATCATGCGCGCATAGTCACCAACATGCAATCTATAATAATTAATTCTATTATTTAGGTCTAAATAAAATAAAACACCCGTATTAAAGAAATGATACGGGTGTTTCTGCTCAATACTTTAAAAATTTATTTCGAAATTTAACGCAACTCTGCCTTTGCGGCCGCAACAGCACCTTTCCTAAGGATGCAATCAAGGCGCAAAATAACCGCCTGCGTCCAGAAGGACGAGGATGCGAGAGCCTGCGGGAAAAGACCTGGCAATTGCGACAAGGCACTGTAAAGACCCTGAGCGGAGGTTTGCCCGGACATGGCAAAAGTGATTTCGGCCTGCCGTGGGTCTGAAATGTCGCTACCATTTCCTTGCGTCATCATCTTGTGCAAATAGGCCATCCAAAAGGCAACCGCGATGGCATATGTCCCAATGTCTTTGCCATCCTTTAAGGCATCTTGCGCCGGATGCAACAATCGTTGCGGCAGTTTTTCGGTGCCATCCATGGCAATTTGCCGGGTTTCATGGGCAATGGAGGGATTGCGAAACCGTTCGACCAGATCATTGGCATAGTCGGCAAAATCCAGCTCGGCCAGCGGCGACAAAGTTGCGGCGGCGGCTGTCATATGGCGACGCACCAGAATGGCGCAGTTTTCATCGGCCATGACATCGCGCACATATTTATAGCCCGCCAACTGCCCCAAATAAGCAATCAGCGAATGACTGCCATTAAGCATACGAAGCTTCATATGCTCATAAGGGCGCACATCATCGACCATCAACACACCGGCCTGTTCCCAGGCCGGGCGGCCGGTGGGAAAGTCATCCTCGATCACCCATTGCGAAAAGGGTTCGGTCTCAACGGCACAGGCATCGTCATGCCCGGTCATGGCCCGTACCGTTTCATAGGTCGCATCTGTCGAGGCAGGTGTGATGCGATCCACCATCGAACTTGGGAAATGCACGTTTTGTGCAATCCATTCGCCAAGGTCGGCATCGATAATCGTGGCGAAATCGACCATCCCGGCACGTAAAACGGCACCATTTTCCGGCAGGTTATCGCAGCACAGGCAGGTAAAGGGCGCATGGCCCAAATCACGACGACGGCGCAAGGCTTCGGTTAAAATACCAATCACGCCTGTCGGCTGGCCGGGATGGGCCAGGTCATGGGCAATTGCCGGATGATCGGGCGACACTTTCATGGCCTGCCGGTCAATGCCATAGGCTTTTTCGGTTACCGTTAAGGTCACGATCCGAATGACCGGGTCACACAGGGCATCGAGCACGGCCTCAAGCTCGCGCGCAGCGGCCAGCACATGGGAAATGGCATGAATGGTTTGGCATTCATCGCCAGCCGGGTTGCGCACGATGATACAATAAGCCCCGTCTTGCGCGTTTAACTGGTCGGCAATATCAGTGCTGCGCGGGGTAACGCCAATAATGCGCCAGTCCCCGCCGGCGGCCAACATCGCCTGCTGGGTATAAACCGCCTGATGGGCGCGATGAAACGCCCCGACACCGATATGCACAATGCCAGTGCCCGCCTGGGCCAACGGGTTTTCCGGCCAATTACCGTTCCCGGATTGAGAAGATCCCGTCATTATCACTCCGCTGCTTTAACGTCGGATCGCATCAGAAGGGCTGTCATCACCCCGCGCAATTCGGCCAGGCCCTTAAGGCGGCCAATTGCCGGATAACCCGGCTGCCCCTGACGATTGAGGTCATCAAGAATGTCCTGCCCATGATCGGGGCGGAACGGAATGTTCCAATCACTTTGGCCCGCAGCCTTGCGTTTGGCTTCCTCAGCCAAAATTGCTGCGATCAGGTCGACCATATTGGTATCCCCGTTCAGATGTTCGGCCTCGTGGAACGAACAGGGCAAACCTTCGCTCTCGCGCAGGGTATTGCGCAAATGAATGAAATGCACCCGATGGCCCAGGCGTTTCATCATGCCTGGCAGGTCATTTTCCGCCCGCACCCCTAGCGACCCTGAACACAGGGTAATTCCGTTTTCGGGCAGATCAACCGCCTCGATAATGCGGCGATAATCTTCCTCGGTCGACATGATGCGCGGCAGGCCCAGAAGCTCGAAGGGCGGATCATCGGGATGGCAGCACATGCGAATGCCCACTTCACGCGCCACCGGCACCACTTCGGCCAGAAAATCAATCAGATGCTGGCGCAGTTTTTCCGCATCAATTCCGGCATAGCTTTCAAGCAGGGCCCGCAAATCGTCCAGTGTCAGTTTCTCGACCGATCCGGGCAGCCCAAAGGCAACGGTACGCGTCAATTGTGCGCGGCGATCCTCATCCATTTTGGCAAAGCGTTCTTCGGCCTGAGCCAGAAGGGCCGCGTCATAACCATCGCTCGCCCCCGGGCGCTCCAGGATATAGCGGTCAAAGGCAACAAAATCGGTCAGATCAAAGCGCATGCAGGTCGCGCCATTGGGCAAACGCCAGTTAAGGTGCGTACGCGTCCAGTCCAGAACCGGCATGAAATTATAACAAACAATATCAATGCCCGTTGCGGCAAGGTTCCGCAGGCTTTGTTTATAGGCCTCGATATGGTCGCGCCACGGACCTTCCTGCTTTTTGATCGCTTCGGAAACCGGCAGGCTTTCAACCACATCCCATTTCAAACCCGACGGGGCGCCATCCTTCATGGTGGCAATTTCGGCCTGCCGTTTGGCGATTTCGTCCGGGCTCCAGACGGCACCACTGGGAATGTGATGCAGGGCGGAAACCACCCCTTCCGCGCCAGCCTGACATATATCGTCAATGCTGACCAAATCGCGGGGGCCGAACCATCTCCAGGTTTGTTTCATGCTGTTCTCTCTGTGTTGGCGTGGCGGCATGTCCACAGTCTATAACGTCTTATCGGCACCATAACATGACGAAATATGGTTGACTAGTATGGTAGTATGCAGCATAAGCGAAAAACGCAAGGAGTTAAAATATGACCGATCCCGGCGAATATAACTGGTCTGTTTCAACCGATCAGGCGGTTGGCCCGCAAATCCATCGCATCATTCGCGAGCGGATCGTGTGCGCCGATCTGTTGCCCGGCGCACGTATCTCCGAAGCGGAACTGGCGCGGTCCTATGATGTCAGTCGCCAGCCGGTGCGCGAGGCCTTTATCAAACTGGCCGACGAAGGTTTGCTGGAAATCCGCCCGCAGCGCGGCACCTATGTGCGTAAAATTTCCATTTCATCGGTGCTTGATGCGCGCTTTGTCCGTGAAGCAATTGAGGCCGATATTGCCAGCTATGTTGCCAGCAACCCCTCGGACGGCGCGATTGACCGCCTGCGCGACCTGATTGCCGCCCAGCGCGCCGCCATGCAGGGCGATGCCAAATCGTTCCTTAGCCTGGATCACGATTTTCATCGCTGCCTCGCGGAATCGGCGGGGAAAACATATGCCTGGAAGGTGGTGGAGGATGTGCGCGCCCAGCTCGACCGGGTGCGTTTCCTGAGCTATTTCCAGTTTTCGATGGAAGACATCGTCGCCCAGCACGAAGCCATTTTATCGGCCATCGAAGCGGGCGATCCGCAAAAGGCCGGCGCTGCCATGCGCCGCCATACACGCGAAATCCTGCTGACACTACCCGATATCGCCAAATCACGGTCCGAACTATTCGACGATTCCGAACCGGTTTCGTCACCCTGAGGCATCACCAATTTACGGGAGGAAACATGATGCTGACTTTCAAGAAAACAAAAACCATGCTAATGGCCGGGGCAACGGCGCTGTTTATGATGCACAGTGCCAATGCCGCCGAAATGACCCTGAAACTGGGGCACCTGGCCAACGAACAAAACGCCTGGAACAAAGCCGCGCTGAAATTTGGCGAAGAACTTTCCAAGCTGACCGATGGCCGCATTGACGTTCAGGTTTTCCCCAACGAAACGCTGGGCAAGGAAATTGACCTGATCAACGGCATGCAGCTGGGCTCGGTCGATATGACCATTACCGGTGAAAGCCTGCAGAACTGGGCCCCGATGGCGGCCCTTCTGGCCGTGCCTTATGCCTATTCCTCGCTTGAGGAAATGGACAAGGTCGCCAGCGGTGATATTGGCAAAAAGATCGAAGAACAGATCATTGAACGTGCCCGCATTCGCCCGATTGCCTATTTCGCCCGTGGCCCGCGTGAATTGACATCCAACCGTCCGATCAAAACACCGGCCGACCTGGATGGCCTGAAACTGCGTGTGCCGAACGTGCCGCTATTTGTTGATGTCTGGAAGGCACTGGGCGCCCGCCCGACGCCGATGGCTTTCTCCGAAGTGTTTACCTCGCTTCAGGCCGGTACGATTGATGCCCAGGAAAACCCGCTGGCATTGATTGATTCGGCAAGCTTTAACGAAGTGCAGAAATACGTCAATAAAACCGACCATGTGCGCTCCTGGATTTACCTGACCATTTCGGAAATCACCTGGCAGAAATTGTCTGACGCGGACAAGAAAGCCGTGATGGAAGCTGCCAGCCGGGCGCAGAAATTTGAACGCGGCCTGTTCCTGGAAGATGAAAAACGTCTGACCAAGGAACTGCAGGATAAAGGCATGACCTTTGTGGATGTCGACCAGGCTGCCTTTGCCAAACAGGCCGAAGCCGCCGTTCTGAAAAACGTGCCTGACGACATTCGCCCGATTGTCCAGGACCTGTTTGCCAAAAAGAAATAAGACCCAGAAAGCCCGGCTGCGACATGTGGCCGGGCCATTTCCCGGTATAGGGGAGTTATCGTGATTGCCACCCGTCTTTATGCCCTTTTGATTGCGCTTTGCCGCATTATGACCGGCATTGCCTTTGGCTTGCTCTTTGCCACTGTGCTGGTTCAGGTCTTTGCGCGCACTTTCCTGCCTGAATCCCCGGTCTGGACCGAGGAATTAACCCGCCAGTGCCTGTTATATATGGCAGCCTTTGGCGTGGGCCTTTCCTATCGCAATGGCGAACTGGTCAATGTCGAACTGGTAACGGACATTCTGCCAGCCCCCATTCAAAAGTTGCTGTTGCTGTTTTCGGCTGTGTTGACCACGGTTTTTGCCGGGCTTTTGGTTATGCCCGCATGGCAGTTTGTGTCCATCGGCCGGTGGCAAACCTCCCCTGCGATGGGAATTCGCATGGATTTTGTCCATGCGTCGGTTTTTGTTTTACTGATTTTGTTGTCGCTGTTTGCGCTGCTGCGCGTTGTGCGCATTTTTGCCGGCGTATCTAATGGCAAGCCCGAAGGCCAGCCCGGAGAATTACCATGAGCCTTGCTGTCCTGCTGGGTGTTTTTATTATCGGCCTGATCATTGGCCTGCCCGTTGCCATTACCCTTGGCCTGTCATCGATGTGTTACCTGCTCATGCAGGGCATGCCGCTGGTCATCATTCCGCAAAAAATGTTTGCCGGGATGGATGTCTTTGTCCTGTTATGCATTCCCGGCTTTATTCTGGCCGGTAATTTGATGAATGGCGGGGGCATTACGCCCCGCATCGTACGCTTTGCCAACGCCCTGGTCGGCTGGATGCGTGGCGGCCTAGGGCTTACCAACGTTGCGGGTTCCATGCTGTTTGGCGGTATTTCCGGCACTGCCGTTGCCGATGCCGCCTCGATTGGTGGCATGATGATACCGGGCATGAAACGCGCAGGATATTCCGGCCCGTTTGCCGCGGCGGTGACGGCGGCATCCTCCACCGTGGGGCCGATCATTCCGCCCTCGATGCCAATGATTATCGTCGGTGCGCTTTCCGGTATTTCGGTTGGCAAAATGTTTATCGCCGGGGCCCTTCCGGGCATGATGATGGGCCTGGCCATGATGGTGACGACCTATATCCTGGCGGTGAAAAATGACTTCCCGCATCAGCCCTGGCAGGGCTTCCGGGAACTTGGCAAATCCTTTTTCGGTGCCTTTTGGGCGCTCGCCATGACCGCCCTGATCATTGGTGGCCTGCTCAGCGGGATTGCGACACCGACCGAAACCGCCGTCATTGCCAGCCTGTATGCCTTTGTCGTTGGGGCTTTTGTCTATCGTGACCTGCCCTTGCGGGCTGTGCCCGGTATTCTGATCGACAGTGCGATCACAGCGGCGGCCATTTTGGCCCTGGTGGGTTTTGCCAATGTCTTTGGCTGGATTCTGGTTGCCGAACGCATCCCCACCATGATTTCAGATGCAGTTCTTGCGCTGACAGACAACAAATATGTCGTGATCCTGCTGATCAATCTGGTGTTGCTGGTGGTGGGCATGTTCATGGAAACCATTGCCGCCCTGATCATTCTGTTCGTACCGCTTTTAACCCTGGCGCAAAATGTCGGCATTGATCCGATCCATTTTGCCGTGTTTGCCGTGCTGAACCTGATGATCGGCCTGACAACGCCGCCGGTTGGCATTTGTATGTTCATTTGCGCCAATATCGCCAAGTCGCCGCTCGGCCCTGTGATACGGGCCCTTGTGCCCTATCTTGTCACCAACATCATCATTTTGTTTTTGGTGTCTTATGTGCCGTTCTTCTCGACCTGGCTGCCGTCCCTGATGGAGTAATCAAAATATGGAAACCCGCGTTTGCCGTTTATACGGACAACAGGATGTGCGTATCGAAACCGATAATGTTGCCCCCCTTTCATCCGGACAGGTCACTGTCCGCATCGGGGCGGGTGGCATTTGCGGTTCGGATATTCACTATTTTTATGAAGGCGGTATCGGCCAAATTCGCGTGCGTGAACCCATCATTCTGGGCCACGAAGTTGCCGGGACTGTCATTGCGACCTCTGACGATGTTAATAATGTTAAGATTGGCCAGAAGGTTGCATTAAACCCCAGCCACCCCTGCGGCGAATGCGAATATTGCCAAAAGAATTTGCAACAGCATTGCCTGGATATGCGGTTCTTTGGCTCTGCCATTCGTCTGCCCCATGTTCAAGGTGCCTTTCGCGATATAATCACGGTCGATGCCGCGCAATGTGTGCCGGTTTCCGACAATACCAGCCTGGCCCAGGCCGCCTGCGCCGAACCGTTGGCAGTTTGTTTGCACGCCGTAAGCCGTGCGGGCGATCTTTCGGGCAAGCGCGTGCTGGTAACCGGTGCCGGGCCGATTGGGGCCCTTTGCGTTGCTTCGGCCAAACAGGCCGGTGCTGCTGAAATTATCGTGACCGACCTTCAGGATTACGCCCTGGATGTTGCCCTGCAGATGGGCGCGGACAAGGCCGTTAACATCGCGCGAAACGCCGCTGACCTTGCCAAATATGAAGACGGCAAAGGCCAGATCGATGTCTGCTTTGAATGTTCGGCTGCCGCACCTGCCATCGGATCAGCCATTAAAATGCTGCGTCCGCAGGGTATTCTGGTTCAGGTTGGTGTTGCCGGGGATATTCCCGTGTCCTTCAACCCGGTTGTCGCCAAGGAACTAATGATTGTCGGCACGCACCGCTTTCACGCGGAATATGCCGAGGCCGTCCACGCGATTGACAGCGGCAAGATCGATGTCAAACCGATCATCACGACCAGCTTTGAACTCGACGATGCCGTCGCCGCCTTCGACATGGCGCGCGACCGCAGCAAGGCCGTAAAGGTCCATTTCGCGTTTGCAAGCTAAGTCCGGTTCAATCGGACGATCAGACGGGGGTGCATGCTGTGCATCCCCGTTTTTATGTTCGGCACCCTCCCCCGCCTCTCACCGCTACGACGCTAGACCCCGCCCCGATGAATGCTATAATTTTATGCATGAACTGCAAAACAGGCAGATACCAGCATGAAAATAGCGCTCCTTGCCGATATTCACGGAAATGCTCTGGCCCTTGAAGCTGTCCTTGCTGACCTCAGCAAACGCAAAGGCGTAGACCAGGTCATTAATTTAGGGGATTGTGTTTCAGGGCCGCTTTGGCCACGCGAAACCATGGAATTATTGCAGGGCCTAGATGCCATAACGGTGCGTGGCAACCATGACCGGCAGGTCGCAACCCTGCCCGTTGACACCATGATCGCCTCTGACCGCTATGCGACCAGCCAGATCACACCTCAGGACCGCGAATGGCTGGGCACCCTGCCCCATTCGATGGTCATCAAACCGGGCATTTTTGCCTGCCACGCCACCCCCGACGATGACGCAACCTATTTGCTAGAACGTATTAAAAATGGTGGATTGGTGCGTGATGCCGAAACCGCCATTTCCGCCCGGCTGGGCAATGGTGTGGGGGATTGCAAAATTGTGCTGGTCGGCCACAGCCACCGGCCCGATAATGTACAAACACGAAACGGCATCACCATCATCAATCCCGGATCTGTCGGTTGTCCAGCCTATGAAGATGAAGACCCCACCCATATATCCGAAAGCGGATCGCCCCATGCCCGATATGCCCTTTTAACCATCGACGAAAACCAGCCAACCGCCCTGCCCGACATTGAATTCTTAGCTGTAAAATATAACCATGAAAAAGCCGCCCGGCGGGCCGAAGAAAATGGGCGGACGGATTGGGCCTATGCCCTTCGGACCGGGTTTTCAAAGTAGCTCGTTACGCCGGGCCCTAATTGTGCCGCTTTAAACCGACTATTGCCCAACCTGATCCAGCCAGGCCAAAACATCCTCGGCATGGCCGGCGGGGTTTTCGATGGGGTAAAACACATGGCGAATAACCCCGTCACGGATGGCAAGGGTTAAACGGCGCGTCAGCACCATGCCTTCAACGCTAAAGGCCGGCAGTTTCAGGGCGTTAACCAGCGCCAAATCTGCATCGCTTAATACTGGGAAGGGTAAATGCAGGCGCGCGACCATTTCCTGCTGATAGGCGGTTGATTGGGTGCTTAACCCCACAACATCGGCCCCCTTTCGCTGTAATTCGCGGTAATGGTCGCGAAAGGCACAGCTTTGCGGGGTGCATCCCCGCGAACCGGGAATAATATCCCAGTCTGCCGGTGTTGGGCTGTCGGGCGCACTGGTGCGCGGATAACAATAAACAATCAGCCAACCATCACGCGGGGCGGCAAAATCAAACAAAGTGCCATCCGTTGTCGGCAGCGTTATGGGGGGCAAAGCTGCGTTGAAAAGATGTGCACATTGATCGGCATGTATCGCATCTGTCGTGTCTGCCATGTCTGTCCGCGCGGAAATATCGGAGTTGGTCATTATTTTGGTTATCCATATGCAAATGACGGAATCAGTGAAACTCGACACGCAATCGTGACGATAAAACAGCGATTTTTGCAAGCCGAAACCGACCAAATCCCTGTCGTTTGACGACAGGCAAACAGGATTGACCCGGCTGATCGCGCGCGAAAATAAAACGAAAGCTGGCTGACGAAGGCCAAAAGGATTTAGGATCACATCCATCATTAAGGCATTGCCGAAAGGCAGGCTGAGACAAAAATCATCAGGAGGAAAACATGACCCACACCCCATTCGGGTTTAGCACCGTTAAGGACATCTTTGTGCAATGGGGCGGGGCAAAATTGCTCGGCGATATGCTGTTTAAACGGTTTGAAACACGCCGGGCCTTGTTGGTTACCGATCACGGACTGATCGCGGCAGGGCTGATTGAACCTGTTGAAAAATC
>JBNKVZ010000128.1:0-13789 GCA_050299455.1 Thalassospira sp.
ATCGGTGTGCCGCAGAACCGCGCCCAGCGCGAAGCGGATGGCAGCGATCCGAACTTTGTTGATAATGGCCTGCTTGATAACCCTGCCATCAGTGATGCGTCATTCAAGGGCAAATACAAGGTGCCTTCGCTGCGCAATGTCGCGGTAACTGCGCCCTATATGCATAATGGCGTGTTCCACGATCTTAAAACCGTGATCCGGTTTTATAACAAATATAACAGCCGTTCCAACGCGGCAAAGATCAACAATGAAACCCACAAACCCTGGGCCGCGCCCGAGGTTGCCGAGACCATCTCGCTGACCGAACTTGAAAAAGGGGATGCCCTTGATACCCGCCGGGTTAATGCCCTGGTCGCCTTCCTGAAAACCCTGACGGACAAACGGTATGAACCGTTGTTAAAGGCACAGGAAGAAGCCGCGAAGGCCGAAAAGGAACAGCAGAAACAAACCGCCCAAAACTAGGTTTTATGTTGCGCTACCATTTTAACACCCGCCTGAAGGTTTCGCTTTAGGCGGGTGTTTTATTGTCAGGTTGCTGGCAAATGGCAGGTCGGCTTTGGGCTGTTACTTTTCCGGGCGCATCAACATGTCAATAACGGCACTTTGCGCCAAATCGCCCAATCCGGCCTCGGTGGCATGTTCAAATACCGAACAGGCGGCATTGCCCACCGGCACGGCCTGTTGCATTTCTTGCGCCAGTTGCATGGCATAACCGGCATCCTTGGCCCGAAGGGCGGTGGTAAAATGAATGCCCTCATGATGATTGCCGCTGATCATACCTGGCAGAGTCATCCTTGCCGGGCCGCTGGCAAGGGGACCTTCGATAAAGGTCTGTGCAACCTGTTCGCCATTCAGGCCGGCCTTTTGGGCAACTGCCACCAGTTCCGCTGCGGCGGCGATATGCACCGCACCGAGCAGGTTGTTCATCAGTTTATAAACAGTACCACTGCCTGTGGGGCCAAAATGAATGATCTTGCTGGCAACGGGCTCCAGCACCGGGCGGGCACGGTCCAGAACGGGCAGTTCCGCGCCAATCAGAAACACGGTTTCGCCCCGGGCGACTTGCTCTGGCACGGCAGTAACCGGCGCGTCGATATAGGGGATGTTCTGGGCCTCCATAATGTCGGCCAATTCCAGCACATAGGCATGGGACAGGGTGGAACATTCTATCGCAATGGTGCCCGGTTCAATCCCGTCAAGTGCCCCGTCATCGCCCAGCCACACGGTGCGCGATGCCACATCATCGGCCATAAAGGAAATGACGTATTGGCATCCTTCCACCGTTTCAGCCGGGTTTGAACAGGCCGTGGCCCCTATCGCCACCAGGGGGGCAAGTTTTTCACTACTGCGATTCCAGACGCGAATGCCAAAACCCTTGTCGATCAGGCAGCCGATCATGGCACTTGCCATGCGGCCGGCCCCCAGAAAACCGATCGTTGTCGTCATGCCCGTGTCCAATTGTTGTTAAAGTGAATTAGGGTTTCACTGTTAAATGAAAAAAGCGACTGGATTGTGAAATCCAGCCGCTTTTTTTGGCTTTATATGACTGCGTTGTGTTGGGGCCGTTGTTACAGGCGCACTTTCACATAGTCACCCGGTGCCGGGCCGATGACCTTGCGGTCGCCGTCGCCGGGTTTGCGGGCATCAACCTGGCCGCCGCTGCGCCGGCTGATCCAGTTTTGCCAGTCGGTCCACCAGGAACCATCATGCTGGGTTGCTTTTTCCAGCCACTGGTCCGGGTCGGCCGGGTTGCGGTTATAGGTCCAGTGGCAATATTTGTTGGCCGCAGGCGGGTTGACGACACCGGCAATATGGCCCGATGCGGATAGCACAAATTTCACCTGACCCGACATCAGCTGGGTTCCGGCATAGGTGGCCTTCCACGGAGCGATATGGTCTTCGCGGGTGGAGAGGAAATAAACCGGGATTTTAATGTCGCGCAGGTCAATCCGTTCGCCAAGAAGGCTGATGCCACCTGGCTCGCGCAGCAGGTTTTTCTGGTACATGTTGCGCAGATAAAAACTGTGCATCGCCTTGGGCATGCGGGTGGAATCCGAATTCCAGTAAAGCAGGTCAAACGGGAACGGATCTTTGCCCAGCATGTAGTTATTGACGACAAACGACCAGATCAGGTCATTGGCGCGCAGCATGTTAAAGGATGTCGCCATATCGCGACCATCAAGATAGCCTTCCTTTTCCATGCGATGTTCCAGGCTTTCAAGCTGTTCTTCATCGACAAAAACAGAAAGTTCGCCCGGTTTTTCAAAGTCGGTCAGGGTGGTAAAGAAGGTGGCGGATTTGATCCGGTCATCATTTTTCTTTGCCATATAGGCCAAAACCGATGACAGCAGCGTCCCGCCGAGGCAATAGCCAATGGCATTGACGTCATCTTCGCCGGTGGCTTCCTTGATCATGTCAAGGGCGGCCAAAATGCCGTCCTTGGCATAATCGGAATAGGATTTTTCCGCCAGTTCGCTATCGGGATTAACCCAGGACAGAACAAAGACCGTATGGCCCTGGTCCACCGCCCATTTGATAAAGGAATTTTCCGGCCGCAAATCCAGAATGTAATATTTGTTGATCCAGGGCGGCACAATCATCAGCGGGCGCTTGGCCACCGTTTTGGTGCTGGGGGTATATTGCAGCAATTCCATCAGGTCGGTTTTGCCAATAACGGCACCCGGCGTGGTGGCGACATTTTCACCAACCTTAAAGGCATCAAGATCGGTCATCTTGATTTGCAGTTTGCCTTTGCCACGTTCCAGGTCATCAAGCAGGTTTTGCAAACCCTTGACCAGGTTTTCCCCACCCGATTCGACCGTGGTGCGCAAAACTTCGGGGTTGGTCATCAGGAAATTGGTCGGCGAAATGGCATCGACGAATTGGCGGGTATAAAAATCGACCTTCTGTGCGGTTTTTTCATCAAGCCCGTCCACATCATGCACCAGCCCCTGAATCCATTGCGAGGACAGCAAATAGGACTGTTTGATGTAATCGAAAACTTCATTGTCCTGCCAGGCTTCGTCGCGGAAACGCCGGTCGCCTTTGGGTGGTGTTACAACCGGGTCGGCCTCCTGGCCCAGCATGCGCAGCGTGGTATTTTGCCATAACTGCATGTAATTCTGCCAAAGTTCCATCTGTGCCTCGACCAGTTTGGTCGGGTTTTGCATCATATGCGTGCACAGTTCCATGAAGGCAGAACCGATATTTAACGGGTCGGGATCGGCGATTTCGGGGTCTTCGGCCTGGCGCGCCAGAAAATCCGCAACAAGTCGCTGGCTCCTTTCGGCAATTTCGGCCATCGTGGCCGAGAGCTCTTCGGGGTCGGGAAGTGGATTTTCGGTTTCGCTGGCCTGTTGATCGGTCATGGCGCCTTCCTTTATGATATCGCCCGTCATAATCGGCACGTGGGTTGAAAGACTGCTTGATCCCAAGCATATCATATCCTTAGACTTTCGCAGCCTAACGTGCCACGAGGGGATGATACAAGAAATATAACATGACGTGTTTGTCGCAAATCATTTGCACGCGGTTTTTCATTATTGGAGCTAAGAATATCAATGGGTGTCTCGAAACGGACTTTGCGCGCCGGGCATAAACAGCCGGGCTTGCGCGGCCTTCTTAAAGCAGGGTCAGCATTGGCCGTGATCTTGATGCTGGGGGCCTGTTCGTCGGTGCCCGATGCCATCAATCCCGTCGAATGGGGCAAAAGCGTTGGGGATGCTTTTTCCTCGGAGGACGGGCCTGAAAAATCACAAGAGCCGATTCCCGGCCAGGATCAGGATTATCCCCGTCTTGCCGATACCCCTGATCGCCCGGTCGTGGCCGATAAAACCGAACGCGAGACGCTTTTGGCAGGCCTGGCAGCCGACCGTGCAAATGCCCGTTACACGACAGCACCGGGGCAGGCGGGCAAATCCGCGACCAAACCCATGACGTCATCTGCCGCAACCGGCAGCCAAACGACGACGGGGGCAAATTCTTCGGGCGCGACCGCATCCCAATCGGCGCCCAAAACCGCTGAAACATTACCGGCACCGGCCAAATCCATGCCGGAACCCAAACCGGCTGATTTGAAGGTAACGCCGCTTTCCAAGGCGGAGCCGTCCTCAAGCGGTTCGCGCATTGTCGATGAATGGAATGCCAAGGCCGCAAACCGCCCGGCCCCTGTTCCCAAACCGTCCGATGTTCCTGCTGCGCCGAATTTAAAGGCCAAAGACGTGGGATCGGGCGGGGCAGCAAGTTCTGCTGCTGAAACCAAAGCCGAGCAGGCGGCACGGGCCGAAAGCAAGGCGACAATTCAGGATGCACCGCCGGTGCCAGCCGCGCCAAACCTGGCACCGAAGAAACTGGAACCGGAACCGCCGGTGCCAGGCAAGGTTTCATCCACAAAGTCATCCGCGTCAGCTGAACCGGCACCTGCACCCGCACCCTCATCCACTAGCGCATCAGCCGCACCGGTTACGCCGGCTGCACCTGCGGAAGACCCGGTGATGACCCAGTATAAACGTCGCCTTGCCGAAGGCGAGGGGCAGTTTGACAGCACACCGATGCCGTCGAACACCGGCAATAAAGCATCGGGTGATTTCGATTATTCGATGTATAGCGATGACGGATCGGTCAAGGTCGATGAAAGCCAGTTGCAAGATAACGTGCCCCCGGCACCGTCTGTGAGTGGTACCGATGCGACCGTGGCGCAACTGGGTGAAACGCCCGATGAATTGCTGGCAGCGCGTTTGGGCGTGAAGGCCATTGACCAATTGACCGATGTTCAAAACAAGCAGCAGGTGGCGCAAATCCAGTTTGCTTATGGGGTGGCAAAATTGTCATCGGTTGATGTCGGTGTGTTGCGCAAAGTTTCCCTGGCCTGGAAAAAACATCGTTCCGCCCCTGTGATGGTGATCGGTCATGCGTCCTCCAAAACCGAGAACATGTCATTGGCTGAGCATGAAAAAGCCAATCGCCTGATTTCCGAACGCCGGGCATCGGCGGTGATCAACCAGTTGCTGGCGCTGGGGGTTAGCCCCGAGGCAATCTATGTTTCGGCAGAAGGTGCGTCTGATCCGCGCTATTTTGAGGGGGTCCCGGCAGGTGAAGCCGGAAACCGCCGTGTTGAAATCTTTATGGATTATTGAGCGTAAAAAAGGTACATCCTTCGAATTGTACGGCGCGCCACCAGGATAAAGCCGGGTGGCGCGCAATTTTTTTCATCAAGGGGTCGTCTTTTTCGCATAAAGTTGTGAGAAGACGAATTTGACAAGGATACAGGATAATGTCCTCTGAATTTCACCGCGTAAAACGTTTGCCGCCGTATGTCTTCGCCGAAGTCAATGCGATGAAGGCGGCGGCGCGGCGAGCGGGCGAGGACATTATCGATTTCGGCATGGGCAACCCGGACCCGGCCACACCGCAGCATATTGTCGATAAACTGGTGGAAACGGTGCAAAATCCGCGCACGCATGGCTATTCCATGTCGCGCGGCATTCCTGGCTTGCGCAAGGCACTGGCGGCTTATTATGGCCGTCGTTTTGGTGTCGATGTAGACCCGGAAACCGAAACCGTTGTCACCATCGGGTCCAAGGAAGGGCTTGCCAACCTGGCCGCGGCCATTACCAGCCCGGGCGATATTATTCTGGTGCCCAATCCCAGCTATCCGATTCATGCCTTTGGCTTCATCATTGCCGGGGCCGCCTTGCGGCATATTCCGATCGGGCATGATGATCAGGGCACGTTTAATGCCGAAAGTTTCATGGAACAGTTGCACCGCGCGGTGAAACATTCCGTGCCCAAGCCCAGTGCGGTTGTGCTGAATTTCCCGGCCAATCCGACGGCCTTGACGGTGGATATGAATTTCTATCAGGAAGTGGTCGATTTCTGCTGCGAGCACGAAATCTATATCCTTTCTGATATTGCCTATTCGGAAATTTACTTTGATGGCAACCCGCCACCCTCGATCCTGCAGGTGCCACGGGCCAAGGAAATTGCCGTTGAATTTTATTCGCTGTCGAAAACCTATTCGATGGCAGGTTGGCGTATCGGTTTTGCCACCGGCAATAAAAAGCTGATCAATGCCTTAACACGCATTAAGTCCTATCTTGATTACGGGGCCTTTACCCCGGTTCAGGTGGCGGCAACGGCGGCGTTGAACGGCCCGCAGGATTGCGTGGAAGAATTCCGCAATCTTTATCGTGAACGGCGCGATATTTTTATCGAAGGCATGCAAGGGGCCGGTTGGAATGTTCCGTCCCCCCAGGCCACCATGTTTGCCTGGGCGCCAATCCCTGATCAGTTTGGCGATTTGGGATCGCTTGATTTTTCCAAGCTGTTATTGCAGGAAGCCGGGGTTGCCGTGGCACCGGGTCTTGGCTTTGGCGAATATGGGGATCGCCATGTGCGTATTGCTTTGGTGGAAAACAAACACCGCATTCGTCAGGCCAATCGCAACATCAAACAGTTCTTTCAGAAATGTCCTGATGCAGAATCTGCACGGGAACTGTTGAAGAAAACCGTCTGATATCCGATAAAGCATTGTGTGTTTCGCCTGGGACATGTCCCAGGCGACATTTTATGTGCGCAAAGGCCGGTTTTATGGTCTTTGTCATGTGTCGGAAACCAACTACCGCATGAGGAGTTATCGTGCAAAACGTCGTTAAAATCGGTGTGGCAGGCCTGGGTACGGTCGGTGCCGGAACCGTTAAGCTGCTGAGTGAACATAGAGACAATCTGACGGACCGTTCCGGTTCCCCGATGATTGTGACAGCAGTATCGGCGCGCGATCGAACTCGGGATCGTGGTTTTTCGACAGATGGCCTGACCTGGTACGAAGATGCTCGCGACATGGCAAATGATGCCAATGTTGACGTGATTGTCGAAACCATCGGCGGTTCGGACGGCATTGCCTATGAGCTGTGCAAGGCCGCCCTTGAGGCCGGCAAGCATATTGTGACCGCGAACAAGGCATTGATCGCCCTGCGCGGTGTCGAACTGGCCCGCATTGCAGATGCCAATAATGTCACCATTGCTTACGAGGCCGCTGTTGCCGGTGGCATCCCCGTGATCAAGGCGTTGCGCGAAGGGTTGTCGGGCAATGTGGTGTCACGTGTGACCGGTATTTTGAACGGGACGTGTAACTATATCCTGACCACCATGCGCGAGCAGGGCCGCGATTTTGCCGATGTGCTGGCCGAAGCCCAGAAACTTGGTTATGCCGAAGCCGATCCCAGCTTTGACGTTGATGGCATTGATGCGGCGCATAAACTTGCCATTCTGACCAGCCTGGCCTTTGGTGTTGAAGTTGATTTTGATGCCATTGCCGTTGAGGGCATTCGCTGTGTTTCCGCCCTGGATATCCAGATGGCCGAGGAACTGGGCTATCGCATCAAGCTTCTGGGCATTGCCAAACAGACGCCAGAGGGCATTGAACAGCGGGTATCTCCGGTTCTGGTGGATCGCAACACCCAGATTTCCAAGGTCGAAGGCGTGTTTAACGCGGTTGCCCTGGAAGGCGATTATGTCGGCCCGGTTATTTTGCAAGGACGTGGTGCGGGTGAACGCCCGACGGCATCCGCCGTTGTCGCCGATCTGGTTGATATTACCGCCGGTCGCAAAACGCCGGTCTTTGGTGTGGCGGCGGAACGCCTGAAAAAGAATGTACGGGCCCCGATCGAAAAGCATGTCGGTGCCTATTATTTGCGCCTGATGGTTTGGGACCGGCCGGGTGTGATGGCCGAAGTTACCGCCGCGCTGGCACGCAACGGGGTTTCGATGTCATCCATGATCCAGCAGGGCCGGGCGGAAACCGAAGGCGGGGTTGTGCCGGTGGTCTTTATCACCCATGAAACCAACGAAGGTTCGATGCTTGAGGCATTGGCGACGATTGCGGCTTTTGAAAGCAATTCTCAGCCGCCGGTTTTGATGCGTATTGAAAATTTCGCGTCGTAACAAAACAAAAAAAAGACATATGCGCCCCGCAGGTTTACACCAGCGGGGCGTTATAACTTTGGCATAACCAAAGAAATTGCCTACCGGGAAGAATGAGACGGGGCCCCCAGACCCCGCACCAACAGACAAGGACGGAAGATATGGATCGCAATCTTGCGCTTGAAACAGTACGTGTCACCGAAGCGGCCGCTTTGGCCTGCTCGGGGTTGATGGGACGCGGCGATGAAAAGGCAGCAGACCAGGCCGCTGTCGATGCCATGCGCAATGCGCTGAACAGCCTTGATATTCGCGGCACTGTCGTGATTGGCGAAGGCGAGCGCGATGAAGCGCCGATGCTTTATATCGGCGAAGAAGTTGGCAGCGGCGAAGGCCCGGAAATCGATATCGCGCTGGACCCGCTTGAAGGGACCACCATTTGTGCCACCGGTGGCCCGAACTCGCTGGCCGTTGTCGCGATGGCGGAAAAGGGCGGCTTTCTGAACGCGCCTGATACCTATATGCAGAAAATTGCTGTTGGCGGTGGCCTGCCAGATGACGTGATCGATCTCGATGCCACGGCAGGTGAAAACCTTAAAAGCCTGGCCCAGGCCAAGGGCTGTGATGTTTCTGACCTGGTGGCCTGCATTCTGAACCGTCCGCGCCATGAAGAACTGATCGCCAAGACCCGCGAAGCAGGCGCACGCATCATGCTGATCGATGATGGTGACGTTGCCGGTGTTATTGCTACCTCGCAGAAAACCTCGGGTATCGATATTTATATGGGCACCGGCGGCGCACCGGAAGGTGTGCTGGCAGCTGCGGCATTGCGGTGCATTGGCGGGCAGTTCCAGGGCCGTTTGTTGTTCCGCAACGATGATGAAATTGCCCGTGCCCATAAATGGGGTATCGAGGATTTGAACCGCAAATACACCCTGACCGAACTTGCCAAGGGCAATGTCATGTTTGCGGCCACCGGTGTAACCGATGGCGCCATGCTGCGCGGTGTGCGCCGTTTTGCCCAAGGGGCGGAAACGGAATCCATCGTGATGCGCAGCCAGAGCGGCACGGTCCGTTACATTCGTGCCGTTCACGATTTCAGCCGCAAGGTTTGGTATAAATAATCCGCCTTCGGTTTCGCCTTTTTGGTTTGGCGATATGACTGAACATGAATGGGGTGCTGCGGCACCCCATTTTTTTTATGGCAGAAATCCGCCATTTTTGCGGATTATGCGGCAATAATGCGCTTCATTGCTACAATATGTGGAACCTTTCCAGTTTTTCCGGCGTTTTGTTTCAAAATCTTTTTAATAAACCCATAAATGGGACAAAAGGTTATGGACACGAGCAACGAAGAAAAGGCCACCCCGGTTCGGGGGATTGGCTATTGGGCTGTGATCGCCTTGGCGATTGTGATTTTGTGCATCGGCATGCCGATTTTTGCCGGGGGCGTATGGTTGATTATGCTCGGGGCGTCGAGTTTTTATGCGCTTGCCGGGGCAGGGCTTTTTCTGACCGGGTTTTTCATGATGCGCATGTCGATGCTGGGCTTCTGGTTCTATTTATTGACATTTGCGGGTACGGCCGCCTGGATTGTCAGTGATGTGGGGATGAATTTTCATGCCCTGTTTGAACGACTGGCCGTGCCTTTTATTGCCTTGCTGCTGGTGTTTTTGGCATCACCGCGTTTGTGGCGTCGCGGCCGTTCCGTCCATCGTGAAGCGACCCGCGACAGGGGGAATAAAGGTTCCGTGCCGCATATGGCCTTTTCATCACCTGATAAAAATGTCTGACCGTTTTTAAAAAAGCGTTGTTTGCATCATCGATGCGTGCGCACCTCTTTTATGAGCGTTCATTATCTTCCGCAGTACCGGGTTCTTTCGGTGCTGCGGATTTTTGTTGCAGTGCCCATCAAGCTGGGGTACATCCTTCGCCCCTTTCGCGGGGACCGCTATTTTAACAGTTTGGAGAGGTTGCACGCATGTCCGAGATAATCGCAATGGATTTTGGCACCACCAATTCTGTTCTTGCCGTGGCGGATGCAGCAGGAAATGTGCAATCCGCCAGCTTTGACGTCGGCAATTCCCATTTTGATACCTATCGCACCATTTTGTACCTTTGGCAGGAACAGGATATTCGTGTTGCGGGCTCAACACCGCAACTTCGCAGCTGTTCCGGCCCGTTTGCGATTGAGGAATATCAGCGCGAAAGCCAGGATTGCCGCCTGATCCAGTCGATCAAATCCTATCTGGCGGCCAAGGATTTTGAAGGCACGGAAATTTTTGGCACGGCCTTCTCGCTTGAAGACCTGATTTCGATGTTCTTAAACCAGATCCATTATCACGCCGAAAACCAGTTGGGGCATCTGGGCCGCCGGGTTATTTCCGGTCGTCCGGTCGCCTTTGCCGGGGCGCGCCCTGATAATGCTTTTGCCGAGGCACGCTTGCGGGCATCCTATGAACAGGCGGGTTTTGAAGTCGAGGCGATGGTGTATGAACCCTTGGCCGCATCCTATTATTATGGGCGCACGCTGGACCGGCCCGAAACCGTTTTGGTTGCCGACTTTGGCGGCGGCACCAGCGACTTTTCCGTTATCCGGTTTGAACCGGGCAAGGGGGTGGCCGGGGTCAAGGCGCTGGCCCATACCGGTTTGGGCATTGCGGGTGACAGTTTTGACTATCGCATTATCCAGAATGCCATTTGGCCGCGTTTGGGCTTTGGCACCAATTACCGGGCAATGGGCGGCACTTTGCCGGTGCCCCGCCAATATTATACGGCATTTGCCCGCTGGCATTATCTGTCCATGATGCATAATCAGCGCACCATGACCGATTTGCAGGCGATCATTCGCACCGCCGAAAGTGCCGATGACATCGCCGACCTTGTCGCCATCATCGAGGATGAACTGGGCTTTTTCCTGTATCAATCCGTGTCCAAGGCCAAGGCGGAATTGTCCTCGCAGGGGGAAACACGGCTGCAATTCAAACATAGCGGCGTTGAAATTGACGAAAAACTGACCCGGGCCGATTTTGAAAGCTGGATCAGCCCCGATATTGCCGATATTGAAAAGGCGGCAAAGGATTGCCTGGATCAGGCCGGTTTGCAGGCCAGCGATATTTCCAAGGTCTTCATGACGGGTGGCACATCTTATGTGCCGGCTGTACGCCGCCTGTTTGAAGACGGTTTTGGCAAGGAACGGGTTGAAATTGGTCAGCCTTTCCTGTCGGTCGCGCATGGTTTGGCAATGATTGCGGCGGACGAAAAGATCGTTTGACGCAGTGCCTTCTATGCGGGGAAAAAAGGGCAGGGCACGTGGTCACATGGTTGGTCGCGTGTTCCTGGCGGGAAAAGGTTGATTGACTGATCAGTCATTTTTTGTTACATCAAGTGCCATGAAAGACAAGCAGGCACATCTGATTGACACGGCAATCCGCCTTTTTGCCCGTGATGGTATATCGGTTTCCACCGCAAAACTTGCAGCAGAAGCCGGTGTGTCAAACGGGACGTTGTTTAACTATTTTCCAACCAAACAGCAATTGATTGACAGTGTTTATCTGGCAATCAAACAGGATGTTGCCGAACATGTGCTTGCCAGTCTTGGTCGGGAAATGACGGTAAAAGAAGTCATGTTTGGCATCTGGCAGGGCTACATTCAATGGGCCTTGCGCAATCCGCTTGGCTATGAAGTTTCAAATTTGCTGAAAGCCGCCCGTGTTCTTAGTGCTGCGGCACTGGAACAAGCTGATGCGATTTTTGAACTAAAAGTCGAAAAAATGCGTGAAGGTGTCGCCGCCCGGGAACTGGTTGATTTGCCGGTGGATTATATTTCTGAACTTTCAACGGTTCAGGTTTGCGTCGCAGTCGATTTTTTGCGACGCCAAAATCTGGATGCGGTTGAAACGGGCAAGCATGTCCATCGCAGTTTCGACGTGTTCTGGGACGGTATCAAGGCGTGACTATTTTTTGCCACAAAATTGACTGATTAATCACTCTATTGACGGAGAGAGAAATGCAGGTTGCTGCTTATGGTGCCAAATCCGCAACGTCCGATCTGGAGCCGTTGACGATTGAACGTCGTCAAACCGGCGCACATGATGTTGCCATTGAGATTGATTATTGCGGGGTGTGCCATTCCGATTTGCACATGGCGCGCAATGACTGGGGTATTGCCATGTATCCGGTGGTGCCGGGCCATGAAATTATTGGCCGTGTGACCGATGTCGGGGCGCATGTCAAAGGCTTCAAACCGGGTGATCTGGTTGGCGTGGGCTGCATGGTCGATAGCTGCCAGTCCTGTCCGTCGTGCGAGGAAGGGCTGGAACAATATTGTGAAAACGGTATGACCGGCACCTATAACGGCGAAGACAAGGTTCTGGGTGGTCAGACCTTTGGCGGATATTCCGGCAAGGTGGTTGTGAACGAAAAATTCGTTCTGCGCGTTTCTGACAGCCTGGATACCAAGGCGGTTGCGCCGCTTTTGTGTGCCGGTATCACAACCTGGTCGCCGCTGCGCCAGTGGAATGTGAAAAAGGGCGACAAGGTTGGTGTGATCGGGCTGGGTGGCCTGGGTCATATGGGGGTTAAATTGGCCGCGGCCCTGGGTGCGCATGTTGTGATGATCACAACGTCCGTTAAAAAGGGCGAAGATGCCAAACGTCTTGGTGCGCACGAAGTTCTTGTTTCCAAGGATGAAGAGGCAATGGCCGCCCATGCGGGCAGCTTTGACTTCTTGCTTAATACCATCCCGGTCAAGCATGACTTGAACCCGTATATCGGCCTTTTGAAACGCGATGCGACGATGGTGATTGTCGGTGCGGTCGAACCGCTGGAAGGTTTCCACGGGGCCGGGCTGATTTTGGGCCGCAAACGCATTGCCGGGTCGCTGATTGGCGGCATCAAGGAAACGCAGGAAATGCTTGATTTCTGCGCGGAACACAACATCACCTCTGATGTTGAAATGATCGATATGGCAAATATCAATACCGCCTATGAACGGATGCAGAAATCCGACGTTAAATATCGCTTTGTGATCGATATGAAGTCACTTCAGGCCGCTGCAGCCTGATGATGACAGATTAAACGCGACGTGCTCTAAGCCAAAGGCCCGCCAAATCGGCGGGCCTTTGTTGGTTCTGCGCAAGATAATCGGTCAAATCAGCTAACACAGGCAAAATTGCCGCTGCATTTGACTTGCAAAAGTGTTGCGGAGAAAATCACAAATCCGGTGCCGAAAAACGGCAACAGAAAAAACCAGGCGGACCATTCCCATCGTCGCAATAGCCAGGGAAAAAAGGCACCGCAAAAAGACATTAAGGGGAATAGCAGCACGCTGCCAAACAGCAGATGCAGGTAGATATTGTCTTCTGATCCCGGTGCGTCAAACATCATCGGAGAAAACATGACAAAGGGCAGGGAGAAAATACCTCCCAGCATACAGATCGCAGTAAGACCGCGACGTGCGGACTTCTTCATTTTACAGGCCTCGTGATCCCGTGTGGAATATGACGTTTTTTCTACGTCTGTGGCGGTTCGCCACTTTTTGATATTGTTTTGAATTTCTCATACGGGCGGAATTATCACAAGTAACATCTGTGATCCGCCCTTTAAAATGTGGCGTTTTTTTGTTGAAAGATGACAATGCCGAAAAATAAACAGCCTAAAGAATAGCCTGAATACTATACTGAAAAACAGGCGGGCTAAGAATCCGGCCCAGGCGAATATTTGCATGCCCGTTTGGCCCAAGACAAGATTTTGGATATTTCAATGAATGTCCGTCTTCGCCTGTTCATATAAGTCTATGATATGAAACTCTCTTTTGAAGTGTGGAAATAGTGACAGGTCGATCCATTACGGTTTGCCACAAGACTCGATA
>JBNKVZ010000129.1:0-13736 GCA_050299455.1 Thalassospira sp.
GTTGCCACCGACAGCCCCAGAAAGATGCCAATATCGCCCCCATAAGCCTGCGGGGCGTTTAAAACCGGATAAAGGCTGTCGCGCCATTCGCGGGCCCGTCCGGGATAACGCAACAGCAATTTGCGAATATCGATCAGCTTGCGCGCGACCGGGTGGGTAAATTCCCGCTCCGGCAAAATGATTGACTGAATTTCGCTTTTGGCCGTTTGCCCGGCATTATCGGTGGCGACCAGTTGCAAATTCACCGGCAGACCGGCCCAGGGATGCGCGATCAGGTTTAAAAAATACGGCCCGTGCAAATTGTTGACGGCCGGCACATCATCATCCCGCAACGAAGAAGTTGGGTCCGTTGCCATCGTTTGTGTCGCCGCAGCTGTGCGCGCAAGTTGGCTGTTATCCAGCGTCGCATTGTCATCGCGGCTATCGTCCGCGCCATCCTTTGCACCCGGGCCGGTCAGGTCGATGGTAAGGGCATCGGTCCGGCCATACAGGGCGGCGGGGGTGGCCTCCAGTCGTGGGCGGATGACAAGTTTCAGGTTACGCAGCCCGTAATCATCATTGGCGATATAGTCGAGATGCACATGGTCGCGTTTGGTGGCCGTTGGCGGCGCGATAAATGCCAGGACCGGCGGCAGATCGGGAATGATATCCACCGTCAGGGTCAGGCGGCTGGTGCCCCAAACCGTGATATTCCAGTCCCCTGGCACATTAAGCGGTGTTGCCACGCTATAGGTGTTGTCGCCGCTTTCTTCCCCCAGGGTGCGTTCGTGCCCGTCCGGGGAAATCAGGGTGGGTTTCCAGGCACTGATAATATTGCCCGACAGGATGGTACCGGCAGGAACGCGCAAATGGACATGCCGGTTGATGTCATCCGCTTGTGTGTCTGTATCCTTGGTCGTTTGGTCATTGGCGTTGTTATGGAATGCGCCAAAGCCATAATCAATTGTGCCAGATGGGGAAACCTGCCTTTGCGCGGGGAATTGGCGTGATGGTAACGGGTGTGGGGACCAGCCTGCGGATGTTGCGGGTTGGGCGGCAAAGCCGGTTTCATTGGCAGTGAAATAGGTGATGTTGTTTTCAGTTGCCGCATTAATGGTACGCGGAATTTTGCCGGTATAGGCCGGCGGGGTGACCCACAGGCTTGTGGTAAACCGTGCCGCACCAAGGCGCTGGATCGGATCAAAGGCGGTGGCAAGGCGGTCGCCATATTTGCCATTGGCACTTAGAATGCCAACAAATAACAGCAGAACCGGCAGAACGCTTAAGCCAAACGGGTCCATTTTTGCCAGAACGGCCCGTGGGCGCGGCAAATGCAGCCTTTGGGTGCGTGCCGCGTTTGCGCGCAATTGCCGCTGCCATAAATAGGACGTCAGCGCATCATCGGACGGCACAATGCCATCAAGCTGGTTCTGGATTGGGGTATGGGGCAATTGATTGGCGGCTTCCAGGCGCGCCATGACCTCGAAAGGGGTGGGGGCCTGCCATGCCCGCCAGATAAAGAAAGACCCGACGACAATGCCAATGACGGCGGCTGCCAGAAGGGCGATATGCACAAAGGGCGGCAGAAGGGCGAGAATGCCGGTCAGCGCCAGGCCCAAAAGAGTTGCCATGATTGCCAGCATGGGGATCAGGCGTGGCCACACTTTTTCCCACGTCAGAATATGACGTGTCAGCATAAGGCTGCGTTCCAGCCGAACGGAAGTGACCAACATATTCACACAAACGGTCCTGTCATGGGTCCTGCTTCACAGTTTGGACAGGTAATACGCAAGGTCAAGCAAAGACCGTGTGATCAGATATAAAAAGGACCGCGATATTCACGGTCCTTTTCACATTCATCTTTAAATTTGGCCGGGATTTCCGGGCCGTAAGCCCTAGTCGAGCCAGCCGGGAATTTTATCGAGGCCGATCAGTTCGTCAATCGACTGGCGTTCCCGGATGATGGCAAATTTATCACCGCTGACCAGAACTTCCGGTGTCAAGGCACGGGTATTGTAGGTCGACGACATCACCGCGCCATAGGCCCCGGCCGAGCAAACCGCAACCAGATCACCCGGTTGCAGGTTATCGGGCAATGTGCGGTCTTTGCCAAAGGTATCACCGGTTTCGCAAATCGGGCCGACCACATCGACCTTCGCCATCTTGTCACCATCACCCGCTTCATTCACCGCGATGATTTCATGATAGGCGTTATACAGGGTCGGGCGGATTAAATCGTTCATCGCCGCATCAAGGATAACAAAGCGTTTGGCTTCACCATCTTTGACATACATGACACGCGCGACCAGAATCCCGGCATTGCCCACAATCAGGCGGCCCGGTTCCAGGGTGATGTGGCAACCAAGATGGCCGACCGTTTCACGCACCATCTGGCCATAGGCGTCGGGCAGGGGCGGGGTTTCACCCTGATAGGCAATGCCCAGCCCCCCACCAAGGTCGAGGTTTTTAATCTCGATCCCGTGGGTGCGCAATTCTTCGACCATGCCTGCCAAGCGGGTAAAGGCCTCGCGGAACGGGGTCAGGTCGGTCAGCTGCGATCCGATATGCATGGCAATACCGGTAATTTCGATGCCATCCATCTTGGCGGCATCGCGGTAAACCTCAATCGCGCGGGTCCAGTCGATGCCGAATTTGTTTTCGGCCTTGCCGGTGGCGATTTTTTCGTGGGTCTTGGCATCAACATGCGGGTTGATGCGCAGCGCAATGCGCGCCTTTTTGCCCATATCCAGGGCAACGCGGTTCAGTTCGATCAGTTCGGGGATCGATTCGACATTGATCTGGGCGATGTCGGCTTCCAGGGCCTCGCGCATTTCGGCATCGGCCTTGCCAACGCCCGAAAAAATCACCTTGGACGGCGCAATCCCGGCCTGCAAGGCACGGCGCATTTCGCCAACCGAGACCACATCGGCCCCGGCCCCCAGTTTTGCCAGTGTTTTAATCACCGCCTGGTTTGAATTGGCCTTAAGCGCATAACAAACCGTGGCATCCAGCCCGTCAAACGCGCTGGCATAGACCTTGTAATGGCGTTCCAGGGTGGCGGTGGAATAGCAATAAAACGGGGTTCCGACCTGTTCGGCCAGCTCCGGTATTGAAACGCCTTCGGCGCTTAAAACGCCATCGATATAGTCAAAATGGTTCATTGGCTGGGATAGCTCCGGGGGTAATCTTTGCCAGCATCCGTTGGCGGTTCAAGCGGGCCTTTTTTGCCACACGCGGCAACGGCCAAGCCCATGGTCACAGCCAGCGCCAAGATCAGCGCACGAGTGCCAGGACGTGATGTTTGATGTTTCATTTCAAAAACCTTTCCTTTGCCGCGGCAACGGCTTCACGTACGCGTTCCGGGGCGGTGCCACCAAAGCTTTTGCGTGCCGCAACCGATGCTTCGACGGTTAACACATCAAAAACGGCGCTGGTAATTTTCGGTTCGATCTTTTGCAGTTCTGCCAGCGGGATCTGGTCTAGGTCACAGCCCAGCGTTTCGGCCAGTTTCACGGTAGAGCCTACCACATGGTGCGCATCGCGGAACGGCATGCCCAATTCGGTCACCAGCCAGTCGGCAAGGTCGGTTGCGGTGATGTAACCCGCCCCGGCGGCCTTGCGCATATTATCGGCAAAGACTTTCATATCGGCGACCATGCCGGTCATGGCAGCAACACACAGGCCCAAATGGTCATGGGCAAAGAAGACCGGTTCCTTGTCTTCCTGCATGTCCTTGGAATAAGCCAGCGGCAGGCCCTTCATCGACAGCATCAGCGAATTGTAACAGCCGACAATCCGGCCGATTTTCGAGCGAATCAATTCGGCAGCATCGGGGTTACGCTTTTGCGGCATGATCGATGAACCGGTCGAGAATTTGTCCGACATACCGACAAATTTGAACTGGGCGGAACACCAGATTACCATTTCCTCGGCCAGGCGCGACAGGTGCATAGCGGTAATGGAGGCGGCATTGAGATATTCCAGGGCAAAGTCACGGTCCGATACCGCATCCAGCGAATTGGCGGTCGGCCCGGCAAAGCCCAGGGTTTCGGCCGTCATGTGGCGGTCAATCGGGTAGGGGGTGCCTGCCAGGGCAGCCGAGCCCAGCGGGTTTTCGTTCATGCGGGCCTTGCAATCGGCCACACGGGAACGATCCCGGCCAAACATTTCAACATAGGCCAGCATATGGTGGCCAAATGTCACTGGCTGGGCCGCCTGCAAATGGGTAAAGCCCGGCATCACGGTCTCAACATGCTTTTCGGCCTGGCCGATCAGGGCTTCTTGCAAACCGGCAAGGCCGGCTTCAAGGTCATTCAAGGCAACGTCACGCACCCACAGTTTGAAATCGGTGGCAACCTGGTCATTGCGCGACCGGCCGGTATGCAGGCGGCCTGCTGCCGGACCGATCAGGTCGCGCAGGCGGCTTTCGACATTCATGTGAATATCTTCAAGGGCGGCAGAAAAGACGAAATGACCGCTCTCGATTTCTTGAAGAATGCGGTCTAGACCTTCGATGATTTTGTCGCCATCCTCAGCCGGAATGATGTTTTGTTTGACCAGCATGGCGCAATGGGCTTTAGACCCCTGAATGTCCTGGGCATACAGGCGTTTGTCAAACCCGATCGAAGCATTGATTTCTTCCATGATGGCGGAAGGGCCTGCTTCAAAGCGACCGCCCCACAGGGCGTTGGCGTTTTTCTGGTCGGCAGAGGTCTGGTCGGTCATGTTGTTTTCGCTTTGGTCTGAAAGGTGTTTGTTGTGAAGCCACTGCTTCAATATATGAAACTTGGCGTGATTGTCGCCATATCTGCCATTTATGCAAGCCCTGCCTTTGCCAATGTGGATGTCCCTGACGAACTTTCTAAGCTTGATAGCAAAACACATGCAGGGCCGTTACCCGATAATACCGCCTTTAGCGATGAAAACGGCAATATTCACG
Organism: Thalassospira sp.; assembly: GCA_050299455.1. GTDB lineage: Bacteria > Pseudomonadota > Alphaproteobacteria > Rhodospirillales > Thalassospiraceae > Thalassospira. The sequence goes on from JBNKVZ010000129.1 coordinate 4,919, forward strand.
ACCTGAAAGATTTCAAGGGCACCGTGCTTTTGGTCAATCTTTGGGCGACATGGTGTGCCCCTTGTGTGAAAGAAATGCCCGATTTAAACGAACTGGCCGATAAAATGGCCAATAAACCGTTTCGTGTTCTTGCCGTCAGCCAGGACCGGGGCGGGGCCAAGGATGTGCAGGCATTTTATACCGAAAATGACATCCATCATCTAAGCACAGCGCTTGATTCCAAAGGCAAAATGGCACGTTCCTTTAAGGTGCGCGGGCTGCCCACCAGTATTTTGGTCGGGCGCGATGGCAATATCATTGGCTATATCGAAGGGATTGCACCCTGGACCGACCCGGCGGTGATTGATTATTTCACCCGTCTGACCCAGGAATGACGCGGGCGGGACAACGCGGTTTAAACGGCGTTGTCCTGATATTCATTGCGCAGCGCATTATAAAGCCGGCGGAACTTTGCCAGCCGGGGTTGATATTGGTCGTGGCGGTTTTGGTCCGGCGTTAAAACATCTTCGATGGCTGGCGGGGTGCAAATTTCCGCGATTGTGCCCTCGCGCAGGGCGAGCCGGGCCAGGCGGGCCGCCCCAAAGGCCGGGCCCTTGGCCCCACCCTGATAGCGGGCAAGGGGCGTTCCCATGATGTCGGCAATCATTTGCGTCCAGTAAAGGCTGCGTGCGCCCCCGCCAATAACGCCGGGTAGCTCGCAATAAGTGCCCGCTGCATGCAGGCAGGATTGCGCATCGGCCAGGGCAAAGGCCACCCCTTCCAGCACCGCCTGTACCATCTGTTCCCGGCTGGTATGGGTGCCCAGACCAAAGAAAACACCTCTGGCATAGGGGTCGTTATGCGGGGTGCGTTCCCCGCTGAGATAGGGCAAAAAGATCAGGTCGGATGGTTTTGTGTGCTGGGCTTCGGTACGGGTCAAAAGGTCGCCGATATGGTTTTCGCCCAGTATTTTCGAAATCCAGGCCAGGCAACTGGCCCCGTTTAACAATACCGCCATTTGAAACCAGCGATCCGGGATGGCATGGGCAAAGCTGTGCAGCAGCAATTCAGGTTTCGGGCGATAGCGGTCAGAGGCGACAAAAAGCTGCGATGACGTGCCCAGCGAAATAAAGCCCGCCCCGTGGGTCACCGCCCCGGCCCCCATGCCGCCGGTTGCCGCATCGCCGCCACCCCCGGCAATGACCACATTTTTGCCCATGCCCCAGCGTTCGGCCAGTTCGGTACGCAGCGTGCCGGTGGGGTCGCTGCCCTCAAACAGGGCCGGGATCTGCTCACGGGTCAAACCGGTTGCGGCAATGGCTTCGTCATTCCAGGCGCGGTTTTCCTCGTCCAGCCACAGGGTACCGGCAGCATCGGACATTTCGGTGGCCTTTTCCCCGCACAAACACAGGCGGATATAATCCTTGGGCAGCATTACGGTGCGAATCGCCTCGAACACATCGGGTTCGTGTTTGCGCAGCCACATGATTTTGGGCGCTGTCATGCCCGACATGGCAACCACCCCGGCGCGCAAAGGCAGGCCGGGAAGGGCGGCTTCAAGGTCGTCACATTCGGCCTTTGCGCGGCCATCATTCCATAAAATGGCGGGGCGTAACGGGGTGTCATCCGCGCCCAAAACCACGGCACCATGCATTTGCCCGGAAAGACCAATGGCGCGAACCTGTGAAAGGGCTTCTTCATTGTCCTTCATGATCAGGTCAATGGCCTGCAGGGTGGCCTCCCACCAGTCGGCGGGGTTCTGTTCGCTCCAGTAAGGATGGGGATTGCTAATTGGCAGGGCCATATCGGCCTCGGCGACGATGGCCGATGCGTCATCCATCAGCAACGCCTTGACGGCTGATGTGCCTACATCGATTCCCATGAACATGATGCCTGCCTCCCGCTTGTTTTCTTGTTAACAGGAGTACAACTTCAGCCCGTAATATCAACCTCTTTGATTGCAAAAGTTCCGCAATCGGGCCGATGACGCGCAAAATGAAAAAGGCCACCGTTCCGGGAACGATGGCCTTTGATGTGGTTTTGCACCCGGATTAGCGGGTTGGCACCGGTTCGTCGCCGGAATAGTCATAGAAGCCACGGCCCACCTTGCGGCCAAGCCAGCCAGCTTCGACATATTTGACCAGAAGCGGGCAGGGACGATATTTGGTATCGGCCAGGCCATCATGCAGGACATGCATAATCGACAGGCAGGTATCCAGACCAATGAAGTCCGCCAGTTGCAGCGGCCCCATCGGGTGGTTTGCGCCAAGGCGCAATGCGGTGTCGATCGACTGCACATTGCCCACACCCTCATACAGGGTATAGACGGCTTCGTTGATCATCGGCAGCAAAATGCGGTTGACGATAAAGGCCGGGAAGTCTTCGGCACTTGCCGTGTCCTTGCCCAGTTTTTTCGTCAATTCATGAATGGTGCGGTAGGTTGCCTCATCGGTGGCGATGCCACGGATCAGTTCAACCAGTTTCATGAGCGGCACAGGATTCATGAAGTGCATGCCCATGAATTTTGCCGGACGGTCAGTATAGGATGCGAGACGCGTGACCGAAATGGACGAAGTGTTGGTCGCAATAATCGCGTCCGGCCCCAGGACCGGGCACAGCGACTTGAAGATCTGCTTTTTGATCTCTTCGTTTTCGGTCGCGGCTTCAATAACGAGATTACAATCAGACAGGAAAGAATATTCCACCCCGGTGGTAATCCGGGCCAGGGCAGCATCCTTGTCCGCTTGTGAGATCATCTCTTTTCTGACTTGACGGTCCATATTCTTGCCGATCTGGCCCAGCGCCTTTTCAAGCGCTTCTTCAGATACGTCAAGAAGGCGGACGTCATAGCCGGCCAGTGCGACCACATGGGCAATTCCGTTGCCCATTTGACCGGCACCGATAACACCGACTGTTTTGATATCTTCTAATGAAGCCATGTTTCCCCACTCATCCTTATCCAAGAAGGATTTGACTATTTGTCGAGTTCACTCGCCAGTGCGGGAAGGGCCTCGAACAGGTCCGCAACAAGTCCGTAATCGGCGACCGAGAAAATCGGCGCATCTTCGTCCTTGTTGATCGCGACAATGACCTTACTGTCCTTCATCCCGGCAAGGTGCTGAATAGCACCTGAAATGCCTACCGCAATGTATAGCTGCGGTGCAACAACTTTGCCAGTCTGCCCAACCTGCCAGTCATTCGGCGCGTATCCCGCATCAACCGCAGCGCGTGATGCGCCAATGGCTGCGCCCAGTTTGTCGGCAATCGGCTCGATCAGGTGGAAGTTTTCAGCTGACCCCATGCCGCGCCCGCCAGAGATCACAACCGAGGCTGCCGCCAGTTCCGGGCGTTCCGACTCGGTCAGTTCCTGACCAACAAAGCTGGATTTACCAAAATCCGATGCAATCGAGATGTTTTCAACACTGGCCGAGCCACCTTCGCCAGCAACCGGATCAAAGCCCGTGGTGCGCACCGTGATCAGTTTCAGGCTGTCGGAGGACTGCACGGTGGCAAGCGCGTTGCCCGCATAAATCGGCCGCACAAAGGTATCGGCACTTTCAACATCGATGATGTCGGAAATCTGCGCAACATCCTTTAAGGCGGCAACACGCGGCATGAAGTTTTTGCCCGTGGTCGAGGAAGCGGCCAGAATGTGGCTGTAATCCCCGGCCAGTTCCGTGACCAGGCCGGCCAGATTTTCAGCCAGCGCATGACCATAAGCGGCATTGTCGGCCAGCAGAACCTTGGAAACGCCTTCGGCCTTGGCGGCTTCATCGGCGATGGCGGCACAGTTTTCACCGGCAACCAGAACCGTGATGTCACCACCAATCTTTTTGGCAGCGGCGATGGTGCAAAGGGTCGCGCCCTTCAATTCGGTATTGTCGTGTTCGGCAATAACAAGAATGCTCATAGGACTTGCCCCCGCTTAAATTACTTTGGCTTCGTTACGAAGCTTGTCGACCAGTTCGGCGACATCGCCAACCTTGATGCCGGCTTCACGTACTGGCGGTTCCGTCACCTTCAATGTTTTGAGGCGCGGTGCCGTCTCAACACCCAAATCGGCCGGTGTCATGGTCTCAAGCGGCTTTTTCTTCGCTTTCATGATGTTCGGAAGCGAGGCATAGCGCGGTTCGTTCAGGCGCAAGTCGGTGGTGACAATGGCCGGAAGGTCCAGCTTCACCGTTTCCAGGCCGCCGTCAACTTCGCGGGTGACATCCATTTTGCCATCGGCAATGGCAACCTTGGAAGCAAAGGTACCCTGCGGCCAGCCCAGAAGGGCAGCCAGCATCTGGCCGGTCTGGTTGGCGTCGTCGTCAATGGCCTGTTTGCCCAGGATCACCAGATCCGGGCTTTCCTTGGCCACAACTTCCTTAAGCAGCTTGGCAACGGCCAGCGGCTGCAATTCGTCGTCGCTTTCAACCAGAATGGCGCGATCCGCACCCATTGCAAGGGCAGTACGCAGCGTTTCCTGGGATTGCTTCACACCCAGGGATACGGCGACCACCTCGGTGGCGGTACCGGCTTCCTTGAGGCGGACGGCTTCTTCAACGGCAATTTCGTCAAACGGGTTCATGGACATCTTGACGTTGTTAAGTTCAACGCCTGACTGGTCCTGTTTGACACGGATCTTGACGTTGTAATCCACAACGCGCTTAACGGCGACAAGAACCTTCATGACAGACCTGTTCGTTTTTGTTGTCTAAGCAATGAGCATATCGACCTGAAAGGGTCCATATGCCCGGTGTTACTGTTTTCCCTGCGATGCACAATAATTGCCATCCACAAGATTGTCAATTTACGTAAAGAGGTTAACGTTAACGATAACTTCTTTACTGAAAATACTTAACCTTTGCCTGTCTTGATAAGGGACAAAATCCGGCTTGAACAGAGGTTTTGTCCATCTTTTGCATTATCGTGTCAGGCCCGGTTGCCACAAAACATCGTCTTTGCCGCCATTATTGGCCTGGCGCGACAGAACAAACATATGGTCGGATAACCGGTTGATATATCGCACTGCTTCGGGGTTGATGGTTTCGATGCCAGCCAGTTCCACGATCAGGCGTTCAGCCCGGCGCGATACGGTGCGGGCGACATGCAACTGTGCTGCAAGAGCCGTGCCGCCAGGCAGGACAAAGGATTTCAACGGGTCGAGCCCGGCATTGATTTCATCAATTTCCTGTTCCAGCCGTTCGGTCTGGCGGGCGGTAATGCGCAGGGCCGGGTGTTCCGGGCTGTCATCGCTGCCATCTCCGGGGGTGCATAAATCCGCGCCCAGATCAAACAGGTCATTTTGAATGCGCGCAAGCATGGTATCGATGTCGGGATGCGGTGCACTATGCAGGCGCGCAACACCGATCACGGCATTGGTTTCATCCACTGTGCCATAGGCGGCAACGCGAATATCGTTTTTGGCAACCCGTGTGCCATTGCCCAGGGCGGTTTTACCCTTGTCACCTGATTTGGTGTAAATTCGTGTAAGCTGAACCATGTTTTGGCAGTATTTTCCGTTGATGTGTGGATGTGCCCGTTCGCGGCCGGATGAAATAAGGGGCCCCTAGTGATGTCCGATGGCAAGGACCGAAAGGATCAGCAGCAGGACGACGGCACCGGCCTGGGCGATAATGCGCCATTGCATCAGTTTGTTTGATGTGCGCGGACTTTTGCCCCGGGCCATTGTGATAATGCCCAGCACCAAAATGATGCCGACAGCCGCCATCGCCAGCAAAACACCGATTTGCAAAAACGCTGCCATCTTCCTTCTCCGTTAAAACCTGCCTGACATGTAATCTGGCGCGGTATTTAAGCAAGGCACCTTGTCCGTCACAGGGATCTGGCATGTGCCAACATCCAACGGCGGGGACCGGGTCGGCTATGCTGCGTCAATCTGCCGGGCAGGGCAAGGTTTGCCGTAACGGGAACGCGAAATTTCCTGCTTTAATTTACCGGGGCGTGAGGGTTTGTTGCCTGTAGCGAGGGTGATCAAGCGTCCTGCGACCGTTTTTGCGCAAAAAGAAAGCCAGCGTGGTGGGCGCTGGCTTGGGGGGGCTTGCGTGTTTTTGGGGCCTGAGGGGACGTAATCTTGGCATCAGTATGTCGGATAGGCCGTATTCACAAACCAGCCAAGTGTTGCGTCATATAGCCAAAAGACATTGATCCTGAATTCAGACCCCAAAGAGGTGCGGCAGCCAGGACCGGACAGGTCATGGTTGTTCGGATCGCTGGCATGGGCGATCGCGTTGAGAACATTTTCTTTCGAGCAATGGTCCGGGAACATGGTTGAGCGGGATTTGAAGGCGTTATGAGGCCCGTAGGTAACCTCGAAATCATACAGATAATAAATGCCGTCCTGTGCCCAGCGGTTTTGTCGGTCAAACCATTTGGAATTCTCTGTTTTCCAGGAATAGGCATCGAAGATGATGGTTGTCGGTGTGTCGCCATTGGGTTGTGCGTGAAAACCAACCGCCCGGTTCCGGGTGATTTCTCCGCAGAAGATATGGCGCTGATTGATGTGAACATTGTTGATGGTCACCATCCGGTCGAGATTGTTGCAATCAACTGCGGCGGCGGCGGTGTGATTAAGTGTGATGGCACAGATAAGGGCAACCAGAAAAAACAGGCCCTTGCGAATACTGTTTTGCATTTTGGTGTTCCTTAAACTCTTGAGTAGATCGAAGGTCACCAATCTCATATTCAACGAGGCGTTTTTTACCGGTTTTACCAGAGTGACTTTCTGCTGTGCGCTATTGAGGAAATTTAGATTTTTGACGGCAATATCGAGAGTCATGATGAAATCCATGATTCACCCTTAGGGTTTTGTGAAATTAAATTTTAAATCTCTATAGTTGATAAAATTAATTTAATTCCCGTATAACGGGAATAGTTCCACTGAGTTGGACTCTGAATATTGCGAAGGTGTTGGAGGTGGGACCCAGAACAAAGGGCAGTAACATGGACCGTTACATGTTTAAGGGTTTTCCGATTTACGATCAGGTGGCGTTTGCGAAACTGGAGATGTTATTTAATGAAAATCGTTCATTAATAATGGCATCATTGCCATGGTTGGTATCGGAACTGATCGAGGATTTTGGATTTCGCTTGGCACTTGAATTCATTTACAAGCATGGCGGACGCAAGATTTATCTTAAAAATGACCGCGCGGATCTGGCCCGGAAAATGGATTTAAATATCTCGGATAGGTTGCATAGGAGAATTTTGTGTTTTTCCAGCAGCAGTGGATATGTCGAAATTCCGTCCCCGTGGGGGGTGTCGGAAGCTATTCGTCGGGCCATGATCATGGGCGATTATTCCAAGGGGATGAACCGCGAAGAAATTCGTCAGACCTATGGTCTGTCCAGTCGTGCACTGACCAATATTTTTAGCGTTAATCGGGGCTGAAATTGTGATTAAGTCCGTTTGGGCAATGATCCGGCCGGCATGCCCCTTTGGGCAAGGGTCGGTGAAATTTCCTGTTGGTTGGGGGATTGATTTAGCGCCGGTTTGATCAGAATACTTTTCATTCCGATGCGGAGCGATTACCAAGGCGGCAGGATTAATTTCAATATGGGCCCCACACCATGACCAGCCGCATTAAGGATGCTGCCCTGGCAGCAAGTATCACCCCTGAAACCCTTGCCTGGCGCGAGGTGATTTGCCCGGTAACGGCGGCTTATGGCCGATATGTTGCCAAACGTGACCTGCGCGATAAAACCATCGTCAGTTTTCAGCATGTGCTGGAAGATACCATTCCCACCCTGTTGCCCTTTGTGCAGGCCGGTGCACGGGTTAAGGTGGGTGCCTGTAACCCCGATAGCACCGATGATGCGGCAGCCGCCTATCTGGCCGCCAACGGGGTGGAGGTTCATGCCTTTTCGGGCATGACGCCCGAAGAATATGCCAAAAGCATTGATATCCTGAGCGATGAACCCGCCGACATCATTGCCGATATGGGCGGGGAGCTGATTGAGGCATTTGTTAAAAAAGGCCACAAGGTTGAAGGGGCGCTGGAGGCCACGACAACCGGTGTTCATCGGGTGGAAAAGCTGGATTTGACTTTCCCGGTGTTTAACTGGAACGACATCGCGATCAAGGACCGCCTGCATAACCGCCACCATGTGGCCCAGGAAATGTGGCCGGTTTTTTCCAACGTCACGGGTTTGGCCCTGTATGGCCGCACGGTGCTGGTGATTGGTTTTGGACCGGTCGGGCGCGGGGTGGCTGAACGGGCACGCAATTTGGGGGCGGTTGTTTCCGTTGCTGAACGTGACCCGGTACGTGCGCTGGAGGCCCAGCATCATGGTTGTGCCGTGGTGGACCTTGAAACCGGCCTTAAAAACAATGCCATTATTGTCACGGCCACCGGCCTGTCGGGGATTTTGGGCAAGGCACAGCTTGCACAGGTGCGGCGCGGGGCGGTTTTGGTCAATGTTGGCCATTCCAATACTGAAATTGATGTGGCCTGGCTTGATACCCTGCCGCGCACCCGCATGCGCCGCCATATCGAACGGTTCGATCTAAGCGCGGATAAACAGGTTTATTTGCTCAACCGGGGTAGCCTGCTTAACCTGGCGCCGGGCATGGGCGGGTCGGGCAAGGATTTGTTTGATCCGTTTTCCGCCATTCTGTTACGCGGGATTGACTGGTTGGCATCGGGCGGGGCAGCGTCCTTTAAACCGGGTTTTTGGGCTTATCCCGCGGATCTGGAAGTGGAAATTGCCCAGCGCATTTTGGCATCACATAGCTAAGATGTTACAGCCTTAACGCGAAACATCCCCCCAAAAAAGGCCGCAGGAAACCAATGAAAGCACTGGAATGGATCGAAGACCGACTCCACCATGCCGGG